>CAYQXU010000013.1:0-17175 GCA_964421685.1 Candidatus Woesearchaeota archaeon
AGTATGAATGGAACATTAATCCAAGATTTATGATCTAGGATTTACACATAGCCATTTTAACAGCTAGTTTTATAAATTATCATTCTTATAGTATCCTATGAAAATGAACCTTTTAAAAAAGGTTACCAAAAAATAATATGAAAACCCAACACTTTATTAAAAAAGCCAAGGAGTCGGATGATTTTAAGAATTTTATGAAAGAAGACTCTAGCGCTTATCTATGCTCTTTATTTTTTACAAGAGATTATGAAACAAAGCAAAATGAAACTCAAGTTGATTTTTATTCTCCAAAGAAAAATGTGATTGTCAGCTTTAAAGTTGACAAGAAAGTTGAAAGAATTCCTTTAGACAAGAAGGCTGAGACAATTACACATCAAAAATTTATTCCAAAACCTCTTGGCGAGAAGATTAAGATGAACATTGAAGATGTTAAACCTGTGTTAATGGATGAGATGAATAATAGGAGTATGGCTAGTGATATTAATAAGATTTTAGTTGTCTTGCATATAGCTGATGATAGAATAGTTTGGAACTGCACTGGTTTTTTGAAAGGGCTTGGATTGTTGCAAGCGCATCTTGAAGACTCAAGCGAAAGTGTTTTGTTTATGGAAAAGAAGAATTTCATGGATTTATTGAAATTTGTAAAGAAGGTTGAGCCTGGAGAGCTTGGTAAGAAAGATTCAAAAGATAAAAAGAAAGTTGTGAAAAAAGGATTTAGGGCGAAGAAGAAGTAGGTTTCTCGACAATAAAATTTATGCTTTTATCTGGTTTGAATTTTTCTATTATTTTAAACCCTAAAGATTCAAATAAATCATGCACTTCTTTTTCTTCATATAAATAATAATATCTTATTCCTTTATCTCGCCATTTCATATAACGATCTTTTGAAGAATTTTTGAACCATTCCGAATCTTTATTCCATACATTGATAAATGCTTTTGATCTTGGCTTTAAAACTCTATATAATTCTTTAATGGCCTTTTCTCTGTTTTTTGCTTTTTCTATACACATTAATACGCTTATAAAAATAGCAGCATCAAAATAATTATCTTCAAAAGGAAGGTTTGTTGATTCGATAACAAAAAATTCAGCAGAAATATCTTGCGATTCTGATTTTTTCTTAGCAAAGCTTATCATCTCTTTTGAGAAGTCGACAAGATACATTTTTCCGTTTTTAATGTTAGTTAAATGCCTTCCAGATCCAGAGCCTAAGTCAAGAATCTTACCTTTTTGGCTTTTTAAGAATTCCATTGTTTTCTCAAATGGTTTTTGCCTGAACTTATGCCATTCTGGAGCAATATTATCCCAAACTTGCTTCTGATCTTTAGTTTCCATGATTTATACGAGTAATCAAGATTTAAAAATGTGAATAATGTCAAGATTTTATGGAGCTTAAAACATATACAAAAGAAAATCCAAAAAAACCTGTAAGGAGTGTTTCAGGAGTAACTCCACTTACAGTTGTTTTAAAACCTAGAAAATGCGATCATGGGACTTGTATTTTTTGCCCTGGCGGAGATTATGTTCCTCAATCTTATACTAACAAAAGTCCTGCAATAATGCGAGCCTTGACCTTTAAGTTTGATGCTTACGAACAGACAAAATCAAGATTAAATTCTCTTATAGCTATGGGCCATCCTACTGACAAGATTGAGTTAATTGTTTTAGGAGGAACTTTCCTTCAGTATGAAATTGATTATCAATATGAATTTATAAAAAAATGCTATGATGCTCTTAATGGAAGAGAATCAAAAAGTCTTGAAGAAGCCAAAAAGATAAATGAAACTTCTGAACATAGATGTGTTGCAATGTGCATTGAAAACAGGCCTGATAATTGTTCGCAAGAAGAAATTGAAAGAATGTTGGAATTTGGGTGTACGCGAGTTGAAATAGGTATTCAAATATTAGATGATGAAATCTACAAGAAAATTATTAGAGGGCATACTGTTAATGATGTTATTGAAGCCACTAAAAATTTGAAGAACGCTGGTTTTAAGCTAGGATATCATGTCATGCCTGGATTACCTTATAGCAATCCTGAAAAAGATATAAGTTTATTTAAGAAAATCTTTGAAGATGAAAGATTTAGGCCAGACCAGCTTAAAATATATCCTTGTCAGATTGTTGAGGATTCTCCTCTTGCACACATATATAAAAAAATAGGTTATACTCCTTATAGTGATGAAGTAACGAGGAAAATTCTCACAGAAATGATGCAATTAATTCCCGAATATTGCAGAGTTATGAGGATAATGAGAGAATTTCCAAAAGAAAAAGTTATTGGAACTCCTGCAACTCTTCATTTAAGAAAGGAAGTTGAGGATGAATTCAGAACTAAAGGAATAAAAGTCAAGGAAATTAGAATGAGAGAGATTGGCTTTAACAAGTTAAATGATGAGAATCTTAAATTAAAGATATTGGAGTATGAAGCTAGCGGCGGAAAAGAATATTTTCTTGAAATTGTTAATGATGATGATGTTTTATTTGGGTTATTAAGATTGAGGATATTTGAAGATAAAGAATATGTTAATAATAAAAATGATAATTTGGAGATTAGTAATAAAGAGAGAAGTGATATTAATAGCGATTTAACATTATCATCTTTAAAGAAATCGAGTGAGCTTAGCGAACGAGGCAAATTGAAAAATAGGAAGGCGATAGTTAGAGAATTGCATGTTTATGGGCAAGCTTTGAATCTAGGACAACGAGGAGAGGCTGCACAGCACAAAGGCTTTGGGAAATGGCTTATGGATGAAGCTGAAAAAATAACAAAAGAACAAGGTATAGGCAAGTTAGCTGTTATTTCTGGAATTGGAGTTAGACAGTATTATGAAAAACTTGGATATTCTCTTGAAGGATTTTATATGGTGAAGGAGATATAAGTTTAAAAATAAAAGAAATTAATCTTATTGATGGTAAATGAAGTTAATCATCCTGATGAACTTGGTGGGATTGATGCAATTAGGCAATTGCCTTTGGTTTTGCAGTTTGCGTCAAAAGAAAGTGTTGTTCGTTATGTGATTGAAGATCCAAATAGATTTTATAGCGATTCAAATTATCCTCGTATTTTTTCTGATTCAACTAGGGTTAAGTGGAGTAAATTGCAAAAACTGTGCGAAACTCATGGAAGAGTAATTAAAGATGAAGAATATGATAGCGGAGTTGTTTGCTTATCGTCAATGTCAAAAGATCATGAATATGAGATCAGAGAGTATCGATATAAATCTGCAGCATAATCACCTAACCTTTATTTTTCCTTCCTGCCAATCTTTAAGTATAAGCCTTGAAACTTTGTCTGATTCAACAACTCCTTTTTTCTTGTAGAAGTTTTTCCTTTTTCCTAACTCTTCAATTAGTGTTTCTGAATTTCCTTCAGCATTAATATCATAATGTTTCTCAAGCAAGCCAGGGAATTCTCTCATTATTTCTGTTATTATCTGCTCAGGATCTCCGACGTTTGAATAAGTTCTTGCTCCAATCTTAGCGTGCTTTGCTATCTTTTTGCTTTCAACACTTGAATATTCTTTTTTCGGGATAACTCCTGGAGAGTCTAGAATTACTATTCCTTCCATGAGTTTTATTTTCTGCATGCTTTTAGTATATCCTGCTTGTGAAGAAGTAGCTGCAGAATTTCTTCCTATTAACACATTTATGAGAGAGCTTTTCCCAGTATTGGGATATCCTAAAACTCCAACAACAACTTTTTCCTTTTTTAATTGCGATGAAATTATTTTTATTATGTTTCTAAGTTCATTAATTCCTTTTCTATCTTTGCAAGAAATTAAGACGCTTTTTTCTGGCATTTCTTCTATGTTTTTTTCTGTAATAAGATCTGATTTGTTTATAGCGTGAATTATTTTCTTGCCTTTCTTTTGAATGTACTCTTCAATTTCTGGGTTTTGGGTATCTTTAAGGAATCGTGCATCTAAGACTTCTATAATAATGTCTGCTTCACTAAGTATTTGCTCAGATATTGAAGGAAGCTTCTTTCTTTGCTTTCTCATATTATCTATATGACCTGTTCTTCTAGACGAAAAGCTGTATCGAGGTCTCATTTTGTTTTTCTCCTATTTTTCTTTAGGTTAAATATATAAATGATAAAAAAAGCTATTAAAATTATTAAAATTATGATTCCAGAGACATCTTTATTAATCATGCCCTTATTTTGCAACCCCAAAAATAATATCAATAAAACAAAAAGTACTGATGGTAAATAACTACCGATATCTTGTTTAAATCCATGTTTTATGTTTATTGCTATCCCCACAAATGATATTGCTATTAGAGGTAAAAACCACCAACTAACTAACCCATTAGTGACTTCTAGAAACTTTTTACTTATTGTTTCTGCAATAATGAAGCCAGCGACTATTAAGATGAGTTCTGAGATAAAATATCTATCTTCCCGCTCCATAAGTATCTAAAGACTGACCAGTTTATAAGACTTAGTTACCTTTAAAAACCGTTTTTCGTTTTGATAATTGTCTTTGAGCCCCTATAGTTCAGAGGCCAAGAATGCGGCCCTTTCACGGCCGTGACCCGGGTTCGAATCCCGGTGGGGGCGTATATACATTATGGCTAAAATGTGTAGCTGACTTTTAGCCAAACGTAAGCTTTAAAATCTTTGAAGACATAGATTTAATATGACAAAAACAACACAAGAATCAAATTATCAGTATTTTATGGAAGCGGATGTTAGCAAGTTTAGTGGGGAATGGATTGCTGTTTCTGATAGTGAAATCCTTGCTCATGGTAAAAATTTGAAGGAAGTTGTGGAAGAAGCGAAAAAAGCCTCACAAGGAAAGAAATTCCTACTTGCCAGGGTTCCAAGCGAAGAGACAATGATTTTCTAAAATGACTCTTACATTTAGATATAAAAGGGTGAAAAGACCTAATGATATTGAAATAAAATCTCCATCTATTCCTGTGATGCTTTCTGGAACAGGTACTAAATACCAATTTATTGCATTACTTGATTCTGGGGCAGATGTTTCAGTTATACCTAAAGAAGTTGCTGAGTTGTTAGGATTAGACTTGAACAAAAGGAAAGAAGAAGCTAGAGGTATTGGAGGTATAGTCCCAGCAATTCAAACAAATATGAACATAGAATTAGGAAAGCCTCATGAAATGTACTCTTTTAACATCCCTGTAAAAGTTGTTTTAAGTGAGATCGATGAAGAAATACCTGTTCTTTTGGGAAGAGCTGGATTTTTTGACAAGTTTGTAATTTCTTTTGATCAAAAAGAAGAAAGAGTTACGCTAAAAAGAAATGTGAATAGTTAATTTCCAGAGTAGATTAAGTGTTTCTTGGGAATTTGTTCTTGGGGGATAAAGTTCTTCTCACGCCTCAACTTTTGAGAATAAATAAATTCCCAAAGAGGTTACAAGAATTACAAACAAAATCATTAAGTTAATATCTAAAGCAAGACCGAAGTGAGAAGAGCCTGTTAATGTATTTCTTAAGGCATCAATACAGTATGAAAGAGGATTGAATTTTGCAATCGTGGAAATTCCTGATGAAGCTGCTTCTAAAGGGAATAATGCTCCTGAAAGGAAAAAAGTTGGCATTATAATAAAGTTCATTATTAAAGGGAAGGCCTGCATGTCTTCCATTTTTGTTGCAATTGCTGTTCCAAAGGCTGTGAATATAAATGCAATTACAAACATTATGATTAAAGCAAATGGGATATAAGCAATGTCTGGCCTAAATCCAAGCAACAATGTTATTAATAACACAATTACTCCTTGAATACAAGAGATTGTTGCTCCTCCAAGCGTTCTTCCTAAAAATATTTTAGATCTTGATGATGGAGATACAAGAGTTTCTTTCAAAAAACCAAACTGCCTGTCCCATATTATTTCTATTCCACTAAACATTGCTGTAAATAAAATGCTCATGGCAATAACTCCGGGAGCAAGATAAGCTATGTAACTGCCTCCCCCTGCTTTTTCGAATATGGGGCCTAGCCCAAACCCAAGAGCTAGTAAGAATAGAATTGGCTGGCCTAATGCACCTATTATTCTTGCTTTTGACCGCCAGTATTTTTTTATCTGCCTAATCCACATTACATATGCTGCGCCCATTATCTTTTCCTTCCCCAGACTCTTGCAGCTGTTCTTAGATTATCAATGCCTTTTGCAGATTCATCTCTTATTTTGTGGCCTGTAAGCTTAAGAAAAGCCTCTTCTAGAGATTTTGTTTTTGTGTTTTTCATGAGGCTTGATGGAGTTCCTATGCTTATTATTTTGCCGTTGTCAATTATTGCAACTCTGTCAGTATATTTTTCAGCTTCGTCCATATAGTGTGTTGTGAAAAATATTGTCATTCCTTCCTTTTTGTTTAGTTTTTTTATATAATCCCATATGTAATTTCTTGTTTGCGGGTCTAGACCTAGAGTTGGCTCGTCAAGGAATAGAATTTTTGGATGGTGAATCAAGCCTCGCGCAATTTCAAGCCTTCTTTTCATTCCACCAGAAAATGTTTTTACCAAATCATTTTTTCTTTCTTCAAGATCAACTAGCTTAAACAAGTATTTTATTCTTTCTTCACTTAATTTTTTAGGAACTTTATACAACGCTGCATGAAACTCGAGATTTTCAAGCGCTGTAAGATCGTCGTCTAGGCTATGATCTTGGAAAACTATTCCAAAGGATGATCTAACTTCCTGCTGTTTTTTCAAAGGATCGTATTCGTTTACTAAAATTTCGCCAGAAGTAGGATGCAGCAAAGTTGTTAACATTTTTATTGTTGTTGTTTTTCCCGCGCCATTTGGGCCGAGAAATGCAAAAACTTCCCCTTTTTGAACTTGAAAAGAGATGTCATCCACTGCTTTAATTTTTCCGAAACTCTTAACCAGGTTTTTGACTTTAATTATAGAATCAGCCATCTTATAACTTTAATTTTTTTGAATATTCGCTAACTAAAGGAATTTCTTTTATTTTTCCGCTTAATGCATAAATCCAGCTCATTAGCCAGAATATGAAGCCAGCAATGTTTACTACTACTTTTATTATTCCTCCTGTAAAAGGAATCCATCCAGTTATTGTTGCGATCATGAAAATTATGAATATCACTAATGACTGCTTTGCATAGAACATCACATACTTATTATCTTTTTTTACAAGCAAGGCAATTATGAAACCTATAATACTTAAGAATGTTGCGAGAAATGCAAATAATTTTGAGTCATCATCCTTTTTTGACATGGCTTGAATAAGGAGAGTTATCTTTTAAATGTTTTTGTAGGTAAATTTAAATATGGAAATTGACTAAAAAGTTTGTGGTGAGCCTGTAGCTCAGCCTGGTCAGAGCACTGCTCTTATATGAGTTTAATCCGCCAGGGTTAATCCAAACTTGGAAATCTCTAAGTGAGGCAGGGGTCCACGGTTCAAATCCGTGCAGGCTCACTTTTCTTTTTTATTAGTTTTTACTTCTAAATAATAATCTTTAAATAGTTACCCTACCGTATTTTATTGTCTAAAAAGAGGTTTTTATTCGGATTCATCGGAGGCAATTAAAAAATCCGATTGGATGCTGGATCGAAAACCCGCAGGAGGTTTTCATGGTTTATAAGAAATATATTAAAAGAGGCAGTAAAACTTATGGTCCTTATTTATATCACAGCGTTAAAAAAGATGGTAAGGTAATTACCCAATATGTTGGTTCTCATAAAGAAATTAATTTTAAAGATAAAAAGAAAAATCAATTTAATTTTCCTAAGCCTAATTTAAGGACTTTGTCTGTTATTTTAGGATTTATTGCTGTTGTACTATTCATTTATTTTATATTTATATTGCAATTTGGATCAACAGGCAAGGTTTCTTTGGACATACAAGATGTCTATTCTGTTGGAGATAAGCTTTCAGGAAATGTGGGCTTAATACTAAAACATGGGGAACTTTTTCCAGCAGATACACAGTTAGTTTTTGACAATGCAGGTCAGCTTAAGCAGTTTAGTTTAAGGGACTTATTAGCTTATAACTTAACTAACGGAGATTTATTTGTTGAAAATAAGAATGTTTCAGGGTCTGGAGATGGCTTTGGAGTTCAAGGGCAAAAAGAGATTTATCCTGATGTGAGTTTTTCCTTTAAAGTTATTTCTTCTTTAGAAATTCTTGGAAACAACACAGAAAATAAATTTAATGAAACAAACAATGTTAATGAATCTATGAATGCAAGTGAAAACACGACTTCAAATGAAACTGCATCTGAAGAGCCAACTAACTTTTCTGAGCCTCCAGCTAATCAAAGCTCTTCAACTCCTCAAGAACCTCAAACAGCTACTAATCAAGGACAAGCGCCTAATCCTTCTAGTCCTGAAAGTGAGACCACACCTCAAATTACTGATGCTGGTTCAGCAAATCCTTCTCCTTCTGATTCAAGTCCAGCCACAGGTCAAGCTATTAGTGAAAGTATAATTGATGGTTTAGTTTCAAAAAATAAACCTTATGAGTACCAACTCAACCAAGGTGAAATTATTCAAATAATAAGTTCAAGCCAGCCTGTTAAATTTGAAATTAAGGATGGAAAGGTAATAGTCACAACAGATTACTCTCAAATTCAGTATGGTTTTGGCAAGGATTATTTAACTAATGACACTCTTTACCTTTCAATTAATCTATCTCAGTTAAATTTAAGTGCGAGAACAGGAAACTTAAAGTTCAGTTTTGTATATAATAACGAAGAGCTGATTTCAACTTCAAAGAAAATAAAAGTTCTTGGCTTTAATAACAGCCTTGTGCTGGAAAATGCAACTCAATTAAATGTGTCTAATTTAACTAAGATTGATAAGATAAATGCAATTCTTGCAGATAAAGAAATTAAAATAGACAAGCATCTTATTGATGAACTTAAAGCAAAAGATAAAGTAAGAGCTATAATCAGAACAAAGCCAGGTTTTAGGACAATAGGAGATAAGCTTTCTAACTTTGACAATCTTGAAGTAGTTGACCTTGATGAATTTAACTTAGATTTATTGAACTCTACAAATGTTAGCGAAGCTATTTTAGATCAGCCTGTAAGTTTATTGATAAATGAATCCCAAAATATAATTAGAAGTGCACAAGCTAAAAACCAATTCGGCTTAAGCGGTCAAGGAAAGAAAATCTGTATAATTGATACAGGAGTTGATGGTAGTGTAACTAGTTATTCTACTGGTTTTGACTTTGTGAATAATGATTCTGATGCTAGTGATGATAATGGACACGGAACTCAAGTGGCTTATATCGCAAAGAGCGTAGCTCCTGGTTCTGAATTGATTGTTACTAAAGTGCTTGACGCAAATGGGCAGGGTTATGAATCTAATGTTCTTGAAGGATTGCAGTATTGTATTAATCAAGGTGCGGATATTATAAGTTTTTCAATAGGCTCGGGAAGCTATGATGGATTTTGTGATTCAAACGTCGTTGCTGATTTGGCGAACCGGGCTGTTAATAGGGGGATTTTTGTTGCAGCCGCTACAGGAAACGATGGAAGCACTAATTTAAAGTCTCCTGCTTGCGCTTCTAATGTTACAAGAGTTTCTGCAACAGATAAACAAGACGCTATTGCAAGTTTTTCAAATGTTAATCTTGCTTTAGATGTTTTTGCACCTGGAAAAGATATTTCTACAAAGACTTTAGGAGGTAGTGTAACCAGCATTTCAGGAACTTCTGCCTCTGTTCCTTTTGTTTCTGGATCAGCTGCTTTAGTTTTGCAGAATGAAAGTTTAGCCCCTTTAAATTTGAGATACAGATTTGCAAGCACAGGAAAACCAATAACATATTCGCAAGGAAATTTAACGATTAATATTTCAAGATTGGATGTTTATAATGCGGTAATAAATAATGTGACGATGATTCCTTATAATGAGACGCTGAATCAGGCAAATGCGACAAACAACACTTATGCCGTTCTCCAAATTCCTCCAAACACTTATCTAATAAGCCCTTTAGACAATGTGTCTGGGCTGAATAATATTACTTTTAAGTGCAATGCTAGTGATGACATTAGTTCTTCAAATCTAAGCTTATGGGGAAATTGGGGAAATGGTTGGCATAGAAATGCAACTGTTTATCCTATAAATCTTAGCGGGAACCTTTTGATTTATCATTTTAATAATGAAAGCGCGTTTGGAGAAAATAACACTCGATTTTATGATTTTAGCAATAAAGGAAATAATGCCACTGGAAAAGCATTTGATAATAATGAAATAGTTGCTGGGAAGTTTAATAAGAGCATATATTTTGACGGCAATGATTCTGTTGAAACGATAAATACTGTTGATATTTCTAATAGCAGCAAGATTACTGTCTCATTTTGGGTAAACTCGAGTGGGGCTATAAGCTCAGATTATATACTAGCTGAATCTTCCACGGATTATAATACAAATAGTAATTCATGGGCTGTTGTTTTTAGGAGTGATAAGAGAATTGATTTTTGCCTTAGAGGAAATTCTCCTGCAGAATATAGTTGTTGGACTAGCAGCTCGTCTCTAACAGCTGGCCAATGGTATCATGTAGTTGGAGTGTTTGATAGATCACTTGGGTTTGGAAGTGAGTCTAAAGGGTATATCAATGGCGTTCTTGATGGAACTAACACTGCTTCTACTGACTCTACAACAAATTTTAGCAATTATAAAATTTACATAGGTTCAAGAGCTGGAACAAGCCTGAATTTCACAGGTACAATAGATGAATTTGCTATTTGGAACAGAACTTTATCTGCAAGTGAAATTGATAATTTATATAATCTCGGAGAGTTAAATAGGGGTATCTATGGAAGTTTTAATTTATTTTTATCTCAAGGAATTTATAAGTGGAATTGTGAAGCAAATGATAATGAAGGCCTAATAGGTTTTGCATCAAGCAACAGAACAGTTTATGTTGGACAGCCGGCAATAGTCCTTCAGTCTCCGGCAGATAATTATGTTTATTCTGCTTCATCAGTCAGCAATGCTAATTTTTCTTGTAATGTAAGTGATGGAGAGGGTATAGCTAATGTAAGCCTTTATACAAACACAACAGGAACTTGGACCCTGAATCAGACAATAAATCTCTTTTCACCAATTCAAAATGTTTCTGGTAATTACAATGTTTCTTATCTTGGAAATGGAATTTATAGAATGACTTTTCAGCCAAATGGAACTTATGGGAAGGATAGTTATGTTCATCAAGGGTTCCCAGACACAAACTATGGTGATGTTGATCTTTTTGTTCACTACAATTATTATAATCTTCCTTTCTTAGAGTTTAATTTAACTAAACTTCAAGAAATTAATAAGTCAATAGACATCTTAGGTTCTAATTTGACCCTTTATAATTCTTATTCTACGTTGGGTAGTGGCGGGAGCAGTTATATTTTTGGAGTCATTCAATCTTGGAATGAATCAACTATTACATATAATAATCGACCTTCTCTTGGTGCTAGTTATAGTTATGCGCTTATCAATCCTTCATCATTTGTTACTTATGATCTCACTTCATTAGTCAAAGAATGGATTAATGGCAGTTCTACTAATTATGGTTTAGAAATATCTCCCACCACCACATTTGATCACTGGGCTTACCTTCTTTCTTCAGAAACAGGGGGCTCTACAACAAGACCAAAATTTGTAATAGACTATCAGGTTAAAGGCAATTACACTGCGAACTTTACAATTAACAATGTTGGTCAGGGATTTTATACTTGGAGCTGTTTTGCATCAGATACTAATGGGAATGCTGGCTTTGCTGCTTCAAATTTTACATTTACAATTGATCCCTGCTTGCCCCCTGTTCAAGGAAATTGGAATGTAAGTCAGGCATGTGTTTTTACTAATAGAGTTCTCTACCTTGCTGGTGATTCACAGCTTAATATTAACTCCAGCGGAAATTTGACTTTAATAAATACAACTCTCTGGATTAATGGAAGCAGCAACGGAGCTTCAAATATTAATGTTAATAGCGGGGGTGGTATAAATTTAACCTCTAATTCAGGGATAAAATCAGTTAATTCAAATAAATATGGATTTATCGTTAATGTTGGGTCTAACTTTTCTATGACTAACTCGTCTTTGGTGTTTGCTGTTTCTTTGGATTTATATGGAAATGTAAACAACTTCACAGGAAATCTGATTAATAGTTCTCCAGTCAATCTTTACACTAGTAATAATATAATCAAGAATTCTAGATTTGAAGCAAGCACCTTAAAGCTAAGTTCTGGTGATACGCAGGATTCCCTAAATGATTTGGTTGATAATAACACCTTTGTTTCTTCAGGCGCAAGTGCGAGCACTTTAATTATAGATCCAATTGGCGCCGGCTTCGGCTTTGCTTCCTACAATCACACAATATCTAATAATTTATTTAATGGCTCTGGAACTGGAAATGCAATCTCCACTACAGCAGACAGTTCTAGCAATCTTATAGAGAATAATACTATAACGGGCTATGCTAGAGGCATTCTAATTGTAGGTGGGGCGACTATATCAACTAATAGATTCTCAAATAATACAATCACTAATTCAACTACTACTGGAATTAGTGGAAGTGGCGGTTTTATTTATAATAGTATATTCTACAAAAACACCCTAATAAATAATTCACTAGGATTATTGCTTCCAATATCTAACAATAATAATCTCTTTATTGATAATGTTATAATAAATGATACTAGTAATGATATAAACAATTCTGGAAGTAACAATACTTTTCTTAATACAACATTCAACAAAAGCAAAGTTTCTGTAAAAGCAGGATTTATGACTGTCAAATGGTATTTAGACGCTAATGTGTCAACAAGATTAGTGGCTCCAGTAAACCAGGCAAATGTTTCAGCTTATAATATTTCAAATAACCTTTACTTCACACAAAACACAAGCGCTTCTGGATTTATAACAAGGCAAAATGTCACAGAATATATTCAAAATGTCACAGGCAAATTTTATTCTACAAATTACACAGTAAATGCAACAAAGCCAGGATACAGCAACTATTCAACTCAATTGAACATAACAAGTTCTACTTTGCTTAACATTCTTATGAATTCTGTTCCTTCTTTGTCAAATATTATATTCAATTCCAGCACAGGAAGAAACGCGACTTATGATGATTTGACAGTTTATTACAGCGCTTCTGATTTAGATGGCGATGTTGTGTCAGTTATTCCTAATTGGATTTTTAATGGCAGGTCATTGACTGTTCTTAATATGCCATTTGATACAAACATCAGCGATAATTCAACAGGCAAGATTAAGGATTATTCTGGATTTGGAAATAATGGGACATTAGGGATGGGAACATTAACGACAGCACCGCAATGGGTAAATACAGGCTTTTTCTCAGGAACAGGAGCCTATCAATTCAACAGGCTTGAAGGAGATGTAATTAATATTTCTGATAGCAATTCATTAAATGTCCAGAATTTTACTATAGAAGCATGGGTGAGAATAGATAGCCTTGCTTCAAAAAACACCATTGTGAAAAAGAACAACCAATATATTTTAAGATTCGAGAATACGCCTTTCAATCTTCTTTATGGATATTTATGGACTGATACTGGTGTGGCCTCTATTACCTCTGCTAATAATTTTGTTCCTAGCGGAACTTTTAGGCATGTTGCTTTAACATACAATGGGACATATATAGCCTTATATGTTGATGGAGGTCTTTCTAACATAACTGGAAAAACAGGGCTTGTTAATGATTCTACAAATAATTTGGGAATTGGGGGCGATTCGGAAATTTTAGGTGAGGGCTTTAATGGAACAATTGATAATGTAAGAATATGGAATAGATCATTAAGTGCAGAAGAAATATATAATATTTATTATCAAGGGGTTGTTTTTAATAAAGATATACGAATAATGTCATCCCAGGAAACAGAAATTGGCGACAATTGGAGTGTTGCTTTGACACCAAATGACAATCTTGTCGATGGAATAACTTACCTGACAAATAATATTACTATTGTAAATCATGCTCCAAACACTATACAAGTTATTTTAAACACTTCTACTGGATTGAATCTATCAAATGAAAGCCTTAATTGCTATGCGAACATAACTGACGCAGAGGATTCTTTTGTTTACGCCAACTACAGTTGGTATAATGACACTGGATTAGTTTTAAAAGGGCAAACTTTAATTGCTAGCAATACTCTAAGTTTCGTCGCAAATTTATCAGAAAGCTATACAAAGAAATATGACAACTGGACTTGTTCTATCCAAGCTTATGATGGTATTGTTTATGAAGGAGATTGGAATAATGCTACGAAATTGAGAGTTTTGAACACTCCCCCAATTGTATTTATATCCTCTCCCCCAAATTTCAATGTTACAACAAATAGGACTCCACTTTTTGTTTGGGTTGGATGGGATGATGATGGCTCGGCTGATATCGACAGTTATACTATTAATATAACTATGTACGGGGGCGGCGGGCAAATTTGCAGTGATCCTGATAGATCCGTTGTTGTAAATCAGCCTCAACAAAACTATATCCCTAATCCATATTTAAACTGTTTGAGCGACGATCTTTATTATTACAATTGGAGTGTTAGAGCATGGGATGGCGATGACTACAGCCCCTGGACAGCTCCAAGAAGAATAGACATTTCTTCATTAGTTTCAGTAAATCTTACTAGAGACAAGATTAATTTTGGTTTAATGCTTCCTACTGAAATTAATGATACTACAGACAACAACCCCCAGCCGCTTTTAATGGAAAATATAGGAAATGTTCCTGTAAATGTAACTATTAATGCAACTGATTTGTGGACTAATCCTGCATTTAGGAATCCTTCTCAGTATTATAGGTATAAGATAAATAATTCTTTGGAGATTGGCAGTTTTAATTGGCTTCAAAGCCAAACTTCTTGGAGAAATGTGACGAATTCTTCAACTCAAGAATTAGCAATTTCAAGCTTAAATTGGAGCGATTCGAATGATAGTGCAAGCATTGATATTTATATCCAGGTTCCAAAGGATGAGATTGCAGGAGTTAAATCCTCGTTAATAAATTTCCTTGCAACAAGGAGTGATAGTTAAAATGAAATATAGTTTAGGAAGAGTGGAGAAGGCGATAATATTAGCTGAAGCTGTTCTTGTCCTGGGAATTTTTTCATATCTTTATTTTTCAGCCACTCCGCACGCAATTTCCCCTATTTCAGGGAAGACTATCTTAGAGCCTGATTTTGTTTTTGAAATTTCAAATGGTGAGCAAGTTATAATTTCTAAAAATCCTAACTTTGAGAATTCAATTATTATGAAAGAGGGGAGTGAATTGAACCTGCTTCCAGGAACTTATTATTGGAAAGTGAAGAATTGGATTAAGGAGAGTGAAGTCAAGTCATTTACTATTGACAGTAATGTTGGATTAAATTTGAGAAGAGGATCTAACAAAGATATTTTAGAGAATGCAGGAACTGTTCCTGTTGATGTTACAGAGAAAAAAGGCGGCATAACAAGCAGCACAGGAATTGACGTCGGAAATTCAATTGAAGTTGGAAAAGATAATTCAACATATCAGGGGGTGCAAGGAGGATAAAATGATAAAAAGTAATTTGTCAAATAATATGAATGTTAATAATAAACTATATGATAAATTAATCTTAAATAAAAATAGGCTGATCAATAAGGATTATATTAGTTCTAATGCCAATATTAATAGATCTATCAAACTTATTTTATTATTGCTTAGTTTTTTAGCAATAATTGTTTTACAAATCTATCAAACATCTGCAATCGGAATTACTCCTGGGAGAACTACTATCAATTTTCAGCCTGGATTGATTCAAGAAGTTAATTTTTCAATTGTGAATACAGAGCATAAAGATATGAGTGTTGTATTTTTTGTGCAGGGTGCTTTGAATGAAAGCGTGACTTTGAAGCAAACATATGCTAAGCTTTCAGCCTCGGATGATTCTAAATCATTTTCTTATTTAATAAGCCTTCCCCAGAAGTTTGACAAGCCTGGAGTTTATAGTGCTGACATTGTTGCTTTAGAAATGCCAAAGGATCTTGAAAATCAAGGGACTTTTGTTGGTGCTACTGTTTCTGTCGCAACTCAAGCTTATGTTTATGTTCCTTATCCTAATAAGTATCTTGAAGGAGAAATAAATATTGTTCCAGATGATTCTGGAAAGATACTCTTCCTTATGCCTGTTGTTAATAGAGGAAAGCTTGATATTGTTAATGCTAAAGCTGTAATTGACATATATACTGCTTTAAATGAAAAAGTTGCCAGCTTTGAAACAGAATCGCAGTCTTTGGCCAGCTTAGAAAGAAAAGAGCTTGTTGCAGAATGGAAGCCTAGCGTAAATCCTGGAAAATACCTTGCTGTTGTTAATATTGTCTACGACAATGAAATAGCAAATTTAAGCAAAGAATTTAATGTTGGAGAAAGTTTAGTGGAGATTAATGATCTTTATGTCAAGGACTTTTCACTTGGGGAAATTGCAAAGTTTAATGCTTTAGTCGAAAATAAGTGGGGAAATGAAATTAAAGATTCTTACCTTAATATTTTAGTGTATAATAAAGATGGAGAGACAATGGCTGATTTTAAATCTCCTAACTATGACTTGAAGGCTCTTTCAAAGACAGAGATGGTTGCATATTGGGACACTGGAGGAGTTCAGCAAGGAAATTACGACGGAAAATTAATCTTGAAATATGGGGACAAATCTGCTGAAAGAAATATCCAATTGAAAATTTCAGAATCAAATATTGAAATTTCGGGCGTGACTGGAAAAGTTTTGGTGAGGGGAAAGGGCAGTTCAAGCGTTAACAGCTTGCTTGTAATATTAATTGTTGTTTTGGTAGCTGCAAATGTTATTTGGTTTTTTGTTGTAAAGAGATTCATGAAGAAGAAAAAATAATCTTTAATTTATAATTCACTTTACATTCGCTCTAACAAGCTCACAAGATTGATTGATAAAATCAGCGTTCCGCATGATTTTCCCTATAAAATTTGTTAATGCATTAACTTTTATTTGGCGAAAAACTTGGCGAAATTTGTTTTGAGCCGAGCAACTTTGCGACACGCGGCGCTAAACTATTTGGAGCGAGGTTGCGAATAATTAATCAACGAGCCTTTAGGCGAACGATTTTCTTCGACGGTAATATTGCGGTCTTTATACTAAATCATAACATGTGTTTCATCAACGGCTTTGTCCGGAGTTCTAAAAATAAAACCGAAAAATAGTTATTATCGAATAAC
>CAYQXU010000014.1:0-16420 GCA_964421685.1 Candidatus Woesearchaeota archaeon
GAATATATAGCTTTTACCCAGCCACAGCAAGCTGTGGGGATTTCCTTTCAATTAAATAGACATTATATGAAACATTAATTTATTTAAACAAGATATGCTTTTATAAAAAATGAATAAAACTAATAAAAAAATATTGATTTACTTCATTATACTGCTAATTATTGCACTTGATTATCCTTTAGTTGACAAATACATTGGCAATGCATTTGAAAATTACGAGCTAGGAGTTGTTGAAAGAGCTGTCGACGGAGATACTGTTAAGGTTAATGGCTCTAGCATAAGGCTTCTTGGCATAAATACTCCTGAAAAAGGCGAGGCTTATTATCAAGAAGCCAAAGAGTTCACGGCAAACATAACTGAAGGGCAGTTAGTTAAGCTTGTAAGCGGCAAGCAAGACAAGGATCTTTACGGGAGAAAACTTAGATATTTATTTCTTAATGGTGAAAATGTTAATTTAAAGCTTGTTCAAGAAGGGCTTGCTGGTTTTTACTTTCCTTCAGGCAAAGACCAGTATTACAGCGAGTTTAAGAGCGCATGGCTCCAATGTTTGGCCAGCAATAAGAATTTATGCGAGCCTTCTAGCGATAAGTGCGCTTCGTGCATAGTGTTAAGAGAGCTAAATGTTGAAAAGCAATACTTGGTTTTGGCAAACAATTGCTCTTTTTCATGCAATCTTGAAGGCTGGAGTTTAAAAGATGAAGGAATGAAGAAATTTATTTTTCCTGAATTTGCATTGAAAAGTGAAGTTAAGGTGCAAGTCGGAAACGGAAAAAACACAAAAGATGAACTTTTTTGGACAGGTGAAAGCTATGTCTGGACAAAAACAGGAGACAGCCTTTTTTTGAGAGATAAAAATCAAAAGCTTGTTTTGTGGCATGGTTATTAACGATAAAAGTCAATTCATTAGCTTAAAGTAATAACAAAAAACTATTTTCTCGACGACAATAATGCTTATAAAGAGCTTGGGTATTAATTTTTGTATGGTGACAAAAACTGGTGCAGATGTGATAGCTAATTCCAGAGAAACTTCAAACTTTCATAGTTATGCAATAAACTTGTATAACACTAGCGAATTGCTAGCTTGTTTAACAAGCTTTTCAAGAGGGCTGAAAGGAGGTTATAAAAAATGAGAAAAACAATAGGTTTATTTGCAATGGCTTTGTTAGTCTTGTCTGTTGTTCCATTTCTAAGTGCTGTTAGCATTGGATCTGGAGTAGGAGTTGACATTAACACTGAGAAATTTGCACCATTAGTCTGGATGTGTGATCACAGATATGTTTATGATGATAACACTGAACCTGGAAGAGTTTCTCCTGGTGGACAAACATTAGTTGAAAGAATAAACAACTATGCTTTCGAAGGAGAGAAAATCCGTTGGACAGTTCTTGTTATGGATAAGAACAAGATTGACCAGAACATAGATGTTTATGCTACAGTTGGAGACGTTCAGGGTCAAGGAAATAACATCGAAGCTAACTGTAAAAGAACAACTGACGTTTCAGAAAACACTTTCCCAAAATGTAATGCAAGAATACAGGAAGAGCATCTTTCATTCGATCCTGACACAATGGCTTACTTTGACTGTGAATTAACAGTTGAAACACCTGAATCAATGCACGGTGAATACTGGGTAACAGTTGAAGCACAAGACGGCGACGGCTTAATGGGAACAATGGCTGAAAATGAGTACTGGTTCTTCAATCCTGAAATTGCTTTAGGAATTGACGGAGATCTTACATTTAGTGACGTAAGGCCAGGAACAGATGCTTACTCTAGCACTCTTTTGGTAACAAACGACGCAGAGACAGCATCAGGAGTTATGCTTGATATGTTCATATCAGGTACTGACTTTTACGACTCATCATCCAGCGGAGCAAGATGCCCTGATACAAATCAATTAAGTTTGAGTGCATTCAGGTACTTTGCAACAAATGGAGCTTACTCATCATCGCAAGATGCACAAGTAGGAAGACCAAGCGGACCAGGAGCTGCAACACAACCAGCAAGAAACAAAGACGCTGAAGGATATGTCAACATAGGTTATGGAACAGGATTCAACAATCCAAGCCCATTCTATGATGGATTTGAAATTCTTCAAGCTCAACATGTTGGACCATATTGGGTTGCTAATACATTAGCACCAGGTTCTGATATGTCTGTGACATTCAAGTTAAGCTTGCCAGAGCCATGCAACGGAAACTTCGACTCAGGACAAATTTACTTCTGGGGAGAGGCTATCTAAAATTATTTTTTATTTATTTTTTTATTTTTTTGAATATATATCCCTCGAGGGAGGGGAAACCTTCAAGTCGTTTACTAACGTAAACGCCTAGGGAGGGGTTGTATCCCTCATTTATACTAGCAAGCGACGAAGGGAAAAACAAAACAGAAAAAACAAAAAACGCAGTTAAAAATATACAACAAAACATACAAATAATTAAAAAGGAAACAAACAAAAATGAAAACAGGAAAAAAAGATATGATGAAAAATAAACCTTTTAAAAAAAGGTTTCCAAAAACGAGGGAAACAAAATGAGGAAGAATTTTATAATGTTGAGTTTAGCTGCGCTTGTTTTAATTGTTCTTGCAATGAGCGCTGTAAGTGCGTATAAGCTTATGTGTTTAACAAGAGGGGAATCTATTCCTTCAGCTCAAAATCCAGTTTATACTTGCCATCATGATTCGTGTCAGGTTTGTGTAGACAGCCAGAAATTTCCTACTGCTCCTACAAGATGCAAAGCAGGATGTGAACTTGATAATAATGGGGGAACTGGAGAAACTGATACAACTCCTCCTGTGTTGACAGTAAACAAACCAACAAATGGCGAGTTATTCAATTCTAGAAAAGCTCTTGTTGACTTATCAGTCAGCGAAGGATCTGACTTATTCTATATTGATGCTATAAATGGCAGGGGAAGATGGAGTAAAATATGCACTAACTGCGTTACATATTCAAAAAATATCAGCTTTAGTGATGGACAAAATATTATTCAGTTTAAGGCTGTAGATCATGCTGGAAACGAGGCGGTTAGCGATAATGTGAGCTTCTTCACAGACTCAAGAAAACCAAGAATAAGAAAAACACTTCCTAGGAACAAAGACTTTGGAAATGGAGATTTTGAAGTAGACTTCCAGGAAGCAAATCCTTCAACATTAATTTTATTTTACGGAAATAATGGAAGCAGCAGCATGAATGTTGATATTTCAAGCTGCACAAAAAATCCAAGAAGCAATGACAGATATTCATGTGATGTAAATGCTGACTTAAGTTCATACAACGGGCAATTGATAAATTACTGGTTTACACTTATAGACATAGTTGGAAATAATGTAACCTCAAAACCTACGAATATTAATGTTGATCTTACTCAGCCTGTTATAAACAATCCTGATAGTTTTTTCAGCCATGAAGATGGAGCAAGAAATGTAAACTTCAATATAAGCGTAACAGAGGATAACTTTGACAAGGTCGAATATTCTTACACTGACAGCAAAGGAAAATTAAGGGAGAGAACATTATGCTCTAAGCTAAAAGAGGGGATGTGTGTGAGAAAAGTGCCTTTTGCATCAGGAGAATGGCATCTCACAGTAAGCGCATGGGATGAAGCTGGAAACAGCGTTGCATTGCCTGCGGATTTTACAGTTAATTAATAAAATGAAAAAAATAATACCCCTCGCATTAGCATTGTTAGTTGCATTGCCATTAGTTCTAGCAGGAGTTTCTATTAACGAGATTGAGCTAAATCCTTCTGGCTCCCCTGATTCTGGGCATCAGTGGATTGAAATCTACAATTCTGCAAGCCAAGATCTTAGCGGATGGTACATATTAGATAGAGACGGCGACCATTTTAATCTTTCAGGAAGCGCAAGCTTTTATGTTTTGGATTCTTTAACTGGATTAAGGACAAGCAACGAAAATCTAAGCTTATTCAATAACATTGGAACATTAGTTGATTATACTAATTTTATAACTGACTCTTCGAACAATGGAAAAACATGGCAGAGAGTTCCTGATGGGACAGGGAGTTTTGTATTTGAAGATGGAACTAAAGGAATTACAAACCTTCCTACTATTATAGAAAACGAAACTGCAGACAAAGCATGCGTTGTTGAATCAGAGAACGTGACTTTAATTGCGCAAGTTTCTGGGTTTTGCATTCAAAATGTCATTTTTAGCATTGACCTTGGAAGCTGGATGAATTTCACAGCAACGAGAATAGGAGATAACTATACTTATATTATTCCTTCAGATGTGCTGGAAGCTGGAAATGTCCATTGGAAAGTTTATTCTCTAGACTGCTTTAACAGGACAATGGAAGGAAGCCAGCAGACTTTAAATGTGAAAAGCGGGTCAAGCCTTTCTGTAAATCCCTCTCTGCCTAATGGATTAAATGGATGGTATGTCAACGAGCCTACATTCACCATTGACAAAGGAGATGCTGATCATGTTTGGTATCAGTGGGATAGCGACGATAATCATTCATATACAGGACCATTTGGATTAGAAAATATTCCAAATGCTGTTGAGGGTGTCTTTGATTCTGCTGGGTTTTTAACATTAAAATGGTTTAGTGACGTCTGTGCAAGTGAATTGGGGAGAAACGAATTAAAACAGCAAAAAAATTTTATGGTTGATCTTACAAGCCCAATAATAAAAAACCAGATGCCGGCGCCTAACTCTATAGTTCATTTAAATGATTTTAATATATCTGCTTATATTGATGAAAAGTATAATGGAAATTCTGGAGTAAATCTTTCAAGCATTGTAATGAGAGTTGATGGCGTGGTTGTGCCTGCTGTCTCTGAGCTTCAAGACAACATTGACGCTGCGGTAAACTACATTGCACATTTAGACCTTGGAGTACACAATGTTTCTCTAGAGGTTAAGGATAATGCAGGAAGAAGCTCGCATAGTGAATGGAGCTTTAGTGTAGATATTGCTCCTGAATTTTTTCTTAATGTTCATTCGCCTGAAAATTCAATTTATGAAAAAAAGAGAGTTTTATTCAATCTTAGCATAAATGATGGAAATGGAAGCTTAGTTAATGTTGACAAGATAGATTACATCGATTACAATGACCTTAGGCCAAGATGGACGACTCTATGCACTAACTGTGACAGCTACGAAAGGCTTAGAAATATTGATGAAGGGCAGAACAATATAACAATAAGAGTTCAATTACAGGACGTTGTCAAGAATGTTAATATCTCCTCTTTTGTTGATTCAAAAAAGCCTATAATATCAAGCATGCTTCCAAAGAAAAATGGAGTTACAAACGGAAGCAATTTCTGGTTGAAATACTCGGAAGACAATCTTGAAGAAGTTAAATTATTAATAAACCATACTGACAATAGCTCAAGCTTCCAGGATGAGTTTAACTTAAATTGCACTTCTGGAAAAAACAAGCAATGCTCAAAATCGCTAGACTTGTCTGAATTTGATGGGAGCTGGATTGAATATTGGTTTGAAGTGTCTGACTCAATAAATACAGTGATAACGAAGAGAGTTAATGTCTCTGTTGATACTACTTCGCCTATACTTATTATAAATATGCCTGAAAATGGAACTTATGGAAAAAATGTTCCATTTAACTTAAGTGTCAACGAGAAAACTGATATTGAATACCTAGACTCCTGGGATGAAGTGCCTGCATGGAAGAAAATATGTGGAAATTGCAATGGCTATGGACTAACTAGCACCAAGACAAAATTATTCAAGAAAGGAATACATAATTTAATGATAAAAGCAACAGACAAAGCAGGAAACAGCGACGAAGGAAGTGTTGGGTTCTTGGTTGATTATTGACTTATCTCTTTTTTCACTATTTCGAGTAATGGTTTGAATAACTCTTTAGCTATTGAAATAGAATCCTTAACTTCTTCAATTTTTGGCTTGTAGCCATAATAGTTTACATTATGCCTAAGCTGTCTTAAGTTATCAAGAATACCGGTGGGTCTCTTTGCGTTGATTTTTAAATTAATTAAAGCTTTTATTGGCTCAACATGGTCTAGTGTTTTAATCCCTCTTGAAGTCAATAAAGCGTCCCCTAACTTTCTAAAAGCTTCGTAAATGTTCCTTACTATTGTTGATGCTGATTTTTCATTAACAGGTAAACCCAATACAAAATCAATATCATCTTCAGAAGATTCTACCAAGCTTTGTGCATTCTTAAAGTCTGGGCGCTTAACTCTCATATCCTTACCTCCAGAAATCCTGAAAGAACTATCCCATTGGCGATATTAGCGAAAACATTCAAATCCACTTTATTTCTTGAGAAAACGAATAATCTCACAGGAACATTTTTTCTATATCCTAATTGATCTAAATTTCCAATATTCATTATCTCTGGGCTTTTATCCCCTACAACTTCAACAGCGATGTCCAAATCACTTTGACTTGTGTCATCACCTTTTCTATAGCTTCCAAAAAGAATTATAGACTTTGCCTCTGGAATAAGCTTATAAACATGCTCTACTATTCCCGACCTATAGATTATAGAAAGATTATGCGGTATTTTTACTGTAGAGTTATATGGATGATTGACATTGCAACTTATTCTCCAAACTTTCCCAAGGTTTTCCTTTTTCAAAAATCCTTCTTCAACAAGGTTTAAAACTATCTTGCTGCATGTTGTTTTTGAGACTCCAATATTTCTTGATAAGTCATTAAGGCTTACTTCTTTATCTGGAAAGGCGAAAAACCAGAATAATGTTTTTAGCAAAGCGTCTGACTCTTTAAGACTTTCAACATCATTGTTTTTTATAGTTGATTTTTTCATAAATTTAGTAGTTTATAGAACTATTTAAACTTTTCTAGAACCATTTGGTAACTTATAGAACCATTTGAACTTTTTCAGAACCATAAGAAGAATAAGATCTGATGTACAATAGATGATATTAATTTATAAGCATGGCTATGTCCTCGATTGTTAAATAAAAATCCGATTTTTCATCAAATAATAGTAATAAATATTTAAATATAAGCTCTTACTTCTTCACTAATTTTTACTTGCAGGGAGTAGTCAATAATGTTTAAATATAACGACGATAGTTTTATTACTAAATTGCTCGAATATAAGTCGATATTAAAAAGAGTCGGCTTGAATTCGTTTAATTTTAAGAATATGAAACTAGAACCAAAAAGGTTCTATATCAATCGTTTCATAAAATGAAACAAATGAAAGGGGGGTGAAAAAATGGTAAAGAAAATTTTAGTTTTCTTGGCAGTATTTGGCTTAATCTTAGGAATTAGTGGGTTTGCATTGGCTGATACTGAACAGGGTGCTGAAGCAGGAGTAAGCTCTGATTTGGCTCTTGACGCAACACCAAATCCAATTGATTTTGGAAGCACTCTTAAACCTGGGAGCGAATCAATCCAAAGTGTTACTTTAACACCCGGAACTTCAGATTTAGACATTAGTGTTGGAATAACAGGAGCTAGCTTTATAGTAGACATGATGGCTGATAGAGATGGAGATTTAACTTATTCATCATATAATCTAGACAGTTTTATGATGACAGCAAATACTCCAATGACATTTAACACTAAAGTTATGGTTCCTGTAGGAACTGTTTCAGGAACATACACTG
Organism: Candidatus Woesearchaeota archaeon; assembly: GCA_964421685.1. Classification (GTDB taxonomy): domain Archaea; phylum Nanobdellota; class Nanobdellia; order Pacearchaeales; family GW2011-AR1; genus CAYQXU01. The sequence continues at coordinate 7,591 of CAYQXU010000014.1, forward strand.
GAACAATAACATATACTGTTCTAGAACACGTTCCATTATAATAAGATGAAATATTTTTTTATTTTTTTATTTTTATTAACTTTATTATTTAGTATGAATTTGGTTGTAGCTTCTCTAAACCCAGATCCCGGCAAACTTTATTTGAATACAGAATCAAATGATAGAGTTTGTCAGAAAATAACTTTGACATCTGAAGATTATCAAGGAAAAATTAAAGTTAGAGACGTTTGGGCTACAAAAATAAATGAAGGGGCTAATATAAATAAGTATAATGCAGATCCTAAAGATTTTGGAATTACATTAGAGTACCCAAAAGTAATTGAAAACTTCAATGGAAATACAGAAGTTGAAGTTTGTGTGAATCAAAAAGAGTCAATGAAAGCGAAAGGTGCAATAATATTTACACCTGATTCAGGAACTAATGTGGTGGTTGAAAATGGAGTTTGGCTTTTTATTAATTTAAAGGATCCTTTATTTTCACAGAATATTAACACAAACACTGCCAATGTAAACTTAGCAATAACTGACAGCAAGAAAACATCAGCAAATAATCAGCAAGAAAATCTTGGCGTGAAAAATCAGGATTCAAATACGGCAAGCCCAATTACAGGAGCTGCTGTTGGAGTAAGCGGGAGCAACGGCGGAATAAGCATTATCACAATCATAATCATTGTAGGCGTAATGGGAGCATTTATAGCTCTATTCACCTACAAATCACTTAGAAGAAGGAGATTAATGGAATATGGATATTAAAAAAATCAGCTTATTTGCAATAGCAATTGCAATGATAGGAAGTGTTATAGCGCTCACTGTAAATCAAGAGGTAGTTGTTACAGTTGTGCCTGGACTTTTTAATTTATACTCGCCAGTCAATGGAATGCTGTATTTAGAAAGAATGATTTTAATAAACGCGACAATGGATGGCAGAGCTGATTTGAGATATGCCAATGACGGAAGCGAATTCACAACAATATGCAGAAACTGCTCTTCCTATTCTAAAAAAAAGCCGTTTGACGACGGGGTTCATTCAGTAATTTTTGAAGCTTTATTTGACGGCGGCCCTGTTTTTATAGAAAGAAACTTTACAGTTGACACAAAAGTCCCAAGAATAAAAGACATATCCCCAACAAAAGGATTTGCATTTGGAGACTTCGGCCTTGACTTTCAGGAGGAAAATCCCACGCAGATAATATTGCACTATGGAAGCCAGACTAAAGAAATTGAGTTAAACACTTGCCTTAAAGACGGGTACAATAATTACAAGTGCAGCACTCACGTTGATTTAAGCGGCTATGACGGCGGAAAAGTAGAATACTGGTTTTCAGTTGAAGATATTGCAGGAAGAATAAAAAACTCAAAGCATAAAACTCTGAGTGTTGACTTGACAAAGCCAGTGCTTACAGTAAACTTGCCTATTGACGGAGAAACTTACGGAAAGAAAGTTCCATTTAACTTAAGCGTCAGCGAGAAAGTAACATTGCAGTACAAGAACAATAATCCTGCATGGAAAGGCTTCTGCGATAACTGCAATGGATATGGATTTAATAGCAAAAAGACAAGGGCATTTGATCCAGGAACACATGATATTACAATAAGAGCAACAGACCAGGCTGGAAACTTCGACGAGAAAACGCTGAGCTTTTTTGTTGGGTGAGAATTCTAAATAGATTTATTAGGAGGGATTATATTGCTTTGATGGAGGAATAATAAAAATGGCAAGAAAAAGATTAAAAGATCATACGAACAGAGGAATGACTAGAAGGAGAAGGAATAATAAACCGAAAAGGAAAACCGTTGTTGTGAAGAAGAGTTAGTAAAATTTAGATTTGTCATTTTTGCAATATTTCCTCCACTTTATTTACAAAATCAAAAGCGTCTTTCTTTATTTTTTCGGCTATATTTTTTGTTGTTTCTTTTGTTATACTATATTGTGCAATCTCTCTTTTTTGCCTTGCTTCAGATATTTTCTCTATTTCTTCTTTTTGAAATTGAGCACTTTTTATTAAGAGTAAGTCTTCTTCTTTTAGCTGCCTCTTTTTAACAAAATATTCTTCAAGTATTAATATGGTGGCTGAATGGTTTTTGCTCCTAAACCCAATTTTTGAAAGCAAAGCCAACGCAGAAGCGTACATTGCATAATACCCACATATGACTACCCACTCATTAGAATCATAGTCTTTTGGGACATTTAACAAGTCTCTTACTTTTTTATTATTGTTTATTTCAGATAATAACTGCATAGTCACTAGACTATTTCTTGATTTTTCTAGATATTTCTTGGCTAAAGGAACAACCGAATAGTCTTTTCTTACTTGTCCCTCTTTTAGATAAAAATCAATTTTCTTCATTTTTATACATCCAATAGTAAAAAGTATCGTCTCCCTTAAATACTACTCCATGAATCTTTAAGTCATTCCAAAGTTCTGGATTATCTTTTTTTATATTTGGAAACTCTATTAATGACAACACTACTGGAGTAATATCTATTCCATACTTATGCTTTAAAGATTTAATAGAAATTTCCACTTCTCTTTCTTTTCCTGGGAAGCAGGTAACTAAAATGTCAACATCACTATTTTTAGTTTCAGTTCCTTTGGAGTAGCTTCCAAATAATATCAGCTCCGATATTAAATGGTTGTTTTCTACTTCCTGAATGGCTTTATAGATTGTTTTATGTTTCCTAATAAAATCTACTTCTCTTTGAAGAAGATACCTGATAAAGCCAAGACTATAGACATATGGGCTATTCAAATCAAGTGAATAAATAAGGGTTTTTCCTTTACTTTCTTCTTTAACAATTTTCTTTTCTCTCAGTGATTTTAAAGCAAAATTAACTCTCTCATAAGAATAATCAATTCTTTCCTGAATTTCCTTTAAAGTCATTTCTTCTGCTTCAGGGAAAAATGAGGCAATGATAGTTCCTTCTAAATGTGAAATCTCCAAATCTCCAAAAACTGCACTGAATCCCTGTTCTTGCTTTCTTTGCATCTTTGACATTTTTATTTATCTATTTCTAACTATTGATATTTCAATAATATTATTGATATTTCAGTATTTAAGACTTTCGGTTTTGGTTCTAAGATCAGTGTAAATTTTAAGGATATCCACCGTCAACAACAATTATGCTTCCAGTAATGAAGCTGGCATCTTCAGAAGCTAAGAATGCGACAACAGAGGCAATTTCTTCTGGTTTCCCAAATCGTTTCAAGAGTATTTGTTCAGCTTCTTCTTTTTTGTATTCTTCTGATAATTTATTGTTTATGTCTGTTTCTACCCAACCTGGTGCAATACAATTTACTCTTATATTAGGCGCAAGCTCAGTCGCAAAATTCTTTGTCATGCTAATAACTGCTGCCTTAGTGGCATCATAGTCTATTGAATCAGGGCTTAAAGTGTTTATTGCATTTGTTGAAGAGATGTTAATAATGATGCCACTTTTTGCTTTTTTCATCTCTAATGCCACATATTTAGAGCATAGGAACACGCCCTTAAAATTAACATCAATAGTTCTCTCAAACTGATCCATAGTTTTTTCAAATAAAGGAATATCCCAAACAATTCCAGCATTGTTAACTAAAATGTCTATCTTGCCAAATGCTTTAATTGTCTTATCTATCATTTGCTTAACCTGAGTTTCATCAGAAACATCAGCTTTGATCGCTATTGCCTTTCTTCCAAGTTTAGTAATTTCATTTACAGCTGATTGAGCGCTTTTCTCATCTTTAATATAATTTACTGCTACATCACAGCCATCCTGGGCCAATCTTAAAGCAGTTGCTCTTCCAATTCCTCTGCTAGCGCCTGTAACTAGTGCAACTTTATTCTTGAACTTCATATTTTAATATAAAAAGCAAATATTAAATACTTTTAGCTATTGCTTTTATCATCAATATTAATTAGTTATTTTCATTTTATTCATCAATTCAAAGTAACAACAAAAAACATATTCTACGACGACAATAATGCTTATAAAGTGTGTAACTTCTAAAGAATCATGACATTAGAAAAAAAAGGTCTTAACCTTCTAGTAGTCCTAGTGGCTTTATTCTTAGTGTTATCTTCAAATACAAGCGCTTTAGCTGGAAGCATTGGAAATGCAAGAATGGTTTTATATCCTGAGGTTAATGGAAAAGATGCGGTATCAATAACCAAATCCATACTTGTTAAGAACATAAACAATGTTACTATAAATGTATCACTTCAAATAGATAATGACACTGCAAAATTCATAGAAATAGTAGATAAGAAATTCCAGCTTGAGCCCAATACTGAAAAAAAAGCTTCATTTATTGTTAAGGTAAGCAAAGAGGGAAATTATGAGGGAAAGATAATTGTTTTATTCTCGCCAGTCTCAGGAAAAGAGGCAGGCGTCGCGCTTCCATCTACGATAGTAGTAATCGCCAAGAAAAATCAGGGTTACACTGATACGGGAGAAAACGCAGTGGATGCTAATGTTAGCGATGGAAATGCTAACGATCAAAATCAAAACGCTACTATCTCTGGGGAAGCAGTGGGAAAAGGAAACAAGAAATTAAATCCTGCAATTTTCCTTGTTATAATGACAACGATTTTGCTGATAGTTCTTGTTTTCTTAATCTCAATCATCTCAAGAAAGGGAAAAAGGAGAAATGGAAACGGCTCCAGAAAAAGAAATGAGAAATAAAAAATTAGCATTCGTCCAAGCTTGGCCAAATGCGGGAAATAAATTTTTAGTTTTATTTATTGCAGCACTTATAATTCTTCCTTTAGCAAGCGCAAGCGCAGATATTGCATACATCTTGAAAAATTCAGGGAGCCCTAACACAGCATTCACATCTGCAATGACAGAAGCAGGATACACATATGATCTTATTGATGATTCCAAGATAACTTCAACAAACTTTTCAAAATATGGAATGATTCTTGTTGACGACGGAAATTTCGGAAACTTGGCTGCGAGCATTCCTGTAAATAAAATGAGCAGTCTTATAGCAAACACATACCATATGGATGACTGGAATTGGGTTACGAGTGGAACAGCTTCTATTGGAAGCAGCCAGCCGTTGCACGCTGATGTAATAAATATGGGAAGTTTAATAACACAAGGAGTTCCTGCAAATTTCCAGGCGTATACTCAAGCAAAAGGTGGAAATGGGCAGACAATTCCAATGTATTATTTGTCTAAATCAAGGAAGGCAATAAATCTTATAGGAGAAGTCTCAACAGAAGCAGACGCTCAAGATTTTGTTATTGCAACAGCCGATGTCGGGACTCACTTAAAGAATAACAACATAAGCCAAGCTAAAGGCGTATTTTTCGGAATAACTGAAACACAATATTGGACTCAGGACTCTAAAACTCTATTCAAAAATTCAATAAAATGGCTTATAGGGGACCAGGATCAAGACAGCGACGGCTATCCTGCTAAAAACGACTGCAATGATCATGATGCAAGCATAAATCCAGGGGCTCATGAAATCCCTTATGACAGCATAGACCAAGATTGCAAGAACAGCGACCTTGCTGATGTTGATCTTGATGGATATTGCAAAGCAGGATACACTATAATAAATAAACAGCTTCAATGCCCTTTGGAAAATGGAAGTGTTGGAACAGACTGCAATGACAACGACAGAAACACGCATCCTGGGGCAACAGATGAAAAAAGAGACTGCATTAATAAAGCTCCGATATTTAATGGAAACCTCACTAATATAGAGTGGAATGAAGACAGCTTAAAAGTTGTGAACTTTGGATTGTATTTCTCCGACGCTGATGCTGACCTTCTTAACTATACAATTGACCAAACTTCTGACAACAATGATGTTACACTTGAAATTTCGCCTAATGGATTTATAAGATTTGCAAGCTCTCCAAATTGGAATGGAAAGGATTGGGTTGTAATTAAGGCAACAGACCCTAGCGGATTAAGCGCTTACTCGGGAAATATAACATTAACAGTTAACCCTGTAAATGATGCACCTGTTCTAGAGCATATTGGGGATGCATTAGGAGTTGAAGGAAGCGCAATAACAATAACAGCAAATGCCTCAGATGTTGACGGAGATAATTTAGAATTCAGCGGAAACAATGCCAATTTTGTTCAAAATGTAAGTGTCTTCACATGGCAGACTCAAGTTGGAAATGCAGGAGATTACAGTTTAAAGATAACTGTTGATGACGGGCATGGAGGAACAGCGTCGCAGACTGTAAATATTGGAGTATTCAAAAAAGTTGTTATTAATGAATTTGTTTCTGACCCTAACTCTGGAAATGAGTGGGTTGAAATTTACAATCCAGGGACTCAGGCATTCAGCTTAGCAAGCTGTATTTTAGAAGATGGATCAAACCATCAACTTCAGCTAGAAGGAAGTGTGCAAGGAAAGAAATTCTCTGTATTTGAACTTTCATCAAACACATTGAATAATGATGGAGATGCAATATCACTATTCTGCTACGGTCAATTAATTGACAAAGTTGTTTACGGCAACTGGAATGACGCAAATAAAGGAACAGACAATAATGCTCCTGCTCCTGGAAAAGGAAAAAGCACAGGCAGAGATCCTGACGGAAAAGATACTGATAATGATAAAAATGACTTCAAAGTATTTGATATTCCTACAAAAGGCATGTCAAGCGATGCTGATCTTATTCCTCCAACAGTTGAATTATTAAGCCCTGCAAACGGGGCTGTGTTCAACGACACAAGAGATGTCACATTTGAATTTCAAGCTTCTGATAATTCTGCCCAGCAATTAACATGCTATTTAAAATTGGACGGAGAAACAGTTTCATCTAACAGCTTTGCAAATGGGACTAGCTCGCATTTCTCAATAAATGGAATTGAAGACGGAAATTATGTATGGAATGTAATCTGCTATGACAACTCTTCTGGGGGGTCTTCAGCTAACAGGACATTTACAATATCTGCGCCAAACATTCCAACAATTGCAATAATATCAGACAAAAACATTAATGAGGGGCAATCTCTCGAGTTTATTGTTCAAGGCTCTGATCAAGACTCAAACAACTTGTCTTTAAGAGCTGAAAATCTTCCAGCAGGAGCAGGCTTTACAGACAGGCACGATAAAACTGGCTTGTTCAGCTGGCAGCCTAGTTTTGACCAGTCAGGAAATTATACTGTAAGATTTGTCATTAGAGATGAGTCTGGTTTGGAAAGTTCAAGAGAAGTCAAAATTAATGTTAATGACATTATAGCACCGCCTACATTTTCAGATGCAAAGGTCTGCAAAATCAAAGACAGCAACATAAATATTGACATAAGAGATCCAAATAATAACGATGACTTTAAAATTGGAGATAAAATAAAGGGAGAAGTAAAAGTCAGAAATGAATTTGGAGAGGATTTAAGCTTTGACTTGACAGCTCATCTATATGACCTTAAAGACGATAGCTCTGTTGATGACGACAGCGACAGCCAGGATATTAACAGCAAAGATTCTGAAAGCTTTAAGTTTAACCTTAATGTTCCTGATGACACAGAAAACAAAGATTTTGCATTTTATGTTTATGCAGAAGATGAGAATGGAAGATGCAATTCTGATTATGTGAAAATCAAGATAAAGAGGGAGAAAGATAAAGTTTTGATAGATCGAATTACATCTGATCCTCAAATAGTTGCTCCTGGTGATAATGCCTATTTCAATGTTGATTTAAAAAATATTGGAGATAACGATGAAGACGCTTACGTAGTTCTTGAAAACAAAGAGCTTGGAATATCTGAAAAAAGCGATCAGTTTACAATAGAAAAATACAGCAAGCACAATGAAGAGAAAATTCCATTCACAGTTAATATCCCTAAGACCGCTGCAGAAAAAGAATACGAATTTACAGCGACATTATACTATTCTGGAGAAGAAGAATCAAATACGACAAGTGTTCTTGTTACAAACAGGGCAATTGAAAAAATACCTGCTTCAAATATTCCTGCAGGAGGGCTTATAGCACTTGGCAATAATAATTCTGAAAAGCCAACTATAAGCTCTGGGAAAACAATATATCGAGAAGGCGAATCTTCTGGAAATGCCCAAAAAGGACAAGTAAATTTGAATGTAAGCGGCTTTAAGAGAAATGACCTTCTTACAATCATTGATGTAATTCTTGCTATTGGAATATTAATTATTATTGTAATGATAAGAATTGTTACTAGTAGAAGATAAATTTACAAATAAATAATTTGATGAATTAATAACGGTCGAAAAATGAAAAAAATATTTTTAGCATTATTAATCGTTGTATTCTCATTAATAGCCACAGGGTTTTTAGGAGAGAGTGTGAGAGGAGCTAGTAATAATATTAATAATGGAATAAATTTTAGCTCTCAGGCAGTTTCTGATAATTTATGTGGTAATGGAATTGTAGAAGGAAATGAAAGTTGTGATTCTGGAGCTAATACTGGAAATATTTGCACTCCAGAATATAATAATTATTGCGTTTATTGCACAAAATCTTGTGAATTTGAAAAAATAGAGGGGCCTATTTGTGGAGACAACATAGTTAACGGGCCTGAGGAGTGCGACGATGGCAATTATGTTAATGGTGATGGATGTTCATCAATTTGTAAAATTGAAGGACAAGCTCCTTATTGTGGAGATGGATTAGTAAATGGAAATGAAAGTTGTGATTCTGGATTTAATAATGGCAATGTGTGTGTTCCTGATTATAATAATTCCTGTACTTATTGTTCTAACGATTGTAAATTTGTTAATATTGAAGGGGGTTTTTGTGGTGATAATATTGTTAATGGAAATGAGGCTTGTGATGATGGCAATCATATTAATGGTGATGGATGTTCATCAATTTGTAAAATTGAAGGACAAGCTCCTTATTG
>CAYQXU010000014.1:16520-17079 GCA_964421685.1 Candidatus Woesearchaeota archaeon
ATATTGTTAATGGAAATGAGGCTTGTGATGATGGCAATCATATTAATGGTGATGGCTGTGATTCAACATGCAATTTTGAAATAAAATGCTACAATAATTCCCAGTGTGGAACAGATTATGACTCGGAATTATTTTGTTCGCAAGACAGCGTTGCTAAAAACCGCACATCATATACTTGCAATTATCCTGGGCAAGCGAACTCTTACTGCAGCAGCACAGTAACTCCAATAGAAATTGAACAATGCAGTTATATGTGTACTGCTGGACAGTGTGTGCGACCTCAGCCTTATTGTGGAGATGGCCATTTAGATTCTGGGGAGCAGTGTGACGACCATAATAATGTTAATGGAGATGGATGCAACTCGCAGTGTTTAATTGAATCTCCTGCTCCGATTTGCGGAAATAATATTAAAGAAACAGGGGAGCAGTGTGACCAAGGCTCGAGCAATGGGCAAGTTTGTGATAATTCAGACAGCTCATGCCAATACTGCACTAACTCTTGTCAAGTGAAGCTCCCAATCACAGCAAGCTGTGGGGCTTCTAACGACGTCTAAAAATC
>CAYQXU010000015.1:0-17051 GCA_964421685.1 Candidatus Woesearchaeota archaeon
TCAAACTTTTATTTTTTACCAGATTGAGATTTACTCAATCCGGACAAAGCCGTTTTTATCAATCTTTATTCTGCTTATTTCCGCTTTAAGTTTTGAAAGGTCATTTTCTATTACATTCCATACTCTATCTATACTTACTCCAAAATAAGCGTGGCTTAATACATCTCTAAAACCCGCTATATCTTTCCAGGCTACCTTTGGATATTTTTCCCTAAATGAATTTGGAATATTTTTAGCAGCTTCTCCGATTATTTCCAGCTGCCTGATTATTGCGCTTTGTCTTAAATTATCTTTAGAAAACTTCTCTTTGTCCAAATTTTTGGAAAAATCTTCTATGTTTTTTATACTGTTTAGGACATCTTCAATAAATAGCCCAACATCTCTTTTCATTTTAAGCTCTGGTTTGGGAGCCTTTTAAAAAGGCTCATTTTCATATTATCCTAATCTCCTCTCTAAGTATCCTTTCTTTTATTCTTGGCTTTATTGCACTATATTCAACTAAATCAACTTTTTTTTTCAATAATTTTTCTAACAATCTAATCAACCCTATAAAACCAAGCAAGCTCATGTTTTTATCATTAATTTCAACAGCTATATCAATGTCGCTGTTCTTATTTTGTTCTCCTCTTGAATAACTGCCAAAAATTCCGGCTTGGGTGACTTTATTTTTCTTTAAGGCTTCTGTTATTTGAGATTTAATCTTTTCTATCTCTTTGTTCGGCTTTATTTTTTCAGCCAACATCTTTTTATCTGCTTCTTTTTCTTTTTTTATAATCTCTGGCTCTGGTAGCGCGTTCCCAAGATATACTCTTTTTTTTGAAACTTTCTTGCCCTTTCTTATAGAGATAACTCTATAATAATATTTTTTACCATTAATATTTCTAACTTCGGTAAAAGCCATAAGTTGCTTATGTCTACAATATTTATAAATCTTCCCATGTAGACACAAAGAAGTATAGTCTTATTATTATATCTGCATTTATGGCCTTGAAGAGAATCGAACTCCTGACTACTCGGTATAAACACAATTATCAATTACTTATATGGTCCCACGAGGAGTTGAACCTCGGAATACTCGGTGTAAACGAGTCAGTTTACCGCTAGCTTATGAGACCTTAATTTGAAAAACTATTTATCTCTTAAAAACATTTCTGTTTCCTGAAAATTTGGGACTTTTCCTGTTTCTATAAATTTATTATACTTTAATATATTCTTATAGTTTGAAAAGCCAATCTTACGTTTAAAGTCAGCAATTTTGGTTGATCCATACAGCATTATTCCTTTACTGAATTCTCCGGGTTCTATGTCAAGTCTTCTTAAACCCTGTAAAACAGAACTTCTAAGGTTTTTATTAGGTATTGATAAATGTATCATAACTTTTGAGTGTGGATGCGGAGCTAAACTACCATCAGTGTCCATTATACCCCTTAGACAATAAGATAGCAAAAGTTTGTCTTTTGCAATAAATTTAGGTATTTCTAACTTCCCAGAAGATTTAAGTCCTTTTGGAAAGCCTTTTTCTTCAATGAATTTGCATGCTTTTTTGCTATAAAAAATAGCCCTTATAACTCTTTCATTTTTGGACTCAATAATTTTCGGCTTATAACCAAATAAGTCATATATTAAACTAGATAAATATTTATGATAGTAGTTATTTTCAAAAATTTTATCTCCAGTGATAATAAAACCTTTTAAATTTGAGGTAATACACCCATCCCCCAGCATAATTCCATAAAACTCAGCAAATTCTTTCGTTTTGATATTTGGTAACCTAACTATCTTAACATTTTTGTTTAGCTTTTGCCCCCAAAAAGGTTCTCTTATTTTTATAATATCTTCAAAACTTTTTGTATTCTTATTTGCCATTTTTAATAATATTTTAAAAATAGATTGAGGTATTGTATTTCCTTTATTAATCCAATCATGTTTAAGTGTATGCTCGACAACTCCCAAAGAATAGGCAAATTCTTTCCATGATAATTTCTTTTTTTCTTTAATTTCTAAAATTAACTTCTTTAGAATTGTTCTATCTATTACTACTCTTTTATCAATTATTCTGCCATCAGAAGTTTTAATCATACCAATTAGACTACCTTATTCTTTATATACCTTCTCATAAACTTCCAAGCAAGGCTTAAAGAAAAATCAAAGATTTTTCTGTCCTTCGCTTTTAAAAAAGCAAGAAAAGAACAAGAAGAATATAAATTAAAAAATAAAAATAAAATTAAATTTTTGCAGAGATAGACCCTGTTGATTGCTGTGTTAAACTGCTTCCAGTTGTTGTATACTTTACAGTTATATCTGAAAGGAATCTATTTCCAGCTGTTAAAGGATTACAGCTTATAGAGTAAGCAGTTAAATTTCCTTGTGGCTGTAACAAATTAGGTGTAATGTCAGTGCAAGTTGGTTCTGAAAAGTCAATAGTAGTTACATTAATAGAAGATCCAGCACCATTTCTTATTTCTAACTGAACAGTTCCAGGAGCACCAGCAGTAATACTAATAGCATTAATGCTCAATGGCGCGCTTAAAGTATATTGTTTTCCAGCTAAATTAGATGGATTGCCAATAAGATACCATAAAACACCAACAACAATAATTGCAGCTAAAATAGCCCAGCCATATGTCATAAGGAACTCCATAGCAGCCTGTCCTTTTTTTTGGCCACGCATGGACAAACCAGGGTGAGCTTGTGATCCCTTTTTATATTTAATCATCTTTTTTTGGAACCTTTTTTAAAGGTTCATTATCAACCTCCTTTTTACTTGTTATTAAATAATACTTTAAATATGAAATTTTAGTATTTAAATCTTTTCTTCGTTATGGAATTTGATATTTTGACTTATGGTTATCGTCAATTTTAAACCAAGCAGGCATTCCAGCGACAGTTGATGCAGGAGGATTGCTGCTTGAAAAATAAATATGATCAACAACACTTTTATCTTGCACTGTCAAGCCTTGTGCAGAAAATTCAGGCGTGTTGACAAAGCTTTCAATTCCATTTGGATCCGCAGAAGACTTTCCTTCTAGCCTGTTCAAAAAGCTTGAAGAGTTAGAATCTGCAGCATAATACCCTTTATTTAAATGGTCTGAAAGATTTGAAAAATCATTGCCGCTTACATAATTTCCTTCGTAAATTGTTTTATTTATTTTTCTGGAAATTTTTGCACCGCTCTTAATGGTAAAAATAGGATCCTCAAACCCTTCAACAGGAATGTAAGCAGATATAGATTGCTGCTTGTCCCATCTGGCAAGGCCACTTTTATCCTCCATGGTGAAATTAGAAACAAGTGTAAATTTCACATTCCATGGATCATCTTGCGAGATTGTTATATAAGAGTTTGTAAGGTTGATGACAACATTTATTTTTTGGGCTTTTGAATTTATAGAATTTATTATATCGTTATAAGTTGCTCCTAGAAGAATTGATTGATTAGCCTGGCCATTAACTGTTCCATTAAAGAAAGCTTCGTTAAAAAAATTATTAACATTGATATACTTTCCTTTTGAAGTTATCTCTGACCCTGCCAAAAAAATAATTCTAAAGCCAGAAATATACATTTGCCTTTGAAGGTTAGCCTCAATTGAATTAAGAAAACTTTCCATGCTTGACACCCTTGCCCTTATTGCCTGTCTTTCATGAAGTAGTGAAAAAACTTCAAATGAAACAAACATCAAAATAATAAGCAATATTGCCAAAACTGTGAATATCTGTGAGCGCTTTGAGCTTGGCAAAATTTTTCTGGGAACTCTCAAGCTCGAAGCGCGAATTGATCTTTTATTTTTCATTTTATCTCCACGTCCTAACCTGCACCTCTGTCTCCCAAGTAAATGGTATTCCAGTTACCTCTATTGTGTCTAATGAAAGGTCATTATCTGCAAACTTCGTCTCAAGCTTGCCGTTTGAATTTAAATCAAGTTGTGAAAGCAGGCTGAAAATAGCATAATCTATAGCATCATTATTATCATAAGAACTTCCGCTGGATGAGTAAAGGCAAGTATTAGCTCCAGAATACGACGCAGGAACATTTATTGTTGAATTGGATCCATCTTCAAATTCGATAGTCCATCTGCACCCGATTGCAGTGGAAAGAATAGGCGAATAAGATGACAAATTTTTCACAACAGAATAAATAACTTTATTATAAATAGAGCCTGCGCTGGAGTTTCCAGGATCCAATCCAACAGAAACACGGACAGTATTATTTCCATAATTAATCTCTGATTTAGGTATGTATATACTATAAGGATCGCCAAGAAGAGTGAAGTTGCTTCCAAAAGATGAAAGATTAAAGATGCTCTTCCAAGATAAGTCAGATGAATTATATTTTTCAAGCTGGCTTGTCCACTTTGAGCCAGAGTAAGAAACAACTCTTGCTTCATAAGGAACAGTGTCATTCGGAATGTAAAAATCTCCTTGTGAGGCATTATTATTAAAGGTATTGGACTCTGCCACAATAACAAGGCCATATGGAATAGATTTAGTATAAGAAATATTAATGTAAGAATCTGGATATAGTCTTGTTGAAAATCCAGTTCCAGTAACAGTTTGCTCTTGATAAGCTGCTGTTATAATATTTTGAGCAACTTGATTATAAATGCTTTCCAATTGACTAACATTTCCAAAATAAGAGCTTCCGTGTCCGCATGAGGCAATAAGCTGCATAACAGTCATATTAACATCATTCCCAAAACCAATTGCATAAACAGAGATATTATAATTATTGTAAGCTTTGCAGGCAGCATTAACAGCCCATTGAGTTGAAACCGGATAGTCTCCAGACGGGGTAGGAAATTCAGGCGATCCAGTATAATCTGTATAATTATCACAATAATAATTTGGAATGCCATCGCTCATAACAACTGTTGACCTTGATTTATTTGAGCTTGAGTTTGTGGCTAACTGATTTACTGCTCGATTTATCCCGCAGCAAATGCAAGTACCTCCGCCTGCAGACCAGCTGTCAACTTCTGATTTAAGTGCTACACTATTATTTGACAACGGGTAGGTGTTGAACGGCTCTGCGTTTGTGCTATATGCTGCAAGGCCAATTCTGTTCAAAGAAGAATTTAATATTATATCTATAAATTTCTTTGTTGCGTTTTTTGACTCTCCTATTTTGTTTTGTGCAGGATTAAACGTTCCTCCGCATTGAAGGCATTTCGTTTGATTGTTCTTACATACTCCTCCAGAGCAGCATGACCCTCCACCAGAACAAGAAGAATTAGTGGCAGCCATACTCCCACTTATATCATTAGCTGACACGACATCTACAGGTTTAATGAGGTTTTGAATATAAGAAGCGTTATTTAAGCCAATTCTAAATGGAACATTTCTTGCCCTTATTTCTGGATAGCCAGAACTGAAAATTGTCTGGAAATAATTATCATCAAGAACAACACTAGTATCGTTTCCGCTGCTGTTTCCTGTATAAACAGTTTTGTTGCCAATGCTCATAAAGATATCATAGCTACTGTTATAATGAAGCTTAACCTCAAGACTTGTTATAACCGCCGGAACATAAAAACTGTCGTAGATATTTATAAGACCTGAAATCCCAGGAATATTTTTGAAGCCATTAAGTGACTGGACATTTGAATTATTATAAACAACCCTGATATATCCTCCTGCAATATAAAGGTTGGAAGAGGATTTAAAATCAACAATATTATCTCCTGGGGTAAATTTATTCAAATAAGGCGCAAGATTTAATTTATATGGTATATTTGGAGTAGGGGTGTAATTTCCAGCAGTCTGATTATTAATGTATATGCTGAAGTTCCCTGAAAAAACTCCTTCAATATTCGCCCCAATAATATCTCCAGTTAATTTAACACTTATATTTCCATCGCCTATATAGCCTCCAAAGTAAAAATAGTCAACTCTTTTATCAGAGGACAAAAATGCCCTTGAAGAATATCCTTTAACAGAAGAGCCTGCCTGAATTCCGCTTATTATCTGCCTTGTTGTCTCGATATTGCTTGCATTAGACGGGTTTGTTCCTTGAGTTGCTATAATAACGTTATTGAAATAAATTCCAACATTTTTTGACAGATTCAAATCATTAAGTATAGAGATAGTCAATAACTGCGCATCGCTGCTTGAATTGGCATAAAATTCTCCTATTTGCTCAAGGACAGATTGGTTTAAGTTAGTAATTTTTCCCTGGCTGATTAATGACTTTGAGTAACTATTATTCAAATCTCCTATTTTTATTGATGAAAGAACCTCTAAAAGATCTTCATGAAAGTTTTCCTCATGGGAAACATTAGTGGAAGGAGACTTGATAAAAAGAACAACACTTAATATTATTAAGAGAGCGACAAGTGCATCTAAGCTGAAAAAATACCCTTTTTTATTTTGTTTTTTTATCATTTTATCACTCTAAATTTTCAGTTTCCGAGGGATTCACTCCCATATGTAAAGTTGAAATTTAACAGGCTTATTATTGTAAATGGTTATTCTTGTAATCTGCACAACATTTTCTGGGTTTTGGCTTTTCATTCCAACATATGAAGCGGGAATATCATTAACAACCATTCCGTCAATTGAAAAATAAAAATCCTTTGTAATGCCGAGCATGGTTTTTTTTTGATCGTAGCTGGAATTGAACTGATCAAGCTTTGTTTGATTAACAGCATCGCCGCTTAGAATCCCTAAATCGTCATCACTCAAAATCAACTGTGCAGCTATATTTCCCTCGTAAAAAAGATTATTCAGCAACTCATCAGATTTTGAAAAATAATTAATAGCATAAACATAAAGAAGCACTATCCCTATAGTGAATATAACTATCGCTATGACAACATCAAGGCTCCATGCCTGCCCAGATTTGTTTTTTATTTTTCTAGTTAACATAAACCACCCCGCTTTCTTTTCTTATAAGGTTTGTCCCTTTAATCAAATTTCCAGTAGCATTTGTTATTTTATAAGATGTTGCAAAGCCTTCCATCTCAAGGTAAACTCTATCACCAGTAATATTGATATTATAATCTTTTCCTAAAATGTTATCAGGAATAGTAAAGCTCCTTGAATAGCCATCAGAAGCTTCTGAAGCCAAATTTATTTCATCCTGCACGTCCAAAACCACGCTTTGAGCTACAAGGCTTTCTTTCTCTTTGTCCTTTTGAGATGTGTTGAACTGAATTACCGAGAAAAAAAGCACAAAAAAAAATAAAACTGCCCCAAAAATTATCATAAACTCAATTGCACCCTGCCCCTTGTTTTGGCCACGCATGGACAAACAAGGGTGAGCTTGCGATCCCTTTTTCATAGCAATACTATAAAAAACAGATATATAAAATTAAGGGTTTTTTAGTGTGAGCTAAATAAATATAAAATTAGTTATTATCTATATAATCTTGGTAATAGATGGTGGTCTAGAGAAAAAGTTCCATCCCCATTCCCATATCTAACATAATTGCTTGGCGGGGTAGAAAAAAGGTCATCAGGCTTTAAAGCCCAACCCCTGCACACCATGTGTGATTTATGCTCTAAATAAATAACAACTAAATCCAATTTTCCATCTTTATTCATATCTTTAAAATAAATTCTTTCTGGAGGACTTGCCATTGAAAACCCTTCTATAAAATATTTATCTCTAAACCAATTATCTGTCGTAGAAAGGTTAAGGTGTACCATTAAATTAATTTTATTATGGTCTGTTTATCGGGAGTAAAATAAATTTCATCCTCGCTTCCATCATTGTCTACATCCAAGTATGCCCTAAAATTTAAATTAGAGCTCGGAGGCAAATTAACGCTTTGACTTGAACATCCTATTAAGGAAGCAATTCCTAAACTCAAAAAAATATTTCTCAGATTTTTCATTATCTAAAAAAGTAGTCAAAGGTCAAAAATATTTGTATGCTAAAATAGATACGTAATTTTTAAGCAGGGGTAAAACACCCGAAAGTGTTTCATCAGTGCCTAAGCATCCGAACGAAAAATAAATCTTCGCCCCCTGCAATAATGCTAGCAAATTCAAATTTTTAAGGTTTGTGGGTTAGATTTATATATCTTAAACCGCTTATCTTTCAATGGTTAATAAAAAATTTATGATAGTTATTGGCTTATTAGCCTTAGTAGGAGTGGTTATATTTTTTATATTGTCTCAAAATAACAAGGATAAAGGAATAAGGAATGTGATAAATGAGGTGTTCGGAGGAAAAGATAATTCAGGAAATCTGGACAATAGTACTAATAACAATGATGGGCAAACAAATAATTTTGACAAAGGCTCTAACTCTGGTTTAGGTTCTAGTGGAGGCTCTGGAAGCGGGGGCTCAGGGGACCAAGGAAGCTCTTCTGGAGCAGGGTGTATAAAGTCTCAAATATCTTACTCATTAGAAAATATAAAAGTAGAGCAGACTTGTAATGCATTTAATGGAGAGATATGCACAGATAAAACAGTAAAGTGTTCTATTGAAGTGCACAATCTTGATAATGGAATTGGAGGCAATTTTGGAGTGCGGGTTTCTTTTGTTGAAGAAGGAAAGGAAACAGAAAGCCAGCTTGATGCAAAAAGCGCTAATTTCATAATAGGGCCCAATGAATTTAAGCAATATAATGAAAGTATTAATTTACATGGAAGCAACGAAAATGATCCTCCAAATAAAAATATAAAATGCCTTTATGTCACACTAGAAGTTCCAAAACAGGAAGTTTGTTAAATTAGGCTAAAACAAAAGCAAAAGAAGTATGAAAATAAGAGAAATTAGTAATATTAAAGTTGGAATAAAACCTTTTTCATAAGCTTCTAACTCTAATTTTCTGTTCCAAGGCATTAAAAGTGCAGGAACAAACTCATCTAAACTTAGCCCCAAGCCCAGTCCAAGAAAAGCAATAGCGTAATTATTCTTTCCAGAGAAAAGTAAAATAAAGGAAACAACTAAGATAAAGAAAACACCATAATGAATATGATGTATCTGCAGGCCTGATTTTTTTCTTAAGCCGGAAATCTTAAAATAATCCCTGTAAATGTAATAAAGGCTCCTATAGTAAACAAAGGGAATTAGCAAAAATATTATGAAAATAAATATTTCTTTCATGTTATAATACTCTTAATAATTTTAACTGGTAACCTGGCTTATCACGACATTATTTGCAGTGGCAACAATTGAAAGTTTTTTAATTCCTTCTTCAGGGGTGATTATCCCTGGCTGCAGAGGCACCTGGCTGTCAAAAGATCTTTTATTTTGCCCTCCTTCAGTCTGCGTCGTAATCAAGATATAATCTTGATTTATTTCAATAGACTGGACACCATCAGGAAGATAAAGCTTTAAAGTTGCCTTGCTCGGCTCGCCTGCAGAAAAAACAGATTCAGCAGAGTTAACAAGCTGGGTTGCAAAGTTTTCAACCTGATTAAGCCTGATTCTGTCCTTAATTTGGCCCGAGTAAAAAAATGCAAGAGCAATAATTGAAATAATTGCAAAAGTGACAAACCCAACAATCATTATGTATTCAATGCCAACCTGCCCGCGCTTCTTTTTCACCATCTTTTTTATTTTTAGTTTTACTTTTATACCTTCTCCTAAAGGAGACGTCGTAATAAAGGCCTAGTAGATTTTCTTATGTTTCCCGTTAAGGGAGATGTCATAAGAAGAACCGTAGGTTCTTTTTATTTTGGGAACCTTTTCTAAAGGTTTATTTTCTAAAGGGTTCATTTATTGTATATTTCTGGTTTGGGAACCTTTCCAAAAGGTTCATCATTGGAAAGTCTTTGTTTGGAAACCTTTCTAAAAGGTTTAGTTTCGTTTTTGGGAACCTTTTTCTAAAAGGTTCATTAGTAAGGTTTATATAATAATTCATATATTTAAAAATGAATAAGCTATATAAATATTTATAGTTAAGTAAAAACTAAAAAAGAGGCAGCAATGGCAAAAAAAGTAGGAATCGTTTTAATGGGTTTGTTTGTTATTTTATTTTCAGGAGCAAATCTTTTTCTGTATTTTAGCAACGGCAAAGGCTCATATCAAGCCCTGTCTGGAATGGTTACAAGAAATGTAGTATTAGAAAACATGAACATTTCTCTTGTTGCATTTATTCTTCAGTGGATAATTCTCCTCCTGATAGTAATGTTTTCCTATTCGAAGTTTATAAAACAGAAGAAAATTGAGGATATAAGTCATGACGAACTTCCAAAAATAAAGGATTCAGAAGGATTGGACACAGAGCTAGATACATTATATCAGCTGTTAAATGAAAAAGAAAGGCTGAGCATTGGCGCAATTGCAAAAGCATTTAACGTTCAAAAAGAGAAAGCTCTTGAGTGGTCAAAGATACTTGAAGAGCATGATCTTGTTACAATAGAATATCCTGCCTTTAATGATCCTGAAGTTGAGGTAAAAGAAAAGAAAATAAATATAAAAAATGAACCTTTTGAAAAATAAAAAGGACCAAGGTCCTTCTTATGACATCTCCTTTAGGAGAAGGTTTCCAAAACGAACGAGGTTCCCAAACCAGAGCTTTACAATAAAATGAACAACATTCCAAACAATAATCCAGAAGAATGGGTGAAAAACGTAATAAACAAGGGCTACTCTGCAAAAGATATAAAGAACATACTATTAAAAAGCAAATATAAGCCCAATGATGTCTTGAAAATTCTTTCTCTCCACGAAAAATTTAAACAAGAAAGCAAAAAGCCAGTTCAGCAAAAAGTGGAAGAAAAAAAAGAAGTTATTTTAAAACCAATGATAAAAAAGTTGGGGGACAAAATAAAGGAAGAAGCTGAAGCTCTAAAGGGCAAAGTTATAGAAGAGTACGACCTCTCTCTCGATGGAGCTAAAGTGAAAATAAGTATAGAAAAAGTAGAGGAAGGCCTTACATACAACATTTACATTCCAAAAATAAAGATAGGAACAGAGGCGCTACTTGATCAAATAAGAAAGGAGCTTATTTCTTTGACAGCAATGGGCATTGGCGAAATAGTTGATGAAAAATCAATATCAAGAATAAAAACACGATTTATAAAAGACTCTTCCAAGCTTCTTCAGGAAAAAATTCCAAAAATAAAAAAAGACACCTTAGAGTTTCTGACAGGAATGTTGATGCAGGAAATGCTTGGCCTTGGAAAGATAGAATTCATGATAAATGACCCTCAGCTAGAAGAAATAGTTATAGTAAACAGCAAAGAAATAAGGGTTTATCATAAAAAGCGCGGATGGCTGCAGACAAACGTAACTCTTAAATCAGAAGATGAAGTAACAAATTATGCCAACATAATTGCAAGAAGAGTTGGAAGGCAGATAAGCGTCTTAACCCCTTTGCTTGACGCTCATGTAGTCACAGGAGACAGAGCGAACGCAGTTCTTTACCCTATAGCTACAAAAGGAAATACAATAACAATAAGAAAATTCTCAAGAGATCCTTGGACAATAATTGATCTTATCGAGAATAAAACAGTAGGAAAAGATATTGCAGCAATCCTATGGCTGGCAATTGAATATGAAATGAATGTTCTTTTTTCAGGGGGAACTGCTTCTGGAAAAACAGTTTTCCTAAACGCGTGCATGCCTTTCATACCTCCAAATCAGAGAATAATCAGTATGGAGGATACAAGAGAGCTTATGCTTCCAACTTTTTTATATTGGTGCCCTCTAGTCACAAGAAGCCCTAATGCAGAAGGAAAGGGCGAGGTTTCAATGCTGGATCTTCTTGTAAATTCACTTAGAATGAGGCCTGACAGAATTGTTCTTGGAGAAATAAGAAGGCAGAGGGAAGCAGAAGTTTTGTTTGAGGCAATGCACACCGGCCACAGTGTTTATTCCACTGTTCACGCAGATACAGCAAATGAAACAATAAGAAGACTTACAAACCCTCCAATAAATATCCCTTCTTCAATGCTTAACAATGTAAACTTAAATGTTGTAATGTTTAGAGATAGAAGAAGAGCCTTCAGAAGGGTTTTGCAGCTGGCCGAATATCTTCCAGGAAAAGAGAACTTCACAGCAAATCTTCTTTATAGATGGATGCCTGAAAAAGACCAATTCACCGCACATAATAAAAGCCTTTCATTCTTTGAGCAGCTAAGCAGAAATACCGGAATGGATGAAAAAGACATAGACAAAGCTTTACAGTACAAAAAGGGCATATTCGACTGGCTTATTAAAAACAAAATTAGAGACCTAGAATCATTCGGAAAAGTTATGAATTATTATTACACTGATCCTGAAGAGCTTAATTCAATTATTAAGTCAAACCAAATCAAAAAAGTAACAGAAGAAAAAAAAGAGATAACCTTGTAAAATGGAAGAAATATTAGGGGGATTAAATAAGAGGTTTTACGCGATTTAATCGGAGGCAATTGAAAAATCGCTTATCCGAACCTAAAGGGAAAATCGAAAAAAACCGAGAGGTTGTTTTCAAATGAGATTTCAAATACCATTTACATTCTCTGATTTAGAAATTCTTAAAAGAAAAAGTAAGAATTTTATGAGGTATACAAGCACTAAAAAAACTGCATTAAATCAGTATTTAAAGAATGCAGGAGTTAATATAGAAAAGAGAGAATACCTTGCAATTGTCCTAAAAAGACTTTTATATAATCTTCTTATATTCTCAGTTGTTTTTTCTTCAATTTTAGGAATTTTAAGAGCAAAGTATTTTTATATATTCGGCCTCGGCGCTTCAATGTTGATTTCAGGGTTTATATTTTTCAGCCAGAGGAATTATCCAAAGATATATTCACTTAATAAACAAAGGGATATTGAAAAAAACCTAATTCCTGTTCTTCAAGATATGATGGTGCAGCTTAATTCAGGAGTCCCTATATTTAGAATACTGGTGAATATATCAGAAGCTGATTATGGGATAGTCAGTGCTGAATTCAAGAAAGTAGTTAAAGAAATAAACTCAGGAGTCTCGCAGATCGATGCAATAGAAAAATATGCAAAGATTAATACTTCAAAATATTTTAGGAGAGTTTTATGGCAGATAAGCAATGGGATGAGATCAGGAAGTGATATGAGCATAGTTATAGATGAAGAAATTAAATCCCTAAGTGAAGAGCAGGCAATTCAAATTCAAAGTTATGGAAGCAAGCTTAATCCTTTGATTGTTTTTTATATGATAATTGCAATTATTCTGCCGTCGTTAGGCATAACTTTCTTGATAATAATTTCATCCCTTTTGGGAATAGAGGAGTCCATAATAAAGGTTGTCTTCTTCCTCATATTCGCTGTAGTTATATTCATTCAGATAATGTTTCTAGGAATAATAAAATCCAGGAGGCCAAGTCTATTATGAAAATGAACCTTTTGGAAATAAACCTTTAGAAAAGGTTTCCAAAACGAACGAGGTTCCCAAACCAGAACTGTACAATAAATGAACCTTTTAGGAAGGTTTCCAAAAATAGATAAAATTAAAATAAAATGAATACACTAAAATTTTACCCAAAAACATTAAGAGACGATTATGAAAAGAACATAATAAATTCAGGGATAAAAACTTCTCCTGAAAAATACCACAATTCAGTTTTCTATTTTTCTTTGGTAATCTCTTTAATCTCACTAATATTATTCTTCATAATAAGTGTAAATCTAATATTTTCTTTATTTATATTCTTATTTTTTAACATATTGTTCTATTTTAGAATCAACTTAAAAGCAAGTACTAGAATTAAAAAAATGGAAGACGTTTTCCCGGATGTAATATCGCTGATGGCAAGCAATTTAAGGTCAGGAATTACAATTGACAGAGCATTCTTAATGGCCGCAAGGCCTGAGTTTGACCCTCTTGATCAAGAAATTTTGAAGACAGGAAAGGAAATAAGCACAGGCCAGGACATTATAATTTCTCTTAAAAAGATGAGCGAAAGAATAAGTTCTGAAAAAATTTCCAAGGTCATAAATCTTATAATTTCTGGTTTGAAGGCAGGAGGGAACATATCCGAGCTTTTGGATGAAACCTCGAGAAATATGAAAGAGAAAGAAATAATAGAGAAAAAAACTAGATCAACAATACTTATGTATGTTATATTCATATTCTTTGCAGTCGGAGTCGGCGCTCCGGTTTTATTTGGCCTCAGCACTGTTCTTGTTCAGATAGTTCTTAATATTACGTCAAAACTCCCAGATCTCAGCGCAAGCCAATCAAGCCTTCCATTCTCATTCTCAAAATTAGGCCTGTCAGTTAATTTTGTAGTATATTTTTCAATAATTTTTATTGCAATAACTGACCTCGTATCATGTTTGGTTATAGGGCTTGTAAATAAAGGCGAGGGAAAAGCAGGATTGAAATTTTATCTTCCGTTGCTCTTTATGAGCTTGAGTCTTTTCTTTATAATAAGAACAGTGCTGACAGGGCTGCTTAAAAACGCAGTCTCATTCATTTAAGATATATTTAAAAAAAGGAAGTTGTAGAAATAACATGAAAACAAAAAAGAAAATGAAAGCAAAATCTTTTAAGAAAGTTAAGCTATTAAAAAATCCACCTAAAAAATCTGCTAGAAAAATTAAAAAATCAAGAGTAGTTGTTAAATATGAATCTGCTAAAGTTTTGACTGGAATCCAAGGTTTTGATGCAATGATTAAAGGGGGATTTGATTCTGAGTCAATAAATCTCGTTGCAGGAACAAGTGGAAGCGGGAAAACTATTTTTGCCATGCAATATTTATTGGAAGGCGTGAAAAAGGGTGAGAGTACACTTTTAGTTACATTCGAAGAGAAAAAAGAAGAGCTTTACAGAAACATGAAAAAATTCGGCTGGGATTTAGATAAGGCTGAAAAAGAAGGCAAGTTTGTTTTATTGGAATACACTCCTGAAAAAGTCAAGCAAATGTTAGATGAAGGTGGAGGTGCAATTGAGAATGCTGTCCTAAAGTATAATGTTAAAAGGCTTGTAATAGACAGCATCACAAGCTTTTCCCTGATGTTTGACGACGAGCTTTCAAGAAGGCAGGCAATATTGTCTTTGTTTGACATCATAATGAAATGGAACTGCACAACGCTGATAACTGTTCAGCATAATCCATCTTCAAGCAAAGACAGAGGAATGTCTGATTCTGAATTCGAGGCAGACAGCATAGTAATGCTTTACTACGTAAATATTAAAGGAAAAAGACAGAGATTTATTGAAGTTCTAAAAATGCGGGGAACAGATCACTCAAAAGAAATCCATTCCTTCGATATAAAAAACGGCATCTATGTTGGAAGGCCCTCAAAAGAAAAAATCTTTGATGGCGAGTAAAATGCGACCTGCGGGAATCGGACCCGCATCCCAACGTCTTTGCGTTTCTTTTTGTTTCAAAGGGGAAGGTAGTGCGGTAGGAAACCGCAGGTGTCCTTCGCTTGGCAACGTTGTGTTCTACCACTAAACTAAGGTCGCGTGAATGTTATTTATTGTTTCGCAATCTACTTGCGCAATAAAAACATCATACTAAACATAAAAAATAATCGTATTTAAGTTTATTGCTGTGCAATTTTCTAAATTTGAAAAAGTTTATATACAAGCTAAGCGTATAAATAATAACCAAAAGCGGAGTCTAGACAAAAATGGCAGCAAAAAAGAAAAAGAAAAAAAGAAGATAATCAAAATAGATCTCATTCATTTTTTAATTTTTATTTTTTAAATTTCTATAAAACATTTTTAAAGACATATCCCCTCGTTGATATATAAAAAAGAGGCAAATATGATATACCTTCCAATTCTTGGGTCGCTGGCTTTAGCTGGCGGGACAATTTATCAAAGGCTTATGCTTAAAAAAAGAAAAATCGGCATAAAGCTGTATCAATGCTCTGAATTTCTTGCAATTGTCGCCGCAATGCTCCCGTTCTTATATTTTTTCTGGAGGCTTGATAGTAATGCCCTAACAGGGAAAAGCATCATAATCTTTGTTTTAGTTGTTTTATTTTCGTTTATAGCAAATCTTCTTGTTTACTATTCCATGAAATGGGAAAAAGTAACTCACTTAGAACCGGCAAAACTCACAGAAGAATTGTTTGTTGTAATTCTCGCAGTTATTTTCAGCTTTATCTTCGGCACATCTCTTTATGAAAGAAATTTGCACATTGTAATTCCTACACTAATAGCAAGTTTTGCTTTAATATTTTCACACTTAAAAAAACATCACTTAGAATTCAACAAGTATTTTGTGGCTGCATTATTAGGAAGCTTCTTTTTTGCGCTTGAGCTGGTTCTTTCAAGGCTAATATTAGATTCTTACTCACCAATAACTTTCTACTTCCTAAGGTGCGCCTCAATTTTAACTATAAGCTTGATAGCATTTAGGCCAAAACTAAAATCTTTAGAAGGAAAAATCAAGCTCAAGATCTTTTTAGTGGGATTTTTATGGGTAATTTATAGAATAATCCTTTATTATGGATATGTTCATTACGGAGTTATCTTCACAACGCTGATATTAATGCTAAGCCCATTATTTATTTACTTATTTGCGCACAAATTCCTAAAAGAAAAACTTGAATGGAGAAATATAATTGCAGCAGTCATCATTGTTGCAAGCATAGTTTATGCAACAATAGCATAAATTATGGAGATAAGGCTTCAGAAACAGCGCTTAGATATGCCCTTACTGTTGATTCAGAAGCAAGTCCATTCAAAGGAACATTATTCCAAACACTAAAACTATCTGCTAGGCCTTTTCCAGAAATATAAATTGCCATTGCAGGGAAAAATCTACCTCTTAAATAAACCATTGTATTGGAATATCTTTGAGTTTCTTGGACAGATCCTAACTTATATCCTCTATCAAATTGATCTTCAACTCTCGCTTTCAATCCAACCTTCTTAGCAGCTTCAAACAAAGCTTTTTCTAAAGTCTCATAATCAACTGTTCTTCCAATATCAACCTTTACCATCTTAAAATTAATCTTCTGAAGAATTTAAGCTTTTCTATACTAAAGAATATATTAAAATCACAAGACTAATTTCCCATTAATATCATAAAGCCTGCAAGAACCAGTTATTCTATTTGTCTTTTTTATTGCTCTGGCATTAGAGATTTCAGCATGATAAATTTTATATCTAAATAAAATTCCATTGTGAACTACCCACAGACTAAAGTCAGGGGCGTCCACTTGATCTGCTAACACT
>CAYQXU010000016.1:0-16633 GCA_964421685.1 Candidatus Woesearchaeota archaeon
GAGTGATTTTTAACATCAGACGCTCTGGGCTTTAGCCCATGGGTAGTTCACAAAGCATCTCGCATTTTTCTAAAATAGACTTAGGCAAGCCAGCCATTCTTCCCAATATAACTAAATCATGAGTTTTAACAAGTTTTCCTTGAGTTTTTATTATTACTGCCTTCAATGCCTTTTCAGCTGTTTGTTGAGAGTAAAAGGCTGCTCCGTCAAATTTTCTATTATTAAACAGTATCTTAGCTTTATCTAAATCATCTTCTGCTTGTTTTGACCAATCATTAGCTTCTTCTTTCATTTTAGTTTAAATAAAACCGCCTATAAAAAACTTACTGATACCATTTGAAAAATTAAATTTCCCTCTACCACAACAACCTTTAAATACCTGAAAAAATTAAATTAAGAATGAGAAAAGGGGTTGGATCAAAAGTTTTTTCATCAAAAAATTCTAGCTTAAAAATTATATTTGCAGTCTCAATAGTTTTAATCTTAAGCATATCAATAGTTTCTGCAGGATTTCTTGATGGATTATTAAGAGTCTTAGGAATTCCTATAACAGGAAATGCAGCTAGCGGAAATTCTTGCACTGATTCAGATGGATATAATAATTTCAACGCAGCTGGCTACACAACAGTAGATGCAGGAACATGGTATGATTATTGCGAAAGCAACACAGCTTGGGACTATAATTGCGTGTATGGCGGAGATACTGGACCATCACCAACTTATGTAATAGCGCCACTCATAACAGGAAGAGTGATTGGACCAGAGGGAGGCCCTGATAGAACATACAAAAATTGTGCAGATATTGGATTAACATGCATTGGGGGAGGAATTTGCGGATGCTCTCCAGAAGGAAGCACAAAATCATGCGCAACAGGGATAAATTCTCCAACAAAACCCACTTGCAGCACAGGAACAATGACTTGCTCAGGAGGAAGTTATGGTTCTTGCATAGCTCCAAGCACTGCAGAAACCTGCAATGGAATTGATGATAATTGTAATGGGCAAGTTGATGATGGGAGTAATTTATGCCCAAGTGGAAAAATATGCTCAAACGGTCAGTGTGTTGCTTCTTCACCTCCTTGTTCAGACGTTGATGGAGATAAATATGTTGCAGAAGCTCCAACTTCTAGCTGTATTCCCCCAAACGGATTTTTAGGTTATAACGACTGCAACGATGCTAACGCAAACATAAATCCAGGAAAAACAGAAAACCTATCTACAGGAAACACTTGCACTGATGGATTAGATAACGATTGTGATAATCATACAGATTCAGATGATACAGGCTGCCAGCAGCAAAACTTATGTGGCAATGGAGTGATTAACACAGGCGAACAATGTGATGGTTCTAATTTAAACAGCAAAACATGTGTAACTCAAGGTTTTGCCTCAGGAACATTATCCTGCACATCTTCTTGTACCTTCAATACAGCTGGGTGCATAACAACACCCTCTTGCACCGACACTGATGGTGATAAATATGTAAAAGAGAGTCAAAGTTCAGGATGTTCTACATCAGGGATATTAGGATTTAAAGGCTACAACGATTGCAATGATAATGAGATATTAACAAACCCTGGAGTAAGTGAGCAGTGTGGCGACGGAGTTGATAATGACTGCAACTCCGCGACAAGCGATATCTGTCCTTCTGCTTGTGCTTCTTGTACCGTTAATCAAGTTTGCTACAATAATGCTTGTTGCAATCCTAATCCTGTTTCGGTAACATGTGGGATAAAAAATTGTGGGACAGCAGTAACTAATTGTAATGAAACGATAGCTTGTGGAACATTAAACGGTGATTGCCAATCAGGACAAACTTGTAATGCCAATGGCCAATGTGCTGCAAATCCTGTTGCTTGCACAGATATTGATGGAGATGGTTATGTAAAAGAATCAAGTTCAAGCACTTGTACAACTCCTTCTAACTTTTTAGGATACAGCGATAATAATGACAGCGACAATAAAGTGCATCCTGGAGCAACAGAAATTTGTGATGGGAAAGACAACGACCAAAATGGACAAATAGATGAAGGTCTTGTTGAAGTTATTTCATGCCCTTCTTCTAGCGGTTTATGCAATCAAAAACAAGCAGGTTGTGTTAATGGAACAGAAATTACAACATGTGCTGGATTAGGATTAACAAACCCATCAGCAAACGAAACAGCAAACAGCCAAGGAAAAGTAATCAGAGATGGCATAGACAATAATTGTGATGGACAAATAGATGAAGGGGCAGAATGTAATACAGGAGAAATCCAAGCCTGTGATACAAGTGATGTTTGCAAAACAGGAGCGCAAAAATGTGTGCAGGGAATTTTCAGCTCAACATGCGACGTTGTCAACACAACAGCAAATTGCAATGTAGCAACAGACTGTAATCTAGGGGATATTAAAGTATGCGGTACAAACGCAGGAGAATGTTACACAGGATATGAAGAATGTGGAAGCGACAGAAAATGGGGAGAGTGTTCTGACAAAAAACCAGGAACAGAAATTTGTGATAATTTAGACAACAACTGTGATGGGCAAATAGATGAAGGACTAAATTGCAACAATCAAATAGGCACAGAAAACAACCAAACAAACCAAACAGGCAGACAAGGAAATACAAATAATCAGCAAAATAACAATGCTGCAGGAAGTGGAAGCACAACTGAAAGTGAAAGCTTCTTCTCAAAACTTTTGAAATTCCTAGCTACAATATTCAAAGTAGGGCAGTTATTGATTGGAACAGGGCAAGTGACAAACCAGGCTCCGCTACACTGTTCTGATTCAGACGGAGGATCAGTCTATGTTGTTAAGGGTGTAGGAAACGGCTTGGATGCAAATGATAAAGAATTATGGTTCCAGGATAAATGCTACAAAGGAAGTATAAGTAATGAAGTTGACAAATGTTCTGGAGAAGGTTGTTTCTTATTAGAATACTCATGTGAAAAAGATCAAAAGCACTTCGCGCCAGAATTAAATGTAAAATGCGACTTTGGATGCTCTAAAGGAGCATGCATCCCAACAAGAGAGCAAAGCGACGCATGCCAGCCTTATTTTGATGAAAAAACTTTCTCAACAGTTTACCCTTGTCAGTAAACCTTAACTCTTGATTTAGGCACAAATTCTTCAAACAAAACCCTTTCACATCTTCTGCAGGAATAAACTCCATCACCAGCAATTGCACTGCCTTTTACATATCCACAACTGCTACACGCATAATATTTAGGTATCGGCAAAGGAGTAGACGAGTTTGCGTCGTAAAATTCGCTCTTCCTTCCAGAGTCTATTTGAGTTGAAACCTCTCTAAGTTCAATTTTAGGATACTCGCTCCTCATTAAATCAGCAATAGACGAATAAGCTTCAGGTTTTTTAGGAAAATTACGAGCCACTGCATTTCTAATGCTTTTGAATAAAGAGTCTAAACTTTTCATAGATTATATTCAAAAATGATCTTTATAAAAATTACCAATAAAGTTTATAACCTCCTTCTTTTTACTAACTAAACAAAAGAGAATAAAATGCCCAAAACATATTCATATTCCAGGATAACCACATTTGAAAAATGCCCTTTAAAATTCAAATTTAGGTATATAGATGAGATAATTCCTGAAGTTGAAAAAAGCATAGAAGCTCATTTAGGGAAGAGTGTCCATTCTGCATTAGAATGGCTATACAAAAAAGTAAAGCTGGGTATTGTGCCTAACATAGAAGAAGCAATTCTCAGCTACTCAAGAGAATGGGAAAAAGATTTCAATGACCAAATACTAATTGTAAACAGAAATCTGACTCCTCAAGATTATTTTAACAAGGGAATTCAATTTATTACAACTTACTATACTCAGCATCATCCTTTCAATGACAACACAATTGAAATAGAAAAAAGAATTCTTATACATCTAGATGAAAGCGGTGATTATAGAATTCAGGGCTTCATTGACAGGCTAACTTACAATTTGCAAACAGGAGAATATGAAATTCACGATTACAAAACAGCAAACAGCCTTCCTAGTGCAGAAAAAATCGAGTCAGATAAGCAGCTGGCACTTTACTCTATTGCAATAAAAGAAACTTATGGAAGAGATAAAGAAGTAAAAATGATATGGCACTTTCTTGCATACAATAAAAGAATACAGAAAAAGAAAACAAATGAAGAGTTAGATGCATTAAGACTTGAAACTCTTGAAACAATAAAAAAAATAGAGGCTACTAAAGTATTTCCTCCAATAAAATCCTCATTATGCCATTGGTGTGAATACAAATCAATCTGCCCTGCTTGGGGAAATAAGCCGCCAAGGCTGGAAAAGCAAAAAACACTCGATCAAATGGAAAAAGAAACAAAATTCGAAGACATCAACCCTATAGAAAAAAGAGAGTTGTTGGATATTTTTGATTGATATTCTAATTTTAATAATAATTGACCTAAATTAATAA
Organism: Candidatus Woesearchaeota archaeon; assembly: GCA_964421685.1. Taxonomy (GTDB): domain Archaea; phylum Nanobdellota; class Nanobdellia; order Pacearchaeales; family GW2011-AR1; genus CAYQXU01. The sequence continues at coordinate 4,420 of CAYQXU010000016.1, forward strand.
TATAAGATTTTTTATAATTGGCTAAAATAAATGCTAATATATTTATCTTAAAAATAGTGTATTAACATTGTACAAAATAATCAATCAAATAAAATTTCTTAAGTAAAATCATTCAATAATTCTAAGAAAAATAGTAAATAAAATAAAAATAATAATTTGTAGATAGATAATAACTAACTAAAATCGTCTTGGATTTCTCCCGGAGTTTTATGGAATAAAACTACGCGAAATCATCTCCTAAAGATGATTAAAATCGTCTTGGATTTCTCTTATTATAACAATCTCTGCAATAAACTGGCTTTCCTTCTGTTGGCTTGAACGGAACTTCGCAATCTTGTCCGCATTCAGAGCACTTAGCTTTATGCATTTCTCGTGGTCCGCCAAAGTCACGTCGAGGGCCTCTGTTAAATCCGCCTCTGCCACCGCCGCCTCCTCTGGAACCGCCGCTTCTGTCAAAATTTCCCATGTAGGTACATATCCTCCTTGCTATCGATATTATATAGAAAAAGTTTCTTAGTCTTTTAGTCTATATTTATTCAAAAGAGAAAATTTGAGTATTTAAAGGTTCTGGAGAGGTATATCACCGCATCTTCTGAAAAACCATTATTGCTTTTGGAGGAAAAAGATCTGGATGAGAAAGATTCTCTTTAATGAATTTAGAGTCAATCTGAACCAACCCATATCTTTCAAAAAGACTTTTCCATCCCTCCATTGTCTTATAATTGTAAGGCAAAAACATAGAATCTCTATTCCTCATAAGTCTATTTCCAAACCAATCATAAAAAGAAAGAATTTTCTTCTTCTCATCTGAATTAAACCTCAAAAAATCAGCAATATTCTTATTAAGACCTTTAATCTTGGGATGGTTAGGATAAGTATCTTCAATTAAAATAACTCTCCCACCTTTATTTAAGGAAGAACCAGCACTTTTAATCAAATTTATCTGGTCTAAATTTTTTAAATGGTGAAGAACCATTGACAAAATAATTGTGTTAATACTTCCCTTAACAAACGGCAACTTAGTTTTTGATGGCTGAACAATAAAATTTATTTTGTGATTCATAGACTCTTCAGAAAAATAATCTATATCTGTAATATAAGCCTTTTTAACAGAAGAGTTTATGGCGGAGAACTCTTTTACAAGATCATCTACTCTCCCACCAACATCTCCGATTACAGGACCAACTAAATGCTTGTTAATTCTTCTAGCCAAATTTTTAATTTTTGTCTGTCGCCACATAAAAAGTTTTTCTGAATAATCAAGACTATTTTGGTCAGAAATTGATGGGAACTTCTTTCTAACCATTTCAACAGCCAAATCTTCATTAGAATAATTATTTAACAGAGTATCTAAAATTGGCCTAATCCATTTGTGAGGCAATCCAATGCATTTCCAGTAACGCTCTAACCTATTGGTAATGTTCTCCATCAATCTTTTATCTAAAAGAACATCCAATATTTGAAACCTCCTTTGTGAATTTAACTGCTTATTCTTATTATATAAACGAAAATAAATTCTTTGAAATTTTTCAGTCAAGTCTGCAGAATTATGCCTATAAAAAGAAATGTTTTTTTTATAATAATAATCTCTTTTGCGACCATAATAAGAAAGCAAAGGATCAGCTAAACAATAAACAACTTTTTTTATACCTGCTTCTGAAATTGCTTTTGCGCAAGCAGCACAGGGTTCTAAAGAACAGTAAAGTGTGTAATCTTTCCAGTTTGTTTTCTTCCTAGCCTTTGCACTTCGAATTGCACATATTTCAGCATGAATGGGTGTCACTGATTTAATGCTTTTTTTTATCCTTTTAGATGAAGAAATAACTTCTCCGCTAGAATCTACAATCTTTGCAATTACAGGGAGAAATTTCCCAATCTTTTTTTTAATTAGGAGATACCTAGTTTTCCTAAATATTTGTTGCATCTGAGCATCATCAATTTTAAACAACATTTCGCGCAAAATTCTGCTCTCCAATTTTTTAGCCTTGTTATCATAAAGCGTCTTAAATTCTTCAAAAATTCTCTTACTTTTCAAAAAGGAAATGTTTTTTTTATGATAATATGAAAATATTTTTTTTCTAAGCCTTTTAACTTCTAAATCCTTACAATCAAAAACAAGATAAGATACTGCTTCGCAAAGTCTAGATAAAATCTTCTTGGCTCTCTCAAAATCTTTTAAATGATGTCTATTATTTTTCAGATAATACAAATTATAAGTGTTAGTTAATAAATCTGAAATTTGGGCATAAATATTGTTTAAGAAAACATCTTTATTTTCAAAAAAATCATAACCTATAATTGGCAAATGTCTACGAAACAATAAAATAGCGGTTCTGTTAATAACCTGGCTTTGTTGTAATGCGGAAATCTTGGATTTTAAATCAAATATGCCATAACTAAGATTGTCTAACCCCTTTATTGAAACGCCAACAGAATATTTTAAAGTGTGGCCCTTATTCTTTAAATAAATTTTTTTCTCCTCTAATAGAAAAACATTTCCTTTTACGATAACCAAAAAATCAAAATCGGATGGAGTTCTAGAAAACAGTGCAGAACCAAAAGCAGAGATGCTCAGGACTTCACGTGAAGGAATATTTTGATGTATCAGCTTTAAGACCTCTTTAGCTAGCTTTAATAAAATTTTATATCTGTTTTTCAAAACGTTGATCTTTAACGATTTATGTCTATAATAGAAAATGTTTCGGCTAAATAATTTTCTCAGATTATTTTCATCATTAAAATCAATCTTTTTAGAAGTGTCCAAAATATCTAAAGGATAGTTAATTCTAAATGGAATTTTTGGGTTCATATCAACATCCAGCTTTTAAATTTATTAAAGTTTTCTCTAACTCTCCTAAATATCCCTCATCAGACAATCCTCTTCTTATCATCCTTACAACATAATATCTCAAAAGAGCGAGCTTTAACAAGTCAGGTAAAATTGCCTCCTCATCTTGAGATAAAGGAGTTTTGAAAGTACTATTATAAGAGTCAGTCAATCTCGATAAACTGCCATCAAGATATACTGGCCTAGCCCTATTACCCTCTAAAATCAAAGGAGGAATAAACTCGTTAACTCTAGCCGAAAATCTAATTGATTCAGCATCAACAATTAAAGGCCTACCTTCAGCCCAAAGAATGTTAGACAGATTTAAATCTCTGTGAATCAATGATTTAGGGAACCCCCTAAACAAAGAGCTGAAACTTCCTTCAATAATGCGATCTAATTCAGACAGGAGAGTGCTACTTCCCAAATTGCTCGTTTTTAAATCTAGATACATAGAGGCCACGCTACTTTCAGCTAAATGACCATCTTCTGCAAATAGTTTTCTTTCCAAATTAAGAGTTCCATCATTTAAAGCTGCCAGTTGTAGATGAAGTGAAGAAACATGTGAACCAAGTCGTGAAAAATAATGAATATTCCGCTCTAAAGAAAAGCCTTCCACAAAAGAGTCCAAACCGTACCATCCATCTTCAAGATAAAAAGTATATCCTAATCTATCTTGTCTAAGGTGAACGCTTGGAAAAAAGCCAGAGATGTTATTCGTAATTGTAGAAATAAGCTCTGCTCTCTCCCTATCTTTATCTTTATATTTCAAAACATATTTCTTACCATCCTTTCCCTCAACATAATAAACCCCTCCCGTTTTTGACCTTGAGGGAATTAAAGAAATCTTTCTTGGCACAACTCCATACATTAAATTTATGCTTTCTGTTAAATTATCCAAATTTTTCTCTTTAAGATCCTCTCTCTGAGACACGGCCAGAGGAAGATTATACCTTATTTGGAAGGAAGCGAGGAGGCTTGACGCATCATCAACAACTTCTCTAAGTTTAAATATAGGAGAAATCCTTAAATATGGCTCTGCTACTATAAAAGAATTTTTTGTGTTTTTTAAAGAAACTCCTCTTCCTGAAGCAATTATTAAGTTATTTTGGCAATTCTCCTCATAAGAGACTTCACCTCCATTAGTGTAAGCATGGTTACTCCCATACCTAAAAAAATTCCATTGGGGTGTTTTTGTACATCTTTTGTTAGAAGAGGACAAGCTCTCACCGTAAGAAGAACCATCATAGTCTGAAACTAAAAACAAACCCCTATCAGAGTCATATATGATTTCTGGCATATTATCTTATTCATATCAAGATATTTAAATATTCTCATTTGTAACCACTTTAAAATGGTTTAGGAAAACAGAAAACTTTCCGAAATACTTACCTTAAACCAATAGGGATATGGTAATGATCATTCCACATCCTCAGTCTCCAATTTTTAAACTTGTCCATCCAATAAATTGCGTTAATGCCAGTCTCTTTTTGTATAAATTGAATCATATTTTGAAGATTTAAATTTAAAAAATATGCCAGAATTATCCTATTTGTAACTCCATGAGCAACTATCAAAACAGATTTATTTTCATTTGGGTTTTTGGCTATTTTATCTAGGAAAGAAATCAAAGCATCATAATGAGTTTTTTCTTGTTTGTTCCATTTATCTTTAGAGTTCTTCACGGTTTCTGACTCAAATTCATTAAGTGACTTCTCTATTTTGGGTTTAATATTAATCCTCTTGGCAATAATATCTGCCGTTTGTTTTGCTCTATTTAAATCGCTACAATAAAAGTCATGAAACTTCTCTTTCTCTAATCGCTTAGCTAGTTTGTTGGCTTGCTTAATTCCTTTACCTGTCAAAAAGGGATCTTCCCCCATCCCTTCCTTCTCAGCATGTCTAATAAAAACTATTTCCATAGAAGAATAAATATAAATAACTTAATAAAGATATCTCGGGTTACATTCACTCCGCCAAAACAACCCCATTATCATCATCCTCAACCTTGGCAATGTCTGTAACAGTGTCTCCTTGCTGCAGCTTCACGACACGCACTCCCTGCGCAGCTCTTCCCATAACTCTTATATTATCAAGACTAGTTCTTATAACAATTCCTTTAGCAGTTGTAATTATAAGTCCGTCGTTGTCATTTACAGAAACAGTATTAACAACATCTCCAGTCTTATCCGAGATTTTAAGATTGATAACTCCTTTTCCTGCCCTTGCAGTCTTCCTATAATCTTCAACAGCAGTTCTCTTCCCGTATCCATTCTTTGTTATTGTAAATATCGCAGCTGTTTCCAAAACTTCTAAACTAACAACATCATCTTTGCCATCAAGTTTTATTCCAGCAACACCATAGCTAGCTCTTCCCATTTCACGAACCTCGCTTTCATTAAATCTTATTGCCTTCCCGTGTTTTGTAGCAAGCAGAATTTCCTGGCCTTTCTTAACTAGCTCAACACCAATTAAAGAATCACTTTCATCATTAGGAAGATTAATTGCTTTTATTCCAGAAGCTCTAGGATTTGAAAAGTTGCTTAAAGCAATTTTCTTAACAATTCCCTTTCTTGTAGCCATGAATAAAGCATCATCAAATTTCTTGACACTTATAACTTTAGTAACTGTTTCGTTGCTGAGATTAAGCATATTTATTATTGCTTTTCCCTTGCTGTATCTTTCAGCTTCAGGAACCTCATAAGCCTTAAGCCATAAAACTCTTCCTCTCGTCGTGAAAAACATAAGATAGTCGTGGGTATTACAGCTAATAAGTTGTTTTACAAAATCTCCAGTAGCCAAATTGCTTCCTATAACTCCTTTTCCTCCTCTTTTCTGCTCCTTGTAAGTTTTAGTATCCATTCTCTTGCAATATCCTTTATCAGTTATTGTAACAACAACTTCTTTTTGCTGAACTAAATCTTTTTCAGAAATCTCAGAAATTCTCTGCATAACCTGGGTTCTTCTTTTGTCACCATATTTATTCTTAAGCTCATTAACTTCCTTAGATATAATTTTCAAAACTTCTTTTATGTCTCCAAGTATTTTTTCCAAGTCACTTATAATAATTTTCAAATCTTCCCCTTCTTTCTTAAGTTTTTCAACTTCAAGTGAAGTCAATTGCTGCAACTTAGTTTCCAAAACAGCCTGCGCTTGTTTCTTAGTCAATTTAAATTTAGCAACTAAAGCGTCAGAAGCTTCTGGCGCATTCTTAGATTTCTTAATAGTTGTTATAACATCATCAATATTTTTCAAAGCAATTAAAAGCCCCTCGACAATTTCCTGCCTTTCCTTTGCTTTTCTAAGTTCAAACTGTGTCCTTTTAGTAACAATAAGTTTTCTGTAAGAAATATATTCTTCAAGTGCACTTTTTAAATTCAAAACCTTAGGTTGCCCTTTTACTAATGCAAGGAAATTAGCGCTGAAAGAATCCTGCAGTCTTGTATACTTATATAATGCATTTAAAACAAACTTAGAGTTAGCTCCTTTTTTTAATTCAATAACAATTCTTATTTTGCCTTTAGCACTCTCATCTCTTAAGTCGCTTATTTCCTTAAGCTTTCCGTTTTGAATCATTTCAGCGATTTGTTTTATCAAGTCTGATTTATTTAGCATATAAGGAATTTCAGTGATTATTATTGCTTCTTTTCCTCTAACTTCTTCTATATTTGTTCTTCCTCTAAGGACAAACTTTCCTTTCCCAGTAGAGTAAAACTCTTTCATCTCTCCCTGGACTAAACCCCCTGTAGGAAAGTCAGGACCAGTCACTATTACTGAAAGCTCTTCTGTGCTTATTTGAGGATCTTTAATATTAGCAAGAATCGCATCACAAATTTCAGTCATATTATGGGGAGGAATATTTGTAGCCATGCCGACAGCAATTCCACTAGCTCCGTTAATGAGAAGTGTTGGCAGCTTTCCAGGCATAAGCTCTGGCTCTTTCATAGAATTATCATAATTAGAAACAAACTTCACAGTTTCCTTATCAATATCCTGCAATAATTCCATAGAAATATGTGCAAGTCTGGCTTCAGTATATCTCATCGCTGCAGGAGGGTCTCCATCTATGCTTCCAAAGTTTCCCTGTCCGTAAACAAGAGGATATCTTAACGAAAAATCCTGCGCTAAACGCACCATTGCATCATAAACAGCAACATCTCCATGAGGGTGAAATTTACCAATAACATCTCCTACAATTCTCGCAGATTTCTTTGTCTGCGTTCCTGGTCTTACACCAATAAGATTCATTGCATGCAAAACTCTTCTTTGAACAGGCTTTAAACCATCTTCAATTGAAGGGATAGCTCTAGAGACAATAACAGACATAGCATAATCTAAATAAGATTTTTTCATCTCTTCAGATATTTCACTATCTAAGACTCCGTGTTCTGCTGGAATATTTTCTTTCTCTTCTTTATCTGTCATTTTCTAATCCTCCAATTAGTTGTTTAATGTAAAATCTTCTATAAAAACCACAATTACTCTTATGCCAGTCTCCAAAATGATCCCTACAACCAATAGTAAATTTATAATTAGTAGGACATTCGCTAAAATATTGGCATTGAGCATTATCACCAGGATTAAAACCTATAAAAGTAGTTGTTAAAATAGTCGAAAGTCTATCTGCTCCTCTAAGTATAATATTTCCAAAATTACCAAGTGTATATCCTAATTGCGACATTGTCATTTTATTTTTATCTCCGTTTTTGGAAACCTTTTTTTAAAAGGTTTATTTGGGAACCTTTCCAAAAGGTTCATTCTCCATCATTTCAAGAAACTTTTCTTCTGAAACTACTTCTTCTTCAATATTTTTTCCATTCCATTCGCATTTCTTGCATCCCCACTCACCCTTGCCTTTTCCTTCTTCATATCCAAGCACAACAGCTACATCAGTGCTGCCGCACTTAGGGCATTTTCTAATCTTGTAAGTCTTGCCTGCCTTCTTCACTTTAGGTTTTTCTTTTCCCTTCAAAACCCAATCTGGTGTTTTTATTTTTCCCATTTTATCGTTTTACCCGCTATAATTTATTATTTTTCCATCACAGTTATATCTTGAGCATTTATTTATTGGGTTTGTAGATGAATTTCCATTCCAGCATAAATCATTTCTTAATTCATAACCTGCAAATCCACAAGCTAACCTTCCTCTAGCAATGCAAACGCAGTTATCGTTCAGATAATTTTCCTCATAAATTTTATCAACATTAGGATTTGGAATCGGCTTCTTCTCGTAAATAAAGTTTTCATAAACCAGCACGCCTATAATTGCAACTAACAAAAAAAGTACAAATGCAATTCTCAAATTCATTCTTGACATTATCCTTTAAACTCCACTTTCTCTCCAGAGCAATTATACAAAGAGCATTTATTTATTGGGTTAGTTACTAAATTTGCATCCCTGCAGAGCCCATTAGCATACGTGAAACTGCTGTTTGCGCAGCCTTTTCTATTATGCTCCAAGCAATCACAATTATCGCTAAGCCACTCGCCATTTGAATAATTTGCTTCTGAGCCAGAAACAGCAACCACATTTCCATTAAGGTTTTTATGTGAAAACAAAACAGCACCAGTAACAACTAACAAAATTACTGCAATAGCGATGATTATATTTTTTTGTTCCATTTTAAACATCTAAGTTAGTCTCAGCTTTGGCCAAGCTTGGACGAAGCTTGGATAATCAAGACATTATATGTCGAGATTAGCCTCTAGGTTGTTGTTAAACAAACTTGGCTTAAACATCAAGGTTTGCCTCCTGCGCATTTTCTTGTATGAATTCTCTTCTAGCCTGAACATCATCTCCCATCAGCATTGTAAATATCCTATCTGCTTCAATTGCGTCTTCGATAAATATTTTCTTTATCTTTCTAGTTTTTGGATTCATAGTAGTGTCCCAAAGCTGATCAACAGACATTTCTCCAAGTCCTTTAAATCTAGTAATTACTGCATTTGCTCCGAGCTTGTCTGTAAGCTTCTTCAACTCGTCTTCTGTATAAACATAATAATCCTGGCCTTTTCTAATTCTAAATAAAGGAGGCATCGCACCATAAATCTTGCCATTTTCAATAAGCTGCGGCATGAACCTGAAAAAGAATGTTAATAACAAAGTCTTAATATGCTCTCCATCAACATCAGCATCGCTCATCATTACAATTTTATTATATCTTAGCTTTGTAATGTCAAAACTTTCTCCAACTCCTGTCCCGATTGCAGTAATGAGGTTTGCAATTTCTTCACTTGAAAGAGCTTTAGTTGGGCTTGATTTTTCAACATTCAATATTTTACCCTTCAAAGGAAGTATAGCCTGATATTCTTTATTCCTTGCCTGCTTTGCACTACCCCCAGCACTTTCTCCCTCAACAATATATAATTCAGTATTATCAGCTTTTTTTGCAGAACAGTCAGCAAGTTTTCCAGGCAATCCTCCAAGAGAAAATGCGCTTTTCCTTCTTACTAAATCTCGGGCTTTCTTTGCTGCAAGCCTTGCCTTCGCAGACTCAAGAACCTTTGTAACTATTTTCTTTGCAACAGCAGGGTTCTCCTCGAAAAACTCGCTTAAAGCAGTTGTGACAATAGAATCTACAAGCCCCTTGACTTCAGAATTTCCTAGCTTAGTTTTTGTTTGCCCTTCAAATTGAGGATGAGGAATCTTAATGCTCACAATTGCAGTAAGCCCTTCTCTAGTATCGTCACCAGAAAGAGCAAAATCTTTTTCTTTCCCATTGCCGGTTTTCTTTATGTAATCATTCAAAACTCTTGTCAACGCTGTCTTAAAGCCAGACACATGAGTTCCACCTTCAACAGTATTAATAGTATTAACAAAACCAAAAAGGTTCTCATTATATCCTGTATTATACTGTATTCCAACATCGACAGTTATGCCGTCGCTTTCTCTTTTAAAATAAACTGGCTTGCTCAAAACTTCCTTTGATTTATTTATCCATTTAACAAACTCTATCAATCCGCCAGCAGCATAAAATTCCTCTGTTTTTTCTTTAACTTTATCTTCAAGAAGTATTTTCAATCCAGCATTTAAAAAAGTTATTTCTCTAAACCTAGTTTCAAGAATCTTGTAGTCAAATTGTGTTGTTGAAAAAATTTCTTCATCAGGCCAAAAAGTAACTTTCGTGCCACTTTCCTCTTCCTTGCACTTGCCAACAATTTCAAGTTTTGTTTTAGGATCTCCTCTTGAATATTCTTGCCTGTAAATTTTGCCTTCTCTTTTAACTTCAACAATTAACTTTTTTGATAATGCATTAACAACACTTACTCCAACTCCGTGCAAGCCCCCTGAAATTTGATAGGATTTTTTGTCAAATTTTCCTCCAGCATGAAGCTTTGTCAAAGCAAGTTGCAATGCAGGAACTTTATAAGTAGGATTAATATCAACAGGAATTCCTCTGCCATCATCTTCAACTGTTACAGACCCATCTTTGTTAATAGAAACATTAATTATTTTGCAGAAACCAGCCAAAGCTTCATCAACTGAATTATCCACGATTTCGTAAACTAAATGGTGTAGCCCATCCTTACTGGTGCTTCCTATGTACATCGAAGGTCTTTTCCTTACACCTTCTAAGCCTTCAAGCACTTTAATTGAATCTGCCCCGTAATCGTTTTTTGATGCCATTTTTTTGTCAGTTTTTGGAAACCTTTTTTAAAGGTTTATTTCCAAAAGGTTCATTTTTATGTTATTTATAATAGATAGTTTTAACTAAATATCAATAATTTTTAGCCTAAAAATCAGGCTAATTTACAATCAAAATAAGCCAAAATCCTTTATAAACTTTATGATTCAAAAGTTCATTTTTCCGACGGTAAAATTGGCAAAAACTCAATTTCACCCAAACATTTATAAACTTTTTGTTTCATCCAAAAGTAATGGAAAAAATCAAAATTTTGCTCATTGGAATGTTAATCATTTTAGGAGTAATTATAGTTATTCTATCAACTAACTTATCAACTTTATCATTAACATCTCTCTCAATATCTTCGCCAGAAGCAAACTCAAAGCAAAACCACCAAAACCTAGGCACTCGCGCCTGGACAAAGGCAATATGCACAAAAGACCATTTCTGCCAGGATTATTTAATTGAATGTCAAAATCAAGAGCCTGTAAAACTCAGCCCAATCACAGGATCAAGCGTTAAATTCGATAACTCCTGGCAAGATCCCAGAAATCTTGAGCAAAGGGAAAGATTGTGTTAGTATATCTATAAAGTAGTAACAAATAGAAAGATTTATAAATGAGTAACTTTATCTATAAGTTATGGAAAATAATACGGAGACAAACTCTCCAGAATTTGAAAGAGAAATGAAAATATATAACTATAAATGGCACGATAGAAGAATGTGGGCACATGCAATCAATAATGTAGTGATTTTAGGACTTTCCATGCTCGCTTCATATCCATTATGCCATGAGGTTGTGAGAAGTTCACTTAACCAAATAACTAATCAATCAAGACAAGAACAATTAGAGAGAATAACTATGGACGCAAGAGACGCTCATCAATGGGCACTAGTGGCTCCAGAAATTCCAGGATCTAGAGAAAGAGATTTAAATTATCAAGAAATAGGAAGACTATCAAAATATCTTTTTTAATTAATCACTTCTTAAAGAAATATTGTTTGGTTAGTTCCAAAAAGGAAAGCCTTAAATACCATTGTAACATATCAGTTACATATGGAACAGAAAGATTACAATATGGAAGTAATAAATGATCTTCTTAGTGGTGAGAATCACATTAGAGGAATTGCAAAAAAATTAAATACTAATCACATGAATATACTGAGAAGAATAAAAAAACTAGCTAAGGAAAATGTTGTAGATTATAAAGAAGAGGGAAGAAACCAAACCCATTTTTTAAAGAAAACAATTGAAGCCAAGAATTATGTTTTTTCTGCTGAAAATTACAAGCTTAATAAACTGCTAAAGAAATATCCAAACTTAAGGGGAATTGTTGAAAAAATCCAGAATGATAAAAGAATAAAACTTGCCATTTTATTTGGGTCATATGCAAAAGGAACAGCAAAGAGAGGTAGTGATATTGATGTCTATATAGAAACAAGTAATAAAAAAATAAAGGAAGACGTCGGTTTAATTGATTCAAAAATAAGTGTAAAAATAGGAAAATACAATAAGTCTAGCTTATTAATAAAAGAAATAGAAAAAAATCACATAATAATAAGGGGTGTTGAGACATATTATGAAAAAAATAAGTTTTTTGAGTAAGCTAAAGAAAGAAGGAAAGCTTGAGCTTGTTACACCGAGTGAAGAGATGAAACAATCTTACGTTATCAAATCTGAAAGCAACCTTATCTCTGCAAAGATCCTTTTAGGACGAGCCAGTTGAAAGAAACCCTTTGCGGATTTTAATCCGCAGATTG
>CAYQXU010000017.1:0-15801 GCA_964421685.1 Candidatus Woesearchaeota archaeon
GTCAAACTTTTATTTTTTACCAGATTGAGATTTACTCAATCCGGACAAAGCCAAGCTTAGTATTATATTTATAATATTGAGAATTTTATTATTCCTAAACTTAAGACTGGATATTGCAAACGACATAACAGGAAGTAAGAAAAATACTATATTGTAAAATATTAATTTTGCATATAAAGGCCAGCTTGCAATACCAGAAACTATAAAGTTAAATATCACAATATGAAAATAAACATTTAAGAACCCAAAGAAAAGCAAAGCTGAAGGAATAAAAACAATAGTTAATCCTATTAAAGATAATGTTCTCTTCCCCATAAATATCCATATTTTTCAAGATTTATATGTTTTGCTTAACTGTCCTTTGCCCAATTATTTTAATTATATCTTTTCTAAAAATAAAGACAACTAGTGCAAAGAATAAAACACCAATAACAGAAATTAGCTTCCAGTAATCAGGAGTTAGCCCTCCTCCAGCAAGCATAAAAACTAACTCATCAAAGAAAAGTCCAGCACCTATTGAAAACAAAATAAGTTTTATCTCCGTGTATTTCTTATAAATAATAAGTGAAATAACAATTAAAAGCAAACCTGTCCAGAAATGATGAACAACTCTTCCTAAAATTACAAGATGAGAATCCCTGAAGAAATAAAGATAAATTCTCTGCAAAGCTATTGTAAGAAAAAATATCATATAAAATTTGTTGTGGTTTTTCATTTTTCAAATTTCACGCCCACATTTGGCCAAGCTTGGACGAATGTTAAGTAAAATCTTTTAGATTTTACGCCCGAACCAAGAGTCGAACTTGGAAATCCGTAAGGAAATCGGTTTGCTCGTTTCCCCTAAATTTTAGGGAGAGGTTCTCTCAAAGGAGATGTCATAAGGATAAATATCCAAAAGATATTTGTCTTTGTCATTCGAGACCGACGCAGTACCGTTGTGCCATTCGGGCATCACCTCTATCTAAAGAAATCTCTGTTTATAGGTTTTATCCTAAAGTTTTTTTCTTATAGTGCTTGCTCGCTACAAGCTCTATAATTCTTTCACCTTCCCTAAGCTTTTTCTGCTTTGCTTCTTTCAAACTATAGACTTTCAGTCTATTTGGACAATAATTTGGTTGCATCTTCACTAAAAATATCTTCAAATGAGATTAAGCAGGGAAATCTTCTTCTAGAAAACGGGGGAACAATTACCTCTTTTGATAATGTCCTTATTAAAGTTTATAGATAAAAACGCTCACATTCGGCCAAGCCTGGACGAATGTTAAGTAAAATATAAGAAGGCTTACGCCCAACCGAATCTATATTAGAAGCGATACACCCCTACAAACTTAAATACTTCTTTCTAATGTAATCCATAAAAGATTTCTCGTCTTTTTCAATTTGGTATTTATCAAGAACATCATAATAATTTTCTAAATCTTCTACCGGAATGTCGATTAAAGGATATGCTTTTTTCCACAAAACCCAGTTCATTAATAATCTTGATAATCTGCTATTTCCATCAACAAAAGGCTGTATTGAGATTAATTTTAAATGAATTAATGAAGCCAATTCTAAAGGATGTAATTTTCTGTTTTCAGCTTTATACCACATAAAGAAATTATCTAGCTCTTTCTTTATATTCTGCCATTTTGGAGGAACATAAGCAGTTCCAGCTATTTTTACATCTCTTTTTAACTCATTTCTTAATTTTCCTGCTATGCTGTCATCAATTCCAGAAAAAAGAGTTGTATGCAATTTTTTAATAAATTTAATATCAAATTTTCCTTTGTATTTTGTAATAGCCATAAATCCCTTTTCATGATTTTCCAATTCCTTAGCTATCCTTAAATTTTTAAAATCTTTTGGAATTATTCCTTCTTTTAATATTAAAAAAGTCTGTCTTAAAGTAACATTAACTCCAGAAAGCTTGCTACTATCATAAGTATACCTTATTATAAACTCATTTAGTTTTTTTTCTTTCTCTACCCTGCCTAATTTTCTTAATTCTTGCTTATACTTGCTTTTCTTTTCCTCTACTTTTTCAAGATCTTCTTTTGAAAGATGTTTATATTTATCTCCAGATAATTCCTTTAGAAATTCTTTTTTTAATTGGTTCAATCTTTTTTTTGAAGGAAGAATTTTGCCAATATATTTTTTCTTTTGGATAACTTTCTTTCCTTTCCTAACTGAATGAATTAATATCCAGTATTCTTTCCCTTTAACTTTTATTTGTTTCTCTGTTGCCATAAATTAGTTATGTACTACTCTTATTTAAACTTTTCTATTATGTACTACATAAGATTATCTCCCTCCCAATTAACTAAAAGATAGTTACGCCCACTCCAGGAGTCGAACCTGGGTGCCCCGAAGGGCCAAGATCTTTGACTTCCTATTTTAAAGGAAGGTAGTGCGGTAGGAAACCGTAGGTGTCCTTCGCGTTCCAATCTTGTGCAATACCGTTATGCGAAGTGGGCTTGATAAATCTTGTTTAAATCGCCTTATAAATTTTATCAGACAGCTTTCTATAAACCCAATATATCCCAAGAACAACAATAACCAAAGCAAGTATAAAATATTCTGTAATTTTGTAGAACTTTAATACAGAATTAATTAAAATTCCAAAAGAATACCCTATAAAAGTAAAAAATATAGCTCTTGGGATTATAATAATTATGCACCATTTTATGTATTTTTTTAGCGGAACTTTGCTGGCTCCTGCTAATATCAGGCCAGGCAAAGCTAAGGGAGTCATTTTTAATATAAAAAGTGTTTTGCCTAAATGATTCTTGAAATGTCTCTCTATTTTTTTAAGGGCGATTTTCCTGATTTTAAAAATGTGGTTGTACCTTTTAACTAATTTTTTTCTCCCATAATATCCTATTAAATAATCTAAGGAATCACCAACCACATCGGCAAAAAAAGATAGAAATAAAATAAGCCAAACATTAAGGTATCCCGAGGATGCCGCAAAAGCAGCAGACATTGTAATAATTGGTCCCTCAATAATCATAATAAGAAAAATTATTATGTATGCATGCAAAGGCCCAAATGTTAATATATGGTTTACGTCAAATAAGCTCATAATACCCCTTTATTTTATATATTATTGATGTATAAACATTAAAAATGTTCTTATTTAAGTTTTTTAAATGCATGAAAAACTTCATCTACGCTTATGGCTTTTGTTAAAGACAATTTCTTAAAGTTGAATATGCTAACAGGAAATCTAATGGGCTTGTCTATAGCAATGTCTCTTTTGTCAGTCGGCATAAAATCCCTTAAGCCAGCAGGATTTAACAAAGTCACGCTTCTTAAATCAGCAATGTGAGCCATGTTTCTAGGACCGCTGTCAATTCCTATAAAATAATTGCTTTTTCGCATTAAAAGCAGAAGTTCACCTAAATCTGTTTTATTTATTAAAGAATAAATTTTAAAGCCCAAATTTTTCTGAAGATAGCTGAAAGAATTTTCCTCAAATTTGGAGCTTCCAACAAATATAAATTTGAACTTGCCAAGCTTATTTATCTTCTGAAGCAATTTTACCCAGTTTTTATTGTTCCATAGCTTCATTTCCCAGCCATCTCCAGTGTGGATTATTACCTTTTTTCCATCCCCAAATGATCTTAACATTTTCTCAGCCTTGTGATAATCTGTTTTTTTGAAAGAGAATATATCTTCAAATTTTATTATTTTTTTAGGCTCTTTTGAATTAAGAATTTCAAAATTTACCTCCCTCCACTGCTTTATTTTCTTTTTCATTAATACATTTTTTAAAATATGAAAAAAAAACTTGAAGTAAGCAACGTCATATATTATCAATTCAGAATACTCAACGTTTTTTATTAATTTGTAAGCGTCTTGGCTTATTCTTAAAACCACAATAAGCCCATATTTAGATAGGATGTCTGTATTCTTGCCGGCTTTTTCAAGTCCTCGGCCATATACTGATTTTGCAGTAAAAATTCTATTAACTCCTTTTATTTTTTCAGCAAGAGACTTCGTTGCTGGAGAAACAACCATATCTACATTTAATTTGTTAATTTTTATAAAGTGGCTCAGTGCAGGCAAAGTCGCCAAAAACTCCCCTATTATACAGGTGTCTACTACAAGAACATTTTCCAGGTTTTTTCTTTTTTTGCCAAATAATTTTTTTAATCTTAGCTTGGCCAGAAGCAAAACTTCCTTTGCCAGCTTGAGCTCTTCGAAGTTTATTTTTTCACTAAGCATATTATTAACCCCATATCAGTACTGAATCTATTATACAACAAGGTTTTTATACCGTTCTTTTTTTAACTTTTAATGTTAACTCTAGGAATTGATGACGCTGGCCGAGGTCCTATTATAGGCCCTATGATTTTAGCAGGTTGCCTTCTTGATGAAAAAGCTGAGAAAGAATTAAAGAAATTAGGAGTCAAGGACAGCAAACAGCTTACTCAAAGAAGAAGAGAAGTTCTTGAAGCTAAGATTAAAGAGCTCGCAGAGACTTTTGAAATAATAATTGTGCCTCCCTCCGAAATAGATGCTTCAACAGACCAGAACAAGCTTAATGAGTTAGAGGCAATTGCAGCATCAAAAATAATTAATAGGATAAATAAAGGCTTTGGAAAAATAAGAGTAGTTGTTGACTGTCCATCTGTAGGAATAGATAAGTGGAGAGATTTCCTGAAAACAAGAATTCTTGATTTATCAAATCTTGAGATAGTATGCGAGCATAAGGCAGATCAAAATCACGTTTCTGTTTCAGCTGCTTCAATACTTGCTAAATGCACAAGAGAGCTTGAAATGGAAAAACTGAAAAAGATATACGGAAATGAAATGGGCTCAGGCTACCCTTCAGACCCGTCAACAAAGAAATTCTTGGTTAAAAATGTTCATGAGTATAAAGACACAGGCATTTTCAGGAAAAGTTGGGCAACATACAAGAATGCAGCAGGCACACAAGCCCAGAAAAAGCTGAAGGAATTCTAACTATCGTCCCAAAACATAAATCCTTAAAAACTTAAAATTTTTCTTATAAGAATGCAGAGTGTTCCAACTTTGTTCAAACCTGGCAATGATGAAGGCGATTTAGCTGTTAAAATACTTCAAGCTTCGAATATATCTCACAATGTTTTTCCTTTGAACACAGGTCATGTTCAGGAAGATTCATACAAATTAGGAAATTCTAGCTACTCTCCATTTTTTGCGAATTCATTGACATTATTAAGAGGAAGTGATTTTCCTGCAATGACTGTTGAAGCTACGGATGACTCTCCAAATCAAGTTTATTTTTCATTGTCAGAAGTAAAGACTTATGCCAGAAGGCATACTTTAAAAAAGTTAGAATATGAACCTATGGATAGAGAAAATTTACCATATTTTTCAGAAAACAAAGATGTTGTTGTTTATGATATGATTGGCTTAACAGAGTTATTTAGAGGCCCTATAAGTCAGTCAGGATTTGGACTTGAAAGAATGTTAGCCCTCCACGATTTTGGATCTTGGCACGAAGTTATTGGTGAAAATTTTGGCCCACTTGATTATTTTAGAGCACAAATGCCAGGATATTTAAATGTTCCAGAGTATACTCATATTGACGCGGGCACAGGATTGGTTTTGTTTGGAGACGACCTTGTGAAGATTGAAAATGGGACTCCAATTGTGATATCTGATGACAGATCACATATGCATGTTAACTTTAAAATTCTTTATGGGCATGAAGGCAACCTAATGAGATTAAGTGCGAATATGGTAGATTAACTTTAACTCAATCTTTAAAAATATCACAATATTCTAGTTTCAATGAAAGAGATGTTTGGTAAAGGAGGTTTTAAGGGTTAAAGATTTTCCTCAAGGCAATTAAAGAAAATCGCTACGGGTAAACCGTAGGTTTTCCGGGATCAAAACTTCCATCAGAGGCAAAGAAAGGAAGTTGCTCGAGGGATCAAAAACCGTAGGTTTTTATGTTGCATATTAAAAAGCTGGTGATGCAGGGCTTCAAAAGTTTTCCTAGAAAAACAGAGTTGCCATTTACAGAAGGAATTAATGTTATTCTAGGCCCTAATGGCTCCGGCAAGTCAAATATATCTGACGCCTTGTGTTTTGTCCTTGGACGATTAAGCATTAAGTCCTTGCGTGCTGCCAAAGCTCAAAATCTTATTTTCTTAGGTAGTAAAGTAGCTTCTCCTTCAAAAGAAGCAATTGTAGAAATAGTTTTTGACAATAAAGAGAGAATCTTTACCTTAGGCAGTGATGAAGTTTCTATAAAAAGAATTGTTCGCAGAAATGGTCAAAGTATCTACAAAATAAATAATGAAACAAAAACAAGGCAGGAAATTCTAACTTTGTTAGCGCTTGCAGGAGTTGACCCTAACGGATTCAATATTATCCTTCAAGGAGAGATTCAGAACTTTGTAAGCATGCACACAGAAGACAGAAGAAAAATAATAGAAGAAGTTTCTGGAATAGGCGTTTATGAGTCTAGAAAAGAAAAATCTTTACATGAACTTGAAAGAACAGATGAGAGGTTAAGAGAAGTCACAGCAATTCTTAAAGAAAGAACAGCTTATCTGAATAATCTTGAAAAAGAAAGACAGCAAGCCTTAAGATATAAAAAGATTGAAGAAGACATAAAAAAATTCAAGGCAAGCGTAATATTCCAAGATTTAAGCAAGGCAAAAAAGGAAACCGAGAGAATTAACTCAGAAATTTCAGAAAAAAACTCAAGCATTGAAAAAATAAAGAAGCTTGTAATAACTTTAAGAGCAAACATAGAAAACTGCGAGTCCAAAATTTCTTCAATAAATTCCACAATTGAAAAATCAACAGGCTTAGAACAAGAAAAACTGAATATTGAAATAGCGAACATAAGAGCAGAAATGGCAGGTTTAAATGTAAAGATAGAAAACTACGAATCCAAGCTATCTGAAATTGAAAAACAAAAACTAGAGTTGCAAGAACTTGTTAGAAATAACGAGCTTTCAATAAAAGAATTAAAAGTCAGCGAAGGGCATGGATCTGCAAAAGGAAGCAAGCAAAAAGAGTTAGACTTGAAAAATCAAGAGCTTGAAAAACTTGAAGAAGAGAGAAAGAAATTCTACACAGTAAAATCAGAGCTTAAGTCTATAAGGGAAAGAATAGAGGACAAAAAAACCCTTCTTTCAAACTACTCGAGCGAGTCTGAATTCTTAGTTAAGCAAATTAAGTCTTTGTCAGATGAACTTTTTGACAAAAATACAAATGAATCCAAACTAGAGTCCTTGAAAATTTTGATCAAGGAAAAGCAAGCAATGCTTTCTGAGTTAATGATCAAGGAAAAAGACCTGGAGAAAGTCTCTTCAAACAGAGAATATGAAATAGATAATCAAAGCAAGTTAGTTGAGAGGATATCTAAGATAGATATTTGCCCAATATGTAAAAGCAAAATGACTGAAAGCCATGTTCACGAAATAAACAAAGAAACATCTGAAAAAATCCAGCAGCTTAGAAAAGAAATTGCAGAAGCAGACAAAGAACTTTCAGAGGTTTATAAGAAAAAAGATTTCATTGCAAAAGACGTTGAACAAATAAGGCAAGAGATATCTAAGAGACAGTTGGATTTAGTAAAGATCTCTTCGGCAAATGAAAAGAAAAACCAAATAAGGAATTTACAGGAAAAACTAGAAATTCTTAAAAGAGAAATCCAAGAACTTGAAAAAATAAGAGATAAACTAGAAGAAAGTTATGATAAGAATTCAAATGTTGAGCATAGATATGAAACAGCTAAAGTTGAAATACAGGAAATTTCTTTAAGGACAGATGAAAACGTAAGTTCTGAAATTTCATTCAAACAAAGAGAGCTTGAAAGGGCTAGGATTTCATTAAAGCAGCTAGTAAGAGATCATGAAGACATAAGTCAAGATTTAAGAGCCGTTAAAGAGGATCTAAACAAAAACGAGTTCTTGTTAGTCAAGAAAAGAAAGCTTGAAGAAGAGTTAACTAAGAAATTCCAAGAGCTTCTAGAACAGAGAGATTCTCTTCAAGGTAAGGCAAAGGAATCTGAAATTCAAATTTCCAAAGAGCAGGTAAATGTTCACCATTTTGAAGAAGATAATAACGAGCTTAAAATTGAAAAGGCCAGACACGATGCAATAGTTGAAAATCTAGAAACAGAAATGCTTGGCTATCCAAATATTGAGGTAATAAAAACAAACAAGGAATCTCTTCTTGAAAGACTTACAAAAGCTCAAGAGATTTTATCTTCGCTTGGAACAGTTAATCTAAGATCTTTAGAAGTTTATGACTCAATAAAGAAAGAATACGATTCTATACAAGAAAGAGTCACAACAATTACTCATGAAAAAGATTCTATCATGAAAATTATCCATGAAATAGACATTAAAAAGAAAAAAACCTTCATCAAAACTCTTGAATTCCTAAACGAAATTTTCTCAAGAAACTTTTCAGAACTTTCAACAAAAGGCCAAGTATTCCTTGAGTTAGAAAATAGAAAAGATCCTTTTGAAGGAGGGATTAATATTGTTGTTAAGACAGGCCACGGAAAATATTTTGACGTCAAGAGTTTGTCAGGTGGAGAACAAACATTAGTGGCTCTTTCTTTGATATTTGCAATACAAGAGTATAAGCCTTATTTTTTCTATATTTTAGATGAAATTGATGCAGCTTTAGATAAGAGAAATTCAGAGAGGCTCGCTAATCTACTTAAGAAATACATGCAGAAAGGCCAGTATATAATTATAACACACAATGATGAAGTCATAACCAATGCAACAAACCTATTTGGAGTCAGTATGCATGATGGGGTATCTAAGATTGTTAGTTTGAGGGTTTAATTAGATAAATATATAAAATAATTTTGAGTAATTTTAATATGCTAACAAAGAAAGAAGAAAAGATATTAAATTCCATAAAAGTTAGATCAGATAATGATCCAAAAAACCCAGAATTTCCTCCCGAGAATCCAAAATTTCCAGCTACTCCTACTCATAAAATAAATGTTCCAGGATTTACAAATGTTTGGCTAAAAGATGAAAGCCAGAACCCAACAGGAACTCACAAGGATAGAATGGCTTGGGAGATGGTTGTTACATATAAAGATTTTTTATTATCTAAGAAGATGGGTCAGATTACAAAGCTCCCAAATATGTCAATTATTACATCCGGCTCGGCAGGGTACGCTATTCAAAAAAGATTAAAAGAGTATAGGTTACCACACCTTAAGTGCTTGGTGGATTCTCATTTAGATGAAAAAGTAAAGGCAAAACTAGAATCGGTTGCTTGTGAAATTTTCGAAACTGATTTATCCAAAAAGCCATTTTCTTGGGAAGAAATATTAAAATTGACGAATAATCATGAGGAAATAGATATAACTTCTTCAGAAGCTTTAGATCCAACTACTAGATTTTATGATTGGTTGAGCTATGAAATAATAAACAACTCCCCAGATTATTGTTTTATTCCTTTTGGAACAGGAAATTTATATGAAAACATACTGAATATCAATAAAAAAGAGGTTAGTAGCTTAAAACATGACCCACGATTTAAAGGAAATGTAGAAAAGCTTAGGAAGTGCAATTTTATTGGCGTTACAGTTAATAATCCGAGAAGCAAAGCAGATAAGCTTTATTCTCCTCATCTCCCTTTTGTTCATTTTGGAGAACAGTGGATCAAACTTTACAAATATGCTGCTTATTGCGGGAATAAATCAGATGTCCACATACTTAAAGAAAAATATCTAGATCAAGCAATTAAATTAGGAGATGAACTTGGGTTAACATTTGAACCCTCAGGTATAGCAGGATTAGGAATGCTTTTACAAATGAAAAACAAAATTATCAAAAATGCTAAAATACTTATTGTTAATACAGGGAAAACTAAGTATTCTTAGAGTAATCAGTTTGAGAGTGTAGAAACCTTTATATATCAATTGATATACTAATCATCATGGAAAATCAAGTTTCAAATCTAATTGCAAGAAGCCCGACACTAGACACTGTTTTAATGATCGAAAAAACAATAGACAAATACAGTGGAGAGTTTAACAGAACAGAGCTTTGGAAAAAACTTCCTAAAAAAGTAATGTGGCAAACTTATCTTGTCGTTTTGGATTACTTAGAAAAAATTAACAAAATAGGAATAGCCAGAAATGAGATTATAGTTTACATCTGGAATCCAAAAGTTGCCAAAAGATATATGAATATGAAAGGCGTTGACTATAAAGATTAGAAATGAACAAACCTGTTATTGTTAAATTCAAAAGTCCTTTATTAAAAGATAATTTTGAAAATCTTTCTGAAAATGATCCTTTAAAGAAGAGGATTAGAAGGGCAGTTGAAGGAATAAAACAAAATCCTCTTGGCTATGGTCAGCCAATAGGCAAGAATAAAATTCCTAAAATTTATTTTGACGAAGGCTTTACAAATGCTTATTGGGTTGATTTAAGTAAATCTTGGAGACTTATTTATACATTAACATCTACTACTGAAGTTGAAATTTTAGCAATTATCCTAGAATGGTTCACAAGCCACAAAGAATACGAAAGGAGGTTTCATTATTAAAATGAAAATAATAACTAAATATTATGATAATAAAGATAGATTAAGATTAGTAAAAAATTCAAAAAACTTTAATTGTGATTCTGCCATAAGATTAAAGATACTCGAAAATAAAGAATTTCCATGTTGCGATTTTAAAGGAAAATGCACAAATTTTGCTTACGCTGAGGTTTATCCAGTGCTTATGAAAAAGGGCAAAAAAGGATGGAGTTATTTATGTAAGAGGCATTACTTTCAAGAAGAAAAAAAGTTAAAATGGAAATTACCTGCTTCTCTAAGCGTTGAGTGGTAGTTTCTAATTAATACCACAAAATTATTTATATTCCAAGCACCTTAATAATTAATGGATAAACAAGACCTTATAACTTCATTGCGAAGAGTAGGCTTTTCAGACAGAATAATAAATGCATTCTCAAAAGTTCCTAGAGAATTATTTGTTCCTCAAGAATATAGGAATCTTTCTTATGATGATGCAGCTCTTCCTATAGGTCACAGTCAGACAATATCGCAGCCTTACACGATAGCCACAATGCTTTCTGTTCTTTATCTAAGAGAAGGCCAAAAAGTTCTAGAGATTGGTTCAGGATCCGGTTATGTTCTTGCATTATTATCCGAAATAGTTGGTCCTAAAGGTCAAGTCTCTGGAATAGAAATAATAAAAGATCTATATTCTAATTCTAAAAAAACCCTAGCCGCATACAAGAACGTAAAAGTATATTGCCAAGATGGAAAACAAGGTCTTCCACTTAAAGCTCCATTCGATAGAATATTAATTAGTGCAGCATTGGAAGAAATTCCAAAAGAAATTCTAAGCCAATTAAAAGAAGGCGGAGTTCTTGTTGCTCCAATAGGCTCATCACAGCAGCAAACCATCACAGCAATAAAAAAGCATGAAAATTTCAATCTAAGAATAAAACAAATTCCAGGATTTGTGTTCGTGAAATTTGTATAGTTCTGGTTTGGGAACCTTTCCAAAAGGTTCATTTGTATAGGAAGATTTATATAATTTCTAATTGTAGAATTTTTATGGCAAATTTTAATTTAATTATAGAAAAAGGCGAAGATGGATATTTAATCTCAGAAGTAGTTGAGCTTCCAGGCTGCCATACACAGGCAAAAGATATGAATGAGCTTATTAAAAGAACTAAGGAAGCCATATCTTTATGTTTAAAAGAACAAGGAGTTGTTGAAACAAATACTTCTTTCATAGGAATACAAAAAATAGAGGTTTAAATGTCAAAATTGCCTCAGCTTACTGCTATAGAACTAATTAAAATTCTCAAGAAAATTGGGTTTGAAATTATGAGGCAAGAGGGAAGCCATATATTTCTTAGAAATCAAGACGGAAGAACAACAGTTGTTCCTAATCATCCTGGTGAAAAACTTGACAGGGGATTATTGAATAAAATAATAAAAAAAGATGTTCAAATCTCAAGAGAAGAATTCATGAATTTATTGTGAGGCTTGTTTAATACGTTCCCGATCTTTCCCCAACAAAATTTTCTAATTTCGATTTAGATTTATATTCTTCCCGGGATTTAGGTAGCCTTTTTATTTCATAAATTCCAGAAGCAATATTTGCTGCAATTAATACAGCTAAAGGAAGATAGTCTCCTAAGTGTGCTTCTTTGCCGATGTAATTTCCAAGCATAAAATCAGTCATTGCACCAGCAAACGCTCCAAAAATATGGCCAACTTCGTGATCTGAATCAGAATAAGCTTCCTTTAATGCTCTATCAGCATAAGTTTGACCATTAACAGCCTTCCTTACAAAGGTTGGCAATCGAAGAGGAGTTAAAACAAAACTAGAAAATATTTTAATTGCTCCCTCAGCAAATTCTTCCGTTGCTTTTCTAACAGGCTTAGTCAAATCATATACCCTCATTTCAACCGACTTATAGCTTTCTGCCATGCTAGTATAAATTTATTATTGTATTTAAGATTTATTGTGAAGTTTGTTTAACTTGAATTTGCCAGCGCTTCTTCAAACAAAAAGATCGTAGTGATAAAACTGAACAGCATAAACAGAAAGCATATGCTCTTTTCCTTTGTCGTCCTTAAATATTTTCTGTGTCCCGCCGTTAAATTCAGAAATAACATATGCATTGGCAGATTTTGGAATAGAACTTGGATATTGTTCAGCCCACTCTCTTATACCAGTCTCAACGTCGAAAGAAGGATTTTCTAAGATAACAGTTCTAATTTTTCCACGGTGGCTAATATCTCTAGGAGGGATAACTATCTTAACCCTATCATTTATAAATAAATTTCCGAACTCATCCTGTGTTAGTCTTTCTAATGTCATTCTTATTAGTATCTTATCTTGTATTTAAATTTTTTAGTAAATATAAAAGGAGAAAAGAAAGTTAATATAAAAAAATAAAATAAAAATTAAAAAATTTAGTAGTAACTTTCTCCAAATTCTCCTGACTTTTCAGGTTTCTTTCCGATCAAAACAATCAAGACAACTAACAATACGATAAATACGATTGCTAGAACAACTGTCAAGATGACAATTGGGCTTGTCTGGCTTGCTTGAGCTCCGTTAGCAGCACTGCCTTTGAAATTCATTGTGCCAACAAGGTCGCCTTTTATGGTGAACACATTGACATTGAAGTCATAGTCTCCTTGGGCGTTTGAAGTTACTTGAACTTCTTTGCTTCCGCCTGCAGGAACAAAGGCAACACTTTCAGAAACACTAGCTGGTGATTCAGGTACAACCCTGTATCCAACAACACTGTCTGTAGGGTTTACAATCCAGATGCTGTTTCCTGACTTGAAGACAGTTGTTTCAAACTGATTTTGTACAACAACCTGAACTGTCTGCTTTGTAGTAACGTCAGCATTTGTGACAGTTACTTCAATTGGGTAAACTCCTTCTTTAGCATCGTAAGGAAGCTTTAAGAAAAGTCTGCCTGCAACAGTGTCTTTATCATCCGCATTGCATTTTCTGCCTAGTGTACCCTTTCCGTAAGGAAGGTCGTGGAAATCAGAGCTTGTTGAAACCCTGTAATCTGCATTATTATCACATTTCAATGCAACAAGATCTCCAAAATAAGACTTCTGTTCAACACCTAAAGCAGCAATGCTTGCAGTTACATAAACGTCATCTAAATTGTTATAACCTGTGTTTTTCAAAACAATATCAACTGGAATTGTAGCTCCAGCTTTTACTGTCTTGTCAACAATTATTGACTTAACGTCTGGGTTGTATGAAGGTCTTTGAACCTTCAAAGTGATATCGTCAACTGTAGTTTTGAAGTTCTTACCATCTATCTTAATAGATAAGGTAATTTCATCACTAAGCCTATCTTTAAGCTCGTATGGAACAACAATGCTTAATGATTCTCTATATTTGTTGTCTTTTTCAACATCAAATATAGGAGTTACTGCATTAGTGTCCAATTTCTCGCCGTTAATTTCAGCTTTAACTGCAACATCTGTGTCATAAACATCAGAAGTAAACCAAACCTTAATAGGAATAGTTTCTCCTGCAACAACACTTATTGTTCCAGAGTCCACAGTAGTTCCATCAACTTCAACTGCAACTGAGCTAGGATTTGCTAAATTTCCAGTAACGCCTATTGCACTAACAGAGGCAATTGCTAGAAACAAAACAAAAACTGCTAGGAAAGAAACCAAGATTTTCTTGGTATCCATTTTTTTATCCTTTTTCATTTTATTTAATTGTCAAGAAACATTTGTTTCCTGTAAAATATGGATATTGAAGAGCTTTATAAACTTTATGGTGACAACATTTAATAACTATGATGTAGTACTAAAGTTTAATGACAGGTAGTGAATCTTTTTCCATTTATGTCACTTTTTTGTCACCTTTCATGTATATATGCAAACCAGCGACGGAGTCTTTAATCGGATTTGGAGCTTCATTTATTATGAATATTTCCTTGTTTTTTGGCAGGTTTGAAATTATTTTTTTCCATTCTTCCTTTTCAGTTTCCTTATGGTGCTTTTCTCCTTTGTCACCATAAACAATTCCAGAGAAGTGAATGTGCATTTCTTTGAAATCTTTGAAAGCTTTCAGAGTTTCTTGAAACTTATAATTTTTTTCTCTTGCAAGTATGTGCGCAAAGTCAATACAGAAAGAACACTTCGTATCTTGAACAAGTTTTGATATTTCTTCAACACTTCCAAACACATTTACTTTCCCCATAGTTTCTGGCGCAAGTTCTGGGGTGTATTTTCTCTCTTTTCTTATTTTTTGCAAGTCAAGAATAGCATTTTTTATATTTTTATAAGTGTCCTCTCTAGACATTTTCCCATAAAAGCCAGCATGAAATATTATTCTTTTAACTCCAAGCCATGTTCCTACTTCCAGGCATCTTAAGATTCTCTCCTTACTCTGCTCTATCTTAGTTTTGTCAAGAGAGTTGAGATTTATCCAATAAGGAGCGTGAATGCTTAAATATATCCCAAGCTCCTCGGCTTTCTTACCTATCTCCTTTGCTTCTTTCTCATCTTTAATATAAGGTCCGTATGTAAATGCAATCTCACATGCCTTTAAGCCAAGTTTATGATATTTTTCAAGATTAGGAATTGCTTCTTTTACACTCCCAAGTCCAGAAGGTCCGAATTTTATAGGCATAAAATTAGAATTTAATGAGAGTTTTTATACTTTCTCTTTCCGACGATAAATTAGGATTCACTGTATAGAACTAACAATTAGTATAAAGAAATAATATTAATTACTTCTAAAATATTCAATCCATTCAGGAACTTGGTCAAATCTCTGAACGCAGATTTCCTTTTCAGGATCTAAAGTCCCATCACATGCAATTCTTAGTTCAAGATAAGTTCCTTTATTTGGCCTGAATGCGTGATGCTCGTTTTTATCGAGAGCAACCTCATCCCCCTTCCCTAGTTCAACACATTCAGGAAATTCTCCTCCTCCTGTTAAAGCCAAACCCCCTCCATAGATAACTCTTACAGTCTCTTCAACATCTTTATGATAATGTAAGTCAGTTGGTCTCATAAGGACAATATCTATTAGAGTATATTTAAGATCAAGTCTAAAGAGTGGTCTCATAAATAATCCAGACTCAGGGTTTAAAGTATATCCTTCTGAAGTAAGAGAGGAAGCTAGGTCATTCATGACCATTGAATGAGTGTGTTTTTTATACCAATCTTGAACTGGTCCTGGTTCTAATTCATCAACAAAGTTTCTCATAAAAATTAGTCTTGAAATTAGTATTTAAAGATTTATGTAAAAAATGATACTGTCAAATTATAGTGATATAATTATGCCTGACAAATCTAATTAAGTTAA
>CAYQXU010000018.1:0-15620 GCA_964421685.1 Candidatus Woesearchaeota archaeon
CAATCTGCGGATTAAAATCCGCAAAGGGTTTCTTTCAACTGGCTCGTCCTAAATCATTAATATTAGTATCCACGCCAACCATATAATCTTGTCCCATTATTTTTATCCATTCACCAATCGAATCAGGACTTGTAAAGTCAACGGCTTTATCAAACATCATATAATAGTTATATAAAGAACTGCCAGGATCAAGATTCATGTCTACAAAAATAGGAATGCCATTTGTTATTTTGTTTCTACCTATCGAAATAGTTTGAGTGAAAGTAGCATCAACATTTCCGTAAAAATGGTTAGTATCCAATAATCCAGGAATGTCAGTATAAGTCAGGGTTTGTTTTCCTTTATTAATAGGATCTCCAATCCATAAAGGTATAGATCCAGAATTTAGATATTCTTGTTCGCACAAAACATCTTTAACACCAGTTAATTTATAAGGAGAACCTGAACTAAAAGAGCTTGCTGAAGACTTGATTACCTGGCCGCTTCCAAAAAATCCCCCAAAAGCAGCAAGAAGAATAATTGCCAAGGCTAAAATCCCAACAATCACCCAAGGCCAAACCTCTTTCCCCTTTTTCATAATAAAGAGAGAGAGAGAGAGAGAGAGAAAGAGAGAGTTTAAAAACATTTCTATAATCTTGATTAGAATCATAATTTAACATAAATAACGCTCGGCTTCTACTCGTGCCTACTCGCGACCTCACTCGATGATTAATTAATATTGCACTCGTGAAATCGCTCGGACTTCATTATTAATTTCTATTTAGCAAAGTCAAAACACGCGCCTCGCTTTATTTGTTTTGCTTAGAAATCGCTTTCGACAGATTTCTTCACATAAACTTAGATGAATACATTAACATATTTTATCAGTGAGAAGTCTTGTTGGAAACTGACTTTGAGCAACTAATCTGTGAGTGAAGTGAGCCAAATATTATATCATCATCTCAAAACCTTTTTATACCTCTTCAACATCTTTAGTCATATAAATAAAAAAGAGAATGGAAAATAAACTTTTGTCAAGGCTTTCATCGGAGGCAAAGAAAGAAAGTCGCTTGAGGGATCAAAAACCGTAGGTTTTTACAATGTCATTCATAGGAAATATAGGCTATGTTTTAGTAGGCTTTGTAATAATTATATCAGCATTCCTAATTCTTCTTGCAGTTATTGAAAGAAAACTTCACATAAAAATAATTCAGACTAGATACACTCCAAACCAAGTTTACATAATTAAAGTGTCAAAATTAAATGTGAAAAAGCCTCAAGAGTCGCTGAAAGCTCTGGATAAGCTTGCAAAAGAATTTTTGAGGGAAGCATTTCATATTAAAGGCACTCCTGATTATTCTGAGCTGGCACAGGTTTTCACAAAAAAGAACAATAAAAAATTAATAGAATTCTGCACAGAAATGAACAAATTCCTTTATTCAAGGCAGGAAATAACAAAAAAAGATGTCCAGAATCTTATAATGATACTTGCAGAAATAATAGCAAGCAACAGAATACTTACAAAAGAAAACCAAGTAGAGTTAAACAAAATAAGTATGGAGAAAAATCCTCAAAGGCCAAGCAAAGTCAAAAAATTGGAGTCAAAAATTCCATTTTTGAAGAAGAAAAAATAGTCAAATCAAATTAACATATCTCGTATTTGAAAGGAAAAACTCAAGCGCCACAAGAAAAATAGCTGCGAATATTAAATAATCAGACAGGGGAATAGAAACTTTTCTTTTTGTCAGCTTCAGCACATTAGAAAATGATTTTGTCAAATTTTCTTTTGTGTTTCCTGAAAAATAAACCCCCTGTGTGTTATAAGCAAGGCTTTTCAAAGAATCCTCATCAAGTTTTGAGATGCCATATTGGGTATTTCCGCCTTCTTTAGTTCCCATGCCGATAGTATGGACAATCACATTATTATCATTAGCATAGCTCACAGCATCATCAACACTTCCTACATTAATCTGCCCGTCGCTCAGCATGATTACAGCCTTGAAATCCTTGTTTTTAAGCATGTTGCTCGACGTTAAAATAGCTTCGTATAAATCAGTGCCGCCGTAGCCGCTAAGCTCTATCTCATTAATTGCCTTTTTCAGCTCATCCTTCCTCTGCGTCATGTCATGCTCTATTTTTGATCCTCCTGAAAAAGAAACTATTCCTACATCAACATCCAAAGGAAGATTATCAACAAAGTTAGAGGCAATTTCCTTAGCAACGCTGATTCTTGAAGGAAGTAAATCATTCGCGTCCATGCTTTGCGATGAATCTATTGCTATAACAAATGAAAAAGAAGTCGATTCCTTGACTGTATGAACTGTAAGCCCAGAAACAGCAAAAACAAGAGAAAGAATTATTAAGACATTTACGAAAAGCATTACAATATTTTTTGAGAAAAAATCTATTCCTTCTATTTTTGCAATAGCATCAAAATTTGCAAACTTCAATGCTTTCTTTTTCCTGTTTCCTAACGCCAAAAAATGAATAAAAAAAAGCAGAGGAATCAAAAAAAGCAAAAAGAGATACTGCGTATGTGAAAATGTAAAATCCATTAAGATACACCCTTCTCAGCCCTTTCTTTTAAAAATAATGCCAATGGTATTGGAAAATAATTGTCAGTCACAAGGTCAAGATAATCTCCCTCGCTCTTCTTAAATATTTCTTCAACTATTCTTGCCTGTTCGCTGGCATATTTTTCATATACTTTTTTGGCAACTTTAGGATTGACAAAAACTTGCTCGTTAGATTGAGGATTTTCAAGGACAACTTCTCCCTCAACATCAGGCAGGCTTATATCCAGCCTATCTCTGACTCTAATAAAAATAGTTTCAAACCTATTTGAAAGAAGATTGAATCTCTTCTCTGAATCTCTTGTAACTCTAAGAAAATCAGATATTAATATTACAGAATTTATTGACTTGTCGAGGTACTTCATAGCATAATCTAAAGAAAGGTCTATATTTGTAGCTCCGCCATAGCTCTCAGATTTTGATAAAGAATCCACTAAAAATTGGAAATGCTTGTCTCCTCCCTTGCAGTCTACATAAAGTTTTATTTCGTCGCTGAATAAAATAAATCCAACTCGATCATTATTGTCCATAATAACTCTTGCAAAAGCAGCAACTAGCTCTGCAATATATTCGCATTTAAGCTTCTTTGAAGATCCAAAAACCATATTGTTCCCAACGTCGACAATAAACATAATTTTCAAATCCCTTTCTTCCTTATACTGCTTGACAAGAAGCTTTTGGGATCGAGAGCTTGCTTTCCAGTCAATATCAGAAGCATCATCATCAGGAGAATAATCCCTGTAAGATTCAAACTCAAGACCCTTTCCTCTAAAAAGCAGTTTATACATATCTTTCTTAAGCCTGAACTCTTTCATCATTGCTTCAAATTCAGTAATAGCTCCAGGAACATCCAGATTAAGCCTTCCCTGTGAAAGAACCTTTTTTTTAAATGGCATTTTAATTAGATTTTATTGTGCATTTATTTTTATAACACTGAATAATTATATTTGGGCCTATTGATGAAACAGGACATTTAACTCTAGTACAGTCTTCCAGCTTTTTATAGACGCTATAATTAGCTCCTTTTTCATAAAGAGCATAATCTTTATCTAAGGTAACAACATCCTTATTCATAGCAACAGGCTCAATGCAGCAACTGGATGGATTAACAACTAGAACACAATCACTGTCTTGTTTGCAATAATCAGTAGCTATGATCTCTTCCTTTCTAATTATAAATTTATCCCAAAAAATAATAACTAAAACTATTAATAAAGCAATAATCGCCAAAATTATCCAAGTTTTTTTATCCATCTTACACCCCCACAATATTCAAGATTTCATCAATGATGTCATCCGAGGTTATTCTTTCAGCTCTTGCTTTATAATTAAGTATAACTCTATGCCTTAAAACTAAATGAGCAACGTCTTTTACATCTTGAGGAATAACATAGTTCCTTCCATTAACCAATGCCCATGCCTTGGAAGCAATGAAAAGTCCAATGCTTGCCCTTGGAGAGCCGCCCCACTCAATATACTCGCCTCTCCTGAAATCTTTCTTCCTTGTTTTTTCAATAATTCTAACAATGTAATCTTTAATTTTCTCGCTCATATAAATGTTTTTTGTAATTCTCTGCATTTCTAGAATTTTTTCAGGGGACAAAATTGGCTGAACATTAAAGCTTTCAAAAAGCCTCAATGTCATATTATCTTCCATAATCTTAAGTTCTTCTTTTCTTTCAGGATAATCAATAATAACCTTGAATAAAAACCTGTCAACTTGCGCTTCAGGAAGATTATAAACTCCGCTTGTTTCTAAAGGATTATTGTTAGCCATAACAAAAAAAGGCAAAGGAAGAGGATAAGTTTCTTTAGCAATAGTCACTTGCTTCTCCTGCATTGCTTCAATCAAGGCAGATTGGGTTTTAGGGGGGCTTCTATTTATTTCATCAGCAATAATAAAATTAGCAAATATCGGTCCTTTAATTGTTTCAAATCCTTTTTGAGGTGTATATGTAGTAATTCCTAGAATATCGCTAGGAAGAAGATCTACTGTGAATTGAATTCTCTTTGCAGAACATCCAGAAGCTTCTGCGAGAGTTTTAACAAGCAAAGTTTTTGCCAATCCAGGAACTCCTTCAAGCAAAACATGGCCATCGCAAAGCAAGGCAGCCATAAATGCGTCAATTACTCTCGGTTGCCCCAAAACAACTTTCTTCACCTCATTCCTTGTTTTCTCAATAAGATTGTAAGATTCTTTGATCTCTTTAGGAATATCTTTGGTATTGCTAAATTCTTCTTTCAAAATCTCTTTATTTTTTCTTTCAATTAAAGGCTTCAGTGAAATAGCCTCTCTAATTTCCTTTTCATTATACCCATTTTCTCTAAGCAAACTTGATATTTCTTCATCATTATATTTATTTTCAATAACTTCCTTTAGCCAGTTCTCTAATGAGCTTTCCATCCTTCACCACCTTTTTTGTTATAGTTAGAATAGTTATTATAGAAATTTCTGTTTTTTATATCTTGCTGTAAAAAGGATCCTTGTCTTTTCTTTAATTTAATTCTTTTATAAGAATAATACCCGATTCCAAATAAAAATGCTGCAACAGTTGCAAATGCAAGATATCTATAAATCTTGTTTTCAAGCAGCTGCTTTATTTTTGGTTTTTGTGCTTGTGAAATTGCATTTTTGCAGGCGTCTAAAGCTTCATCGGCCTTCTTTATAGCAAGTTCTGTATTTCCTTCACTAGAAAGTTTTTTCGCCTCATTTACAAGCTCTTTAAGTTCAACGCATTCGGGATTGCTTGCAATAAACTCTTCTGTAAATACAATTTTCTCTTTAACATCAACGCCCTTTTTAATTGTAAGATAAAGCTTTCCCCAATCATGATATTTTGGATTTTTGACATCGGCATTTATTGTTATTTCATACAATCCAACTTCGCTTGTATTAATATTCGCTGTCAAAGTCAAATTCTTCTTTTCTCCTACATTAAGAACAGGGAAATAGTTCTGGCTTAATGAGAGGTTGATTCCCTGAGCAACTGTTCCATTTTTTATAATTGTTGCATTCAAGGTAATTTCATTTAAGGCTTTTTGGCCGTCGTTGTATAATGTAATAGGGAGCTCAATTCTATCCTGCTGATAAGCTGAAACAGGATCAGGAAGCAAAATTTTCATGGAGACAGGCACTTCAACACTGCCACCTCCTGAAGAGCTTGAGGAACTCGATGAAGTAGGGTCAACAAATCTAACTAAGAACGAATTGCTCGAAGCGTTCGTAGTAGCACTATCATTAGCAGTTAAATTTACAAGCCCTAGGACAGCCACAGAAGATGACAAGCTCAGCACCCAGCTAGAAGAAACACTGGAAGTTATAGAAGATGTGTTAATGTAAACGCTCCAGCTTGGAGATTGGTTGTAATATCTATCAGAATAGTCTAAGTCAGAAAAATAGCTCGTTAAATCAATAGTTATGTTATTATCATGGCTTACAGGACCTTGATCGCCTATGTGCCCGCTGAATGAAATTGGATAATTGGCATGGGTAATATTCAATTTGAAGATTGTAGTTGTGTTTAAAGAGCTGGCATTAGTAAGGGAGCTTGAATTCGGGTAAACCACCAAAGTCAAATTCTTAAGCAAACCGTAAGTTTCATCGCTAAAATTAGAAGCAAAACTAAGATTGTAACTAGTGCCATTCCCATAATAATTAGTGCTGTTCCTCAATACAGATGAAGTATAATTACAATTTGATGTTGAGGAATATGGGCAATTTACAAAATCAGTATA
Organism: Candidatus Woesearchaeota archaeon; assembly: GCA_964421685.1. Classification (GTDB taxonomy): domain Archaea; phylum Nanobdellota; class Nanobdellia; order Pacearchaeales; family GW2011-AR1; genus CAYQXU01. The sequence continues at coordinate 6,288 of CAYQXU010000018.1, forward strand.
AAATAAATAAGTCAAATTATCAAGTACTGAATTGTTTACTGTAAAATTCAGCATAGAAGTAGTATTCTCAGTCAGATTAAATACAAATCCCGAGCTAGGAGAAACAACTGTTGGAAGCCCATAGACAAAAACCCAAAAATCTCTAGTAGATGTTCTATTTGTTGAATCGTTTACAGTGATATTTATGTGATATCTTCCATCCTGTGTCGAATTAAATGTGATATTTATTATTCCTGTTGTAGAATTGAAATTAGTAGAATTTAGAAAACTCACATTATTTCCATCATTCAAGAACAAATAAGAAAATGTAAAATTTGTATTTGTGCCCGAAGTATCATTACCATTCTCAGTATCTGTAGCATTTATGTCATAATAAAAAGATCTGTTCACTGCAGAAGTTTGATTTGACAATAAACTTAAATTAGGGCTATGTTCTATCCCGGAGATATTCATGTAAAAAGTAAACAAATATGAAGCGTTGCTAAGATCAGTTACATTTATTGTAATTGTGTAATTTCCCGCACTTGCTTTTCTTGGTGTAAAGGTGGCATCATACTTGGTTCTATTTGGTGCTGCTGGAGCTGATTCTGGCTGAGGCCACCACGAGCTATCTCTAGTAAAACTAAAAAGACTCGAATTAGATCCCATAATTGTAACATTTAAAGTAAAGCTTTCATTATAATAGCCTTTTTGAACAGATGGAATTCTAAGATCATCATCTTCTATCCATAGAGTTAGAGTTGTGTAATTATCCTCAGTCACATTAATAGTTGAAGCATTAGTAATCGCTCCAGAACCGCTTGGAGAGGTATTTGTTGCATCAAGAGGCTTAATTAAGGGATTGTCATTGATATTATATATTGTAAAATTAAAGGAAGTCGAATTAGTCAAATATCCATCACTAGCTGTAATGTTAACAATATGGGTCCCAACATCTCCATCTACTGGTGTAAAGTTAACTATTCCTGCTGTAGTGATGTTTAGAGATGGGAAAAGAGTATCGTTAGTGTATGAAAAAGTTATAACATCTCCTTCCGCATCTGTAACATTTTTAGACAAATTAAGGAAAATATTAGTTCCTTCTGTGCCAAATATGGTTGTATTCAATGAGGAATTCCACTGTGGGGCAGTATTGTTTATAATTGTTAAGTTAAATAAAACAAAATCCAAGGCATTTTCATTATCTTTAGCTGTGACATTTATAGTGTAATTTCCAATATCGCTAGAATTTGCAGTAAATCTTATTTCAGCAGTTGTTTGGTTAGTTCCTGCAACAGGCATTTGTAATATTGCTATGCTAAAATTAGAAAGGGGTAATTGCTGTGACAAGTTTGATTTGTTTAAAATAGTCCTGGTTAAATTTGTAGTCTCATTAAATCCTCCAAAGCTGGAGTTTTTGTCAGGAACAAGCAGATCATCATCATAAACACTCATTGATATCGTTGTCTCTAAGTTAATGGAAGTTTGGACATTGCTTATAGATAGCAAATCTGGCACATCATTAAGAGTTCTGTTAACGAGAACATAAATCTGAGCAGTTCCATTTTCATTATTTGTTGTGTCAATAGCTGTAAAATTAATTGTCCAGTTTCCTATTTCTGTTTTTTGAGGAGTTACTGTGATATTGATTACTTTTGTAAAATTGCCAGAAGTTGTTGTTGAGTTTGGATAAAACCAGCTAGTGTTAACAACACCATTTTGGCCTGCAGCATAATTTCTTAAGCTTGCGTAAGTGGAAATATTAAGGCTGTCTGCATTTCCCTTTGTTCTAATTGTAACATTGCAAGTCCCGGACTGATTTTCCTGAAAAACTTTGTTCTGGCAATTTGTGACATTTATGTCTATGGTAGATAGAATGTTAAAAACAGCTATGCTAGAATAATAAGTTGTTTTGTTAACTTTATATGTTGAATTCTGGCAGAAAGAATGAGGACAATTGTAATTTGCCCCAAAGTCATTTACAGATATATTTGCCCAATAAGTTCCCACATCATTAGTTGCAGGAGTAAAATTCATTAAAGCAGATAAATTTGAGAAGCTAGTTAAATTAAATCCTAAACCAAAAAGCGAACAGTTTTGCCCATCTGTTCTTCCGCTCCAGCTAGCATGAGTACAATTACTCACAAAAGATACTGTAAAATTCAAAGGATATTGGCTTTCTTCATCTGTCCCATTGAGAAAATTCAGAAAATTCAGGCTTTGTGTTAAGTTAAATGGGCTGTTCACACTGGTAAATACTGGAGCATCATTTGTTGCGTTAATTTGGAACTCAAAAATAGTTGTAGATGCTTCATTATCAGTCGTATTCTTAGCTTGGATAGGTATCTCAAAAAAGCCAGTCTGATTATCATAAGTTGCATTTATCGTTAGGTTTCCTGTTGCAGAGTTTGTTATAGATATCCATGGTAAAATAGCTGATTGAGAAACTGCATTTCTTCCACTAGCATTTGTCCAGAATATAGAAGTTTGAGTGGTATCTATCGCAAAGGTTACATCATTGTTAAATCCAGTAATATTCGCACTTAGATTATGATAATATGTGGATTCTTCTGTCGTGGTATAATTTACATTAGAACCGACCCAAGTTGGGGCAACTGCTAAAACAAGTTTCGTCAAAATTATAAATATTATCAATGAAAATACAAGTAAAACTTCTGGCTTAACCTTAATGGGGGTCATTTTTTTCCTCCTTTTAATTTTTCCAAGAAATCATTAACAGCAATATCTATGAATTGCTTTTTGTTAACAAATTTATACTTATTTTCTTCTTTAGTTATAAATTGGTCTACTTTATCCAATAAATCTGAGTCTATTTTTACAACAGAGTTGCTTTCCTTTCCTCTTACCGCCATCTTGGTTACCAATAATTACTAAAAATAACTAAAGGTAACTATATAAACCTTTTCAAAATTCTTGTTTGGGAACCTTTTCAAAAGGTTCATTTAGAACCTTCTCTGTTGTGCTAAAGCCTTATTTTCTCTTAAAACTCTAACAAGCCTGATTATAGCTAAAACTATAAGCAGTAACAATAATATCAAGAATCCATAAATTATCTCTTTCCTCTTTAATAAAGGAACAGAAGGCTTGCATCTCCATGGACAAGATCCACCGCAATCAACTCCTTCTTCATTCTGATTTTTAATTTTGTCAGTGCAGGTAGGACAAGCTTTGCATGGCCCTCCGCAGTCAACAAGCAGCTCACACTCTCCATCATGGCAGTTTTTTATTTCATCTTTACAGCTGGGATTTTCTGTATAATAGCATTGCTGAACCTCTTCTGGTTTTCCTGGGGAAGATAAAAAACATTGTTTAACATCTTTGCAATCCCTTATTTGAAAGCCGCAAAACTCATCACTTAACTGCTGAGAGTCACAAATTTCTTTTATGGTTCTATAATCCTCTCCTGAAAGCAATCCGCTTTCCAAAGAAGATTTTGCATTTTGGCAGATTACCCACCCATCACAACCCCATTTAGAGCTACATAAAGCTGAGGGTCCTCCACCACCCCCACCGCCACCTCCTGGAGAGGTGCATAAAACAGGATCAACTCTAATAGTCCAAGTTAAAGAATCATTTAACAAACCGTCTGTAATATTAACAGTAATATTGTGTAATCCTAAAATATCACATGGAAAAATATAATTAAACTCATCTGTTAAATTTCCTTCATCATATTCTTTCAAAACGCCATCAACAAACCAATAAGCGTCAGGTGTTGTTCCATCAGGGTCATATGTAGTTATATTAAAATATATATTATTTGTTCCAGTAGCATTAAAGCTAAGGTTAATTGGATAATGGCTAGTGATTGTTGGAGCTCGGTTATTATTTGTAATTGTTAATTCAAAATGCTCGCAATCAGCCATCGATAATCCTGTCTGGCCGCAAACAGCGCTTATATTTGCATGTGGGCTGGATAAGCCTGTGTCATTTGCACAAAAAGTCACATCATAAACTCCTAAAGGAGTTGAATTGTCTGCTGTAAAATTAATAATTCCTAGACCATTAGTGTAATTTATCTTAAACAAATTCACGCTTGCTCCTGTTGATGCATTAACTATTGAAATATTAAAGGTCAAATTTCCGTAACCTAGATCATATTCTGTATCATTTGCATAAACTACCTCGTACAGAGTTGAATTCACTCCTTTATTCCAAATTGTTTTGACACTTACATTAGAAACCAAAGGAGCATTATTTTTTTCAATAACTGTTATATTTACAATCTTATAATCTAAAAATTCTCCGTCATTAACTGATATATTTACAGGATAAGCCCTAAATCCTTCATTAACATTAATATCTGTATTTTTCCTCATTGTTCCGGAGAAAATGCTGTAGTTAAAGATTGTTCTATACCAAGAATCTTTATTAAGGAAAAATCTGCTGTAAGTTGGCTGAATATTATGAATTAGCGATCCAGAAGACGAGGGGTTTTCATCTTCCTCTAAATCAACAGCATAAAACTGGTAGAAAAGAGACTGCCCTTCGCATATTTGAATAGTTGAGTTTAAGTTATAAATTATTGGAGCAGAATTAGGGACAGAAATGTAAAAACTCTGGTTAGCTCTTCCAATTTTTCCTGCAGGAGTATAAGCAACAACATTTATTGTATTGCCCCATCTTACAGCATTGAATGAAGTATTCGGAGAGAAAACAGCCCAATCTCCAGCCCATTCCTGGTGTTTATTGTCATAAAGCCGATAGTTCCAAGAATCAATTGGCGTATCAGAAGTTACATTCAAATTCATTGGATAATAAGGGGCATAGGAAAAATTGTACGTTATATTCAAAGGATCAGTAATGTTAATACGAGGATCTCCCTCAATAAAAAGAGAAATAAAGCCTGTTGAAGCAACGTCAAATCCCGTGTGTTTAGAAATTTCATGAAAAAACAAAGAGTAAATATTAAACACTAATGCTAAGAGAAAAAGTGAGATAATTATTACCTTGGATTTAATAGACATTCCTTTTTGTCTCTTTAACTCAGTTTTCTTCCTCATTTTCTTCCTCTTTTAACTTCCTTAAAAAAGGAAAATATAGTTAATAAAATTATCTAGTATATAATCCCCACCAAAACATAATCTATTTCCTCAAACCTTATTTTCCCATCATCAGCATCATTATTATCCCCTTTAGTTATAAAATAAATTCCTTGACCATCTCGATTTTTTTCTATAATTCTATGAACGATCGAAATTCCGTTCCTCTCAAAAGTTATTATATCCCCAATATGAATATCATTCTCTGATCTTGGTTTTACGCCTATCCCAGTAGCATTTTCATTAATTAAAGGAAGCATGCTCCCAGAATCATCATACCTGGTCAATATTGGATTTTCAATATTAATGACGACTTTATCGCTATAAGCTTCAATATCTCTTTCATTTACAAAGTCAGAAGGAGAATCAACTTTTTTATCTCCAAAGATCAAAAACCCAGAAATTACTCCAGATCTTGCCAGCGAAATGACAAATAAAATATTAAAAACTAAAATTACAAAAATCACAGTAAGCTCTATTTTTTGAAAGCGATCCATAAATTTTGGTAAAATACTGGTGATTATAAGGATTGTTGTGGTTGAAGAATTATCTTATAATTCTCTCTTTTACCATTAAATTCTATAGATTTTTCATAAACTTCTGTATTAAAAATATCCAAGTCACCTGTAATTTTTATAATATTATCATTCATTGAACCGCTTATCTTTTCAGCAGACCAAAATTTTTCAGGATATTCATGTGTTATCAATTGAATTGCACAAGAAAAAACTGTATGTTGTTTAATAGCAATTTCCTCGTTTTTCATAAAAAGTTATAACCGAATAACTATTTAAACTTTCCTAATTAATCTTCTTTTTAAAAACAACCTTCATTTTTCCATAATATTTTCCATAAGACTCGTTGGTGAATGTAATTGTTGAAACAGAAAAAACTTTTTTCTCACCCGGTTCTAAAGAAGTTTTTTCTTCATAAGTTAAAAAAGGGCAGGCTTTGCCTTCACAGTTAAAAAAAATATTAACAGAAAAATTGTAATTATTAGAAAGATCTATTTTTTTTGTCGCCGCTGAATCATAAGTTATCCTCCCAAAATCCAGGCTTTCATTGGTTACTTGGAGGCCAGTAACATTGCTAATTCCCAAATAAACAGGAATTTCCATTCTCTTCACAACAAGGCTTGATTGAAGATAAAAAGCTAAAGCTACTAGGATAATGCTTATAATAAAAAACAAGACAACGAAATAAAGACTGTTATTTTTTCTTTTTCCCATGGTTTTTGCGCAATATTTTAACTAATATTATAGAGACAATAATCAGCAAGCCCACTCCTGCAATAATATACCACAAAAGCATTGACTTAGTCTTATAAAGCTCAACTTTAACAATCTGGCTGTTGCTTTTTCCCTGCTCTTTTCCATAATAAATAAGAGTAATATTGGCATCATAAACACCCTCTGTAAAATTTTCAGTATCAACATATCCAATAATTGTTTTGTTTTCCCATGGCGTCAAACTAGTCGAAGTAGTCTTAAAGTTAGTTAATAATTGAGTGCCGTTCAAAAAAGAAACATCAGCATAAGCACCGTCTATTTTATCGTTCCACCCGCTTTCCACGCCAATTTCAAATTTCTGAATCTTGCTAATAGGCATTTTATTAGTATAAGAAACCATATTAATAACTAACTCGCCAATCCTAAAATCAGTTTCAGAAGTTGCTAAAGATCCATAATCAACAATTGCTATTGCCTTGTATCTCCCAGGATTATACCCAACAGTGCTCAGGGGTTTTGTTAATGTCAAGCTCTCTTGACTTTTTATTGTCCTTGTATTAAAAATTAAAGTATCTTTTAAGCCTTGGTCAGAATAAATCTCTATTTTAGGAGTAACATTAACATCTTCTACTCCTTGGCTTGCAATATCAAGGTTAAAATTAACTGGCTCATTGACATTCACATCATGCCCTTTAAGGTTTATCTCAAGATACCTCCCAGGAAAAGGTACATAAATATCTACTGCACCTATAACTACAATTCTTGTTCCAATAAATCCTGCAGCAAGCTCAGGATCGATTTTTTGGCCTATTCCTATTCCTATTCTATGCTGCCCAGGCTTCTCTATTGCCTTAGGAAGTTTAATCGTCGCAGTAAAACTCTCTCCTCCAAAAGCAGTTTTCTTATCAAAAGAGACATACTGTGCTAAGTCACCGTTGGCAAAAATTTCCACTTCTTCGTCTGAAGAAGCTCTGACATAATATGTAACGCTCGTTTCCATCCCTGGTTCAAAGTTATATGATTTTATTGCAGGCGATAACCCAAAAGACGAAACATGCTGCACTGCAAAAATCAATACGCATACAAAAAGAAAAATCTTTATCTCTCTTTTTCCCATCACAATAAAAGCAAAAAAAGATTTTTATATCTTGCTATTGCAGATTTATCAAAACGCAGACTTATATAACGAGCTACTTTTTTATGGTCTTTTAGCCCAATTTTCTAATCATAAATTTTATCTCTCTTATCAATCTTTGTCACTAATATTATCTTTTGGAATTCTTTAACTTTGTACATAGCCCTAAATTTACCAATCCTATATCTAAAAATCATTTCATTATTATCTCTTCCAATAAATTTAGAATCACTTGGAACGGGGTTGTTTTCAAGATTTTTTAATCTTTTTTCAATCCTTTCTTTCGTATTTTTATCTAATTTTTCTAAGAAATCTTGAGCTCTTACTGACAGCTCTACAAAATACATCTTACAACCTCTTGGTTCTTCCTTTTTTTAAGTCTTCTTCTGCTTCATTTAAAGAGCTTATATCATCTTGCGTTAAAGCTACGTCTATAATATGTTCTTTAACAAAATCAATTTCCTGTTTTAAAGCGTCAAGTTTGCTTATAATTAATTCTTCGTTTTCCATGTTTGTCACTAGAAAATAAACTATATAATCTTTTTGGTTATGTTAAGTCAAATTCATAACTTAACATTCTACAGTTTAATTCCTTCAATAATCTGCAAATAATAAATATAATTAGCTACTCATTTCATTCGCAGATTTGCCATTAATGTTAATGATAAAATACACGACGATAGGAGTGAGTAATTTTTTATGTTAAGATTGCTGGTTTACTTTACATATTGTTGGGTTTTATTAAAAACTGCACTATAAAAAAAATAATAACTAAAAATTATCTTAGTGTATATTGATATAATCTAACAAGGGCTATAAGACAATATTCTATAATACCATCTTAAAAAACATTAAGATTTTACACACTAGTAAATGCATAAATTTACTATAAATATTAGATTAACTTAAAGTAATAATGCTAAAAAATATTATCAAAAATCAAAGCCATGCAGTAGCTGTTATGATTGCTGACTTATATCCTACAGCAGGTGGGGCGTCTTTAGATAAGTTTACTTGGAAATCAATCTTAAGCTCATCCTGATCTGCTGCAAAATATGTTTTATTGCAAATTGTTATACTCGTATTAGCTGCTATTTCAGTATAAGATGTAGGCTGAAGATTGCCAACAGTATTATCGCACGCGTCTTCAAATACATTATTAATATTAAACTCGCTGACCTTCCAGCTAAAGTTAGAAGTAATAGGAGGTGTATACCCAAAGAATGTTGATGCATCTTGGCTAGATGTTAGATTAATCTTAATAGGAAGTGTAGCATCGCTTTGAAGTATTAATCCTTGAGTTACAGAGTTCCAACCAACCCCACATAGAATAGGATCTGCAGAATTATTTGTATCTAATATTGCAGTAGGATAAGTTGAGCAGAAAGGAGAATTACTAGTGTTCACATAACCAGCACCCCAAGTGATATTATTCCTTGTAAAATTAATATCAATTAACTGCTGAATTTCTAAGCTAACATTTCCTGGTGTTGAAGAAGCTCTTCCTGATGCACTTAAAGCAATATTATTAAATAGATTCACAGCAGAGACAACAACAGCCAAAACAGCCACAACCATTAATGCATTAGTAAGTTTCATCCTGATCCCCCCTTTGGTGGAGAGACAACAGCTAAGTTAATATTACCAGCTTGAGGCCCGCTATTTGTAACAGTTTCTTTTGTATAAACACTCCTTACTTTTTGAGAAACATCAACACCCATGGTAATTATGACAGAAAATACAGATAATATAATAGTAACTAAAAGCAAAATCACCACAATTTTTTGTTGATTCATTTTCCCTCTTTTATATTAACAACCTCTATTAATAATTAATTTATGTTAAAACCCTTTATAAACTTTTTGTTGATGAGGGCGTTGTTGAAAAAGTCCCAAGGTAAAGGTTAATCTACCTTGGAACCATCTTA
>CAYQXU010000019.1:0-15609 GCA_964421685.1 Candidatus Woesearchaeota archaeon
TTTTAAAAAAATAGAATATTTTCTGCACCAATATCCTATTCCCTGTCTTGATATTCTTATCCCATCATGCTGCCACAAATGGTCTTGAACTTGAAACAAAGATAATCCTTCATTATGCAGATGAATTGCTCTTACAATATCTTCTTTTTTAAATCTCATTCTTTCAAATCCATCTTTTTTCATAAAAGTAAATTCACATTCGTTGCATTTGTAAAGCTGTTTTACTCCAGATTTATTATATCTATTCCCTCTTTTTATTGTATTATTGCCTTTGCATTTTGGGCATCTCATAGATTTTCACCTCCTGAAAATACGGAGGAAAATCTACTATTTAAGCTTAACTCACGATAATCTTACAATATCTATTTTTGGAAACATTTAAATATGCCAAAATATAGTACAATTGTATGAAAAAAGGATACAATCTTCTTGTCTTAAAAGCCCTAAGCTTTTTTGCAGAGAATCCATATGAAGAAATTCATCTTAGGGAGTTCTCACGCAGATTGAAAATAAGCGCTAACAGCTCTCAGAGATTTCTCAATTTTTTTTTAAATGAAGGCCTTGTTAAAGAGGAAAAGAAAGCGAATCTTAGATATTTTAAAGCTGATCTAGACTCCATAGTTTTTAGAAATATAAAAATAACTTTTTCACTTAAGAAGCTTGAGAATTCTGGCCTTCTTGACGACTTAAAAGAAACAGCTTCTCATGTTGTTTTGTTCGGAAGCATGGCAAAGGGGTTAGATGACTTTAAGAGTGATATTGATTTAGTTTGCATAGGGGCAAGTGGAAAGGAGATAAAAGAGATTATCGCTAAAAAACAAGAAAAGCTTGATAGAGAAATAACCCCTCACGTTTTTTCATGGCTGGAGTGGAAGAAGCAGCCACGAACCAATAAAGCTTTTTATCAGGAAGTTATTTCTACTGGCATAAATTTAATAGGGGAGATGCCTTTAGTTGATTAACATGGCTAGTAAGGATGTAGATGATTTGTTTGAGAGCAGGTTATTAAGAAAAATTCCTGTTGATACGGAAAAAGTGAAAAACTCTTTAAAAATAGCTGAAAATAAGCTATTAAGATCTAAAAAATTGGTAGAGAAAGATTTCTTTGATGAGAGTTTTCTTGCAGCTTATACTTCTATGTTTCATGCTGCACGAGCGTTGCTGTACTGTGATGGGATTCAGGAAAAAAGCCATCACGCTGTTTATGTTTACCTTAGAGAAAAGTATAAAGATAAACTAAAAATCAAGCTAGTAGAGTCTTTTAAGAGCTATCAATTAGAGAGGCATAATATCCTTTATAGGTCAATAAAAGAGATTTCTAGTGAAGAGGCGAGACATTCCATCACTGATGCAAATGATTTTTTGCTGGAGGCTAAAAAAATACTGGAGAATGAAAAAAATTTTTAAATCTTACGATATTTTTGGGAACATTGCTTTAGTTAAATTTTCAAAGAGTACAAAGGCTACAGAAAAGAGAAAATTTGCACAAAAATTGCTAAACGGAAACAAGTCAATAAAAACAGTTCTTGAAAAATCTGGAAAGTTTAAGGGAAGGCTTAGAAAACAAGAGACTAAATTTATTGCCGGCGAGAAAACAAAAGAAGTTTTGTATAGGGAAAATGATTGTGTTTTCAGATTTAACATTGACAAAACTTATTTTTCCCCTAGATTAAGCAATGAAAGAAAAGAAATTGCTTCCTTAATCAGAAAAAAAGACAAAGTTCTTGTTATGTTTGCCGGAGCTGCGCCATTTTCAGTTGCAATTGCCAGAAAGTCAGGGGCTCAAGTATACTCGAATGAAATTAATAAAGAAGCGAATAAATATGGAAGATTTAATGCTGAGTTGAATAAGGTTAAGGACAAGATTTTATTTTTAGATGGAGACATAAAGAAAGTTGCGAGGAAGATTTTATCTTGCTCCCATCTCACAACTCCACTCTACCAATCCAGTACCACACCTCGTGAAATTGCTCGCCATCCCTCAACCAAAAATTTGCACTCGCTAAACGCTTGCGATATTAATCTAAATGTTAATGCGAAACAAAATACGGGTTATTTTAATAGTTCTGCAAATTATCGAGCGCAGCGAGACAAATTGTTAAATACTCCTAGATATTTCGATGTAATAGTTATGCCGAGACCACAACTGAAAGACTCTTTTTTGCAGGAAGCTTTTGTTTTGTCAAAGAAAGGAACGAAGATTTTTTATTATGATTTCTGCAAGGAAGAAGAAATAAAATCAATTGCAGAAAAAATTAAATCTCAAGCTAAGAAAGCAAGAATGAAAATTAAAATTGTAAAAGTCAAGAAGGCGGGGGAAATCGGACCTTATAGGTATAGAGTTAGAATTGATTTTATTGTTTTATAAATATTGCACTACTTCTTTTTCCATTTCTACCTCAAGAGGAGAAGGATTAACTTGACAATTTAATGTAACTTCAACTATTTCATCATCCGACATATTTGAATTGTACAAATTTTCAGGAGTTCCAAACTCATAAGCCATTCTAGATAGGACTGTTAATCTCCTATTTGGCTCTCCAGCATCTTTTCTTATTTTTACCAATCTATGCCTTATATTTAGGGCTGAATATTCTTCTGGCATATTTCTCAAGAATTATTGTTATTTATAAAACTATCTTTGATTAAGGTTTGTAGTTTGCTGTTATATAGTCAATGACATCCCCTATAGTATACAGTTTTTGAGCATCTTTATCTTCTATCTTTAATTTGTATTTATTCTCAAACGCCATAATCAATTCAACAGTGTCAAGCGAGTCTGCGCCAAGATCGTCTTTGAATTTTGAGTTTTTAGTAATAGTTTCCTTCTTGACATCAAGAGCTTCAGAAGCCATTGAAATAACTGTTTCTTCAATTTCACTTTTTAATTTGTCATCTAGTGCCATCTTGTACAAATTTATTTTTAGTTTAAAAGCATTGTGGTGTTTCAAAAACACTCAAGTTTTTTTGACGTTTTTTGTTATGGTTTATAATGTTCGGAGATATAATCTACTGCCTGCCCGACAGTCAGTATTTTCTGAGCTTCTTCATCCGTGATGAAGATTTTATATTCCTCTTCCACAGCCATTCTCATCTCCATGAGGTCTATATCGTCTGCGCCAAGGTCATGAAAATTTGAATCCAGCTTTATTGAGTCATATTTTATATCCAGACATTTTAGCTGTTGTACTATTATCTCTTTTAACTTATCTTCAATTTCACTTTTTAATTTGTTATCTAGACTCATTTTTTTATATTTCTTGTAGTCATCATCCCTTAAATTTACAATTTCTTCTCACCTTTGATTGCGGTAGGAGCTTCTCCTCCATGCCAGGTGAAACGAGGGCGCACTCTTATCGGATATATTCTTTCAGAATTGTCGTCGAGAACTATTGCAGAACCCTTTAAAGATGGAAGATCGTCCATATACTGCCTTATGTTTTCAAGAAGATAAGATTGCATTATCTGATTTAGCGCTTTAAGATCGGGTTCTGATGTGACTCTATGACTTATAACAATATCTGACTGTGTCATGACATCTTTATGAATTTGGCCTGGCTGTTGAGTGGCTAGAACTAGGGAAATTCCAGGCTGCCTTCCTTCTCTTAGCAATTGTATCAACGCGTCTGTTGCAGGAGTTTTTCCTTCTAACGGCAGGAACTCGTGAGCTTCATCTATAAAAATCCACACTAGAGGATTATCTTTTTTTTCGCTATACTCTAGCAAACTAAGGCCCTTTGAAACAGCTTTCACTTCTTCTGCTTTTCTTGTTTCCATTCTTTGGCTGAATATTTTTCTAGAAACAATGCTTATAACTAAAGCCCTCACATTAAAAGCTCCAACTGAATTGTAAACACTTAAATCAATTACAGATGTTTTTCCAGGAGACACCAAATCTTTTATTTGAGTTGTTTCTTTGGATTTCTCAGCAAAAATGCCCCATGTTTCTGCTGCTTCAAACAATCCTATTGCTGCATTTTTAACTTCTATGTTTGTTTTTTTATCCTCTTCTATTTTTGAAATTATATCTGCAATAGTAAATTTTCCCTTTTCATTTAATTGGTTTATTATTCTTTCAATCAATATGGAAATGGGATGTATAATGTCAAGATTGAAAGTTATTATCCAGTCTTCTGGCGCCAGTTCTGAAACATCTAATGCAAATTTATCATCTGCAGGAATTGATTTTTCCAGATATTTATCGTAATGCCCGTATGGAACAAATATTTTTACAGGGAGATTATTGCTTTTTAAATTCCATTCTGCCAACAAATCCCTGTCTTTTTCGTTTTTGAATTTCATTGTCCAGTAAATTCCCATTGTGTCAAAAATCAGCGAAGAAATATTCTGGCTTGCTTCTTTAGGCAAGTTTGAGAGTTCTTCTGCTATAACTCCTAGTGTATAGCTTTTTCCGCTTCCTCTTTTCCCAGCAACAAGAACAACATGGCTTCTTGCGACATCCATTAGAATTTTATTACTTAGAGAAGTGTACTGTCCCATTTTCACAAAACCTTTGCCCAAAAATACAAGACCTCTGTCTCCGAAAGATTTTTTATCAGACTCATCTCTTCCTATTAATATGTCGTATGGCATTGAAAACCTCCTGCGGGTTTTCGATCCAGCCGTCCAATCAGAGCTTTTAATTGCCTCTGATAGCTCTGAAAAAAAACCTCTTTGTTTTCCATAATTAAAATAACTCAAAATCATTTATATATTTAGCTGTAAATATGGAAGATTGAACCATAATCTTTATAAAAGGCTTTTTCATAAGTTTTTAATGGAAGCTGATAAAAAGCCGCATGCTGAGGTCAAGCCAACAGTTACTCCTTCGAAACCTGTTGCTGATAGCCAAGGCCCAAGCGTTACTGACAAAGTCAGGGAAAACCCATGGATTCTTTCAACTTTAGTTTTAGGTGTTGTTGCGCTCATACTTATCATATCTAGTTTTTCAGGAGGCATAACAGGCGGAGCTGTTGGGGTTGCAAACAAAGATGTTGTAACGCAAAAAGTTATGAGTTTTCTTAATGCACAAGTAGGAGCAGGCAATGTTCAATATGTTAAAACCAGCCTTAAGGACGGCATTTATGAAATTGATGTTAATTATCAGGGAACTCAAGTTCCTGTTTATATTACAGCTGATGGTGTTAATTTAATTCAGGGTCTTGTCCCTATTGACGCTGCATTAAATGCTTCTCAAAATTCCACTCAGCCAGCAGGAAATGGAAATGCAGTTGTTCAGGTTTCTGTTGACGACGATCCTGTTAAAGGAAATAAGGCCGCGCCTGTTACAATTGTCGAGTTTTCTGATTTTGAATGCCCTTACTGTGGGAAATTCTATAAAGATACTTACAACCAGATTGTGACTCAGTATGTAAATACAGGAAAAGCAAACATTGTTTTCAGAGACTTCCCGCTCTCAGACATTCATCCTTATGCTGAAAAAGCAGCAGAAGCTGCAGGATGCGCATATGAACAAGGCAAGTTCTGGGAATATCATAATAAGCTATTTGAGAATCAAGCTGACCTTACGTCAACTTATCAAAGCAAAGGAATTTCTGGGGTGACTGACAGCCTTAAGCAATATGCTAAGGACCTTAAGCTGAATACAGCAAAGTTCGACGAATGCTTGGACTCTGGAAAAAGAGCTGATGAAATAAAAAAAGATGTTGCTGATGGATCGGGCTATGGAGTGACAGGAACTCCAGCTTTCTTCATAAATGGAAAATTAATTGCAGGAGCTTATCCTTTCTCTGAATTCCAGAAGATAATTGATGCAGAATTGACGAAGAAGAGTGGTTAGATTATATATACTATTTCTTAATAATGCTTAAAAAGGTGAGAGTGTTATTTAATTTATGGATATTGGATGTTCATCAGGAGTAGGAGTAGAAAAAGTTGTTCTTATTACTTCTCCTATTCGATGTGAAGGGGTTTATGGGGATCTTAAAATAGATGATGCTCAAGTAGAGGTTACAAGACCTGTAAATAATATTAGAGGATTTAACTTGAATTGTCAATATTACGATCCTAGAACTAATTTTTGTTCAAATACAATTGGAGAGAATACCTCTAAACATTGTCTTATAGGATATGCAATAATGCGTGCTAATTATTTTTCGAGAGGGAGAAATGGATCTGGAGAATAAAAATATTATTTACTGATAAATCAATCATTTCTCCAAATACTCAATTTCATCCTGTGTGAGTCTGAGTTCTTTCTGAACTAGGGGATTTTTAAGAATTGGCTTTAGTATTGGGAATTCATTCAATGCCCGCTTTTCGCCAACGTGAACATAATGTGCGTATTTTTGGGCTATTGTTTTCTTTTTTGCTGTTCTTTGGTTATGAAGCCAAATCTTGAGTATTCTTTCTGGTTTTTTATATGACGTGAAGCCTGTTTTTAGATTTCTTTTTGCAGAGGATATTCCATAACTTAAAAGCAGGTTTTCATAAACTAAAAATCTCCAGTATTGCTGCTTGTAAATCCTTCCTTTGAATATATCTACTTTACTTAGCAAGTCGTAAGCTCTTGCAAGTTCTACTCCCTGATACTCTGAAGGAATGTTTTCTTCAATCCAGAGAATTATTTCATCAAGAGGCATGTTCACAGAGTCAAATAAGCGAGTTGTTTCTTCTGTGGGTTTTCCTTTGAATATAAGTCTTAGAGCATTAAATATGTCAATTTCTTTGTTTCTTTCGTCGAATACAAGAGAGGCAGGATCTTTAACCTTCGAGATGCCCTGAAGATCATTTATTGCTGCTCTTAAATCTCCTTTTGCCCTTATTGATATTTTTGTCAGCGTATCTCCGTCTATTTTTAGATTTTCTTTCCATAAAATGTTTACTAGAACTTCTTTTATTGTTTTGTAATCTATTTCCTTAAACTGAATGAGTTCTGACATTTTTCTTATAGTATTAAATTTCTTATCCCATATGTCGTTTGCAGTTATTATTACTGGAATCTGGCTTGATTCCATTAATGCCTCGAGTTCAGCTAGTCCGCCCCAATCCACTTTTGAAATTCCGTCAACTTCATCTACAAGAATTATTTTATTTTGTTTGAATAGTGGTTTTTGCTCTATTGCTGGCTTTAAAATTTCTGCAAGACTTGCTTTATCTCTTAAATCTGAAGCGTTTAACTCAAAAATTTCAGATTTTGTTTCTTTAGCAGAAACATGGGCAATTGTTGTTTTGCCTGTGCCAGGAGGGCCATAGAGAATAAGTGATCCTTTATCTTTGTTTTTAAAATCCTCGATAAATGACTTGACTTTCTGTATTGTTGCTTCTTGCCCTCTAATTTCAGAATATTTTTCTGGCCTGTACTTTTCAACCCAACTTTTATCGTTCATTTTTTCTTTAAGTATTCTTCTTTTTTATTAGGATCGTTCCTTAATTCACTATATTTATTATCTATATAAGCCCATCTTTCATGTTCAAACTCTTGAGCATTATTGATTATTTTATAATATCTTGAGGGTTCATCTCTCCTTAATCTTTCTAATTCAATTTCACGAAATTCTGTATAAAGTCTAGCTTTCAGTGTACTTTCTTGGGTCCCGTCAATATACATTTATTAATAAATATTAGTTGTGTTAAGTAAATTGTTATTTCGCTAAGCCAGCAAGGACAAAACTTGCCAAAAGAGCCTGCAGTTGAATAAAAGGATCGGAACCTTCGACAATTCTAAATTCTGACTCGCCTGTTTTTTCAGTTAACTTGACTTTTAGTTCAGGCTCTACTGGAAGATTCCATATTTCTTTTTGTATGGCTTTTATAACATCTTGTCCAGAAATGCTTTCTCTTAACATTACGTCTAATAGTTTTTCCCGTGATTTTTGGAAGTCTCCAGACAGCGCATAGTCTAAAACAACTCTTATGTCTTTAGGTTTTGCACTTGAAATTATTGTGGAAACCAGCTCTGCTGTTATTGAAGGTGAAATTGCTGCTGTTGCTTGAAGAATGTTTATTGTTTTTCTGCAGTCTCCTTCACTTCCCTCGTAGATTATCTCTTTTGCTTTTGGATCTATTAAGAGTTTTTCACTTAAAGCAATCTTGTCTATCACTCTATCCATCTCCTTTTTTTCTATTAGCTTAAATCTAAATATCGCACATCTAGACTGTATAGGGTCTATTATTTTACTTGAATAATTGCAAGAAAGAATAAATCTGCATGTTGCAGAATAGTTTTCCATTGTTCTTCTTAGCGCTTGCTGGGCTTCAGGAGTCAGCGCGTCAGCTTCGTCCATAAAAATTACTTTAAACGGGACTTGCCCTATTGACTTCGTCCTAGCGAAGTTCTTTACTTTTTCTCTTACAATATTTATTCCTCTTTCATCGCTGGCATTAAGTTCTAGATAGTTTTCTTTCCACGTTTCTCTGAATAGGCTTTTTACTATAATAAGTGCTAGTGTGGATTTGCCTGTTCCTGCAGGGCCTGCAAACAGCAAGTGTGGAATGTTTAATGAAGAAGTCAAAGACTCGACTCTTTTTACTATATCCTCTTGGCCAACTAATTCAGGGAATTTAGAAGGCCTGTATTTTTCTGTCCAGATTTCTGATACCATTAAAAACAACCTGCGGTTTTTTTCGATTTTCCCTTTAAGTTCGGATAAGCGATTTTTTAAATTGCCTCCGAAGAAAATCGCGTAGCATTTCCTCCTATTTTTAATTTATCTTATAATTAAGAATCGGCTTATAAAGATTGTTGTGGTTAAGAAATAATTATTATGGCTTACTTCGCTCTAGCTCTCTTCACTTTTCTTTTGTGCTTTTCCTTTCTAAGCTTTTTACGCTGCCATTTCCAGCGCATTTGCCTTTTCTTTTTCCAACGTCTAGAGCTTCTCTTCATGTTTGATTATCCCTCTGCTATCTCCCCGAACTCGTGACTTCGCTTGGGGTTTTATAATCCTATTTTGTTCCTCGCGAAATCACTCGCCACCCGCCCCTGCGAGCGAGCTGAAAAGATAACGATATTTGATAGAGCTAAAATTCATTTAAAAAGGTTTTGATATACTTGCGGATAGGTTTTTATACTTTAATTTTGTTTTCTTGGCATGGGTGATAAGAAGAATATATACTTTGGAGGCTGGTATCAGAGGACTACTCTTCACTTGACAGAGATTTTCGAATTTCTTTCAAAGGGAATATCCAGGCTCGATTTATCAAAAAAAGAATTGGAAAGGTTGCATAAACTCTTGGACTTGAAATACGTAACAAGGGAAATTGGGAACTTAGAATATGTTAAAGTTGAGACAAAATCCGGAATAGAAATAAGATATTATGAGGATGGCTTGTATATTTTGGAAGTCATCTCTGATGAAATAGAATCAGCTGAACAGAAAATGAAAGATTATTTTGATGCTTGCTTTAGTCCAGCCATTAATTATATTTTCTCTCTTGGCGCGCCGATTCCAAAAGTATTATCGGGTCTTCAAGAAAATCATCAAGTTGTAATAATTTTTTACGATGATTCTCCAAATACCTTTAAGATTGGCAAAAAGTATGGCGAATTGTACAGCGAAACACACTCCAAAGATTTTAGCGTCTATAAAACTGAAGATTATATTTTTTTAATAGCAAAAAGAGGACAGAAGAGCGATGTAAAAAAACTTGTTGAGATGCAGATATTTTTCAGAGAATTTAAGGATCAGCTTCATAAATATTTGAATATTCACAGAAAAATCTGGGAGGAGATTGCAGCAATTAAGGAAAAGAAATACGTAGATGGAAAAGAGGTGGTCGATTATCGCAACAAGCTGGAGGGATATAAAAAAACAATTGAGCTGATAAATAACCGGATTAATCAAATGGGAGCTTACGCAAATACGCGCGCTTCTCTTGCGAAAGAACTTGGAATCGAGAGCAGCATGATTGAGCTTTTTCGGTACAGGTTTGAAGATTTGCTTAATACTTTGTCTTATATAAAAGAAATTTGGAAAATGACTATGGATTATGTTAATATGTCAATTAATAGAATGACTGAAATTGAAGGAAAGGCGACTCAATCTGGCATAAGGTCGATACAAATTTTGGCCAGCATAGGCGTTGTTTCCGGAATTATTACTTACCTGTCAAAAGATACTCTCCCTTCTTTTTCTAAAACTGGAGCAATATATTTATTGATGCTGGGAGTTTCTGCCTTTGTTGTTGATTTCTTTATGAAAAGAAGAGCCAAAAATAAAAAGTATGCGATAAATTTTGTTGAAACGACGAAGGAGATTTAACGAAAGTCTTTCTGGAGAAAAAATGGTTTTTGGAGGATGAGATTTTTGAAAAAATAGTTTAGCCAGAATTAACCGTAACAACACCATAACTTGCGGAAGTTGATTGACTATCAAGAACTTCACCATTTTTACTAATTTCAACTGAGATAGTTCCATATTCTCCAGTTTTTTGTATTACTGCCACAGCAGGCCAACCAGTAATAGTGTATGTTGCAGGCACTATCCCTTCAATTGTTTGGCTACTTCCCCCGCCACCAATATTACCAGTAAATTCAGTTCCAGAAGTTCCTCCAATTTCAACAGTGTATATATTTGACGAGGATGTAGAAGAGGAGCTACTGTTAAGGTAGAAAAATAAAATAATGGTAGCAACAATTCCTATTCCGATTAAAAAGTATTTATTTAATTGTTTTTGAGAATTATATACTGTTCCATCATACATAACTGGCCCTTCTTTGCTCCCGATTGCATAAGTATGTTTTTTATTCTCCATTTTAAATTAATAAAGTTTAAACCAAAGTTCATCAGTTACTCCAGGGTAGCTTATTCTTAAAACAGGTTTTTTGTCATTTTTCTTAACTTCTACAACAAACCAACCTTCGTAAGTAGCGCCCGGGAAAACTTCTTTACCCAACAAATATGGTTCAGGTAAAACTAAAGCATCGAATCCGTCATATCCAATCCCATCTTCGGAAATAGCTGTAAATATTGTCCAAGGAATTTCATATGCTTTATTGTCAGAAGTACTAATCAAATGAAAACGCATTTTAACAAGAATGTATTCTTTACCTTCACTCGGTGGAGAGTTGAATTGATTTTCTTTTTCTATAATCTTCCAAGCCTCTTCTCCTCTGATTAGGCTTAAGAGAGTATACTCTGCAGTTACTATTTGAGATACCCCCAAGGTTGTTTTTAGACTATTATTAAATGTAGTTGGGTTTACTCTTTCGTAACCTTCACCCTTTTTTACTTGTTGATCTTGGGCATTTGAATAGGCATCGCCCGGCACTTCTTTTTGTTCATTGACGGCAGAATCAGGAACATTTTGTACTATTTTATCTGGAACAGTTCCTTTTAAGGCACTCCAAAAAATACCCACGATCAAGATAATTATGATTACGTCCCAAATGGGATGTCTCTTAAACCAATTCTTATTTTGAAACTTTTTCTCCATATTTAAGTTAACTTTCTTTGTATTATAAATGTTACGCCTCTGTCACCCTTTCTTTTTAATATTTGTTACGCTTATGTATCATGAAAAAAGAGCTTCGCTTAGAGATATTTCTAAAGAAAAGTAGGTTAAGAAGAGAGGTTTGGACCAGATTAGATAAGGCTAAAACCGCAACAGAAATAGCATTAGAACTTAAAAAACATAGAAGCTCTGTAAGTCGAGTTCTTTTAGATATGAAAAAAGAAGGTTTAATTAAGTGTGTTAATCCAGCTGATAAAAATTTTAGGCACTATATTAAAAAACACTAAAATTATCCAACAGTCTTCTTTATACTATTGACACAATCAGGCTAATAAATTTTTACAACAGATCTTTTATTTCTTCATTTACTAATTTCTCAGCTTCTTTTGCTGAGAAAGATACATCTGGATATTTAGAGGATAGCTTCTCTTTAATCCTTTTTAAGATTTTTTCTCTTATTTGTTCTTTATCTTTGTCATTCCAATTATGCTGTTCTGCCATCTTTTCTGTCTGGTTTCTGTATTCTGCTATTTCAGAGCTTAGAAAATGCTTTGACTCTGGTTTATTTGTATGTTTTACTACAATTTCATGCACAATTGTATTTACCATTAATCTGACTAAGGATTCTGTATCTCTATTTTTTCCCATTTTTTATTTTTTAGCTCTGTTTCCAGATAATTAACCATTAAATTTAGGTAAGTCAGGGCTAGTTTCTTCTCTGATTTAGAAGCCTGGTTGCTCCTTAGTTTAGCAACTAAATCTTCTCCTAAAACATTAACTACGTTTTTTCTCAATTCGTAATTGTCTATCTTTTTGTTCATTAACAATAGGACAAGTATGGCGTTTCTAATAGCATAGTATATTTCATCTGCCGTTGAAAAAATATTCAAGCCCTCACTCCAATCCAGCTTCATCCTTAAATTTAAACTGGAAAGAGCTATTTTGCCATGAATCTTTAATTTACCATAAATTGTCTTAGAATCTTTTAATTGATAGATTAAAGAAGGATTATTAGGATATTGATATAAAATTGATTTTTTTGCATATATTTGAACATCTAAGTTAAGATCTTCATCTTTTCCTGCTTTTTTTACTTTTTCTATCAGCTCTTTTTTCTTTTTTTTGCTTTTTGTTAATATTTTTTTAGTTGCTACTATCACATCAATATCATTATATTCTTTGTAATTATTTTGCACTGCTGAACCACAGATTATTATTGAATCTACTTGAGGAATATTTTCTAATAAAATTTTCTTTATCTTGCTTTCAATTGAAGCGGCTTTTTGATTGTACTCCAGCTTGTTTAAGAGCATATTTGAGTTTATCTGGCTTATTTCCCTTAGCTTAGGTCTGACAAACCTGCTCAAAATATTTGATTCATTTTGAGTTAAACTAAGCCCAATAATTTTCTTATTTATTATTTCTTTCTCTCTTTCTGTTAGTACTCTTACCATATAATATATATTTATATTAAATGGTATTTAAACCTTTTTATGATTAGAACTTATTTCTTAACTTGGGCTTCTTTAACTGCCTTTTTAATATCATCAACACAATCAGGATTTACTAAAGTCATTAAGCCTTCCGGCTCCTCGTTTTTTAAGATGTTTTTAAGAATTCTTCGCATAATTTTTCCCGATCTTGTTTTTGGCAAGTCGTTTACAAAATAAGTTTTTGATGGTCTTGCTATAGGGCCTACAGTATCATCAACATGTTTTTTTATCTCTGACTCAAGATTTTCTGTAGGAGTTCCTTTCCTTAGGACTACAAATGCAACAGGAACTTCACCTCTCATTTTATCAGGAATTGGGACAACTGCAGATTCGTTGACAAGCTTATGACCGCCTATAGCATTTTCAATCTCTGCTGTTGAAATTCTGTGGCCTGCAACTTTCATAACATCATCTGTTCTTCCTGTTATTCTAAATAAATTATTTACATAAATAGCTCCATCACTTGTGTCGTATTTTTTCTTGAATCTGCTCCAATAAGTATCCACGTATTTTTTATGATTATTTAAAACTCCGTGCAACATTCCTGGAGCGAAAGGACTTAGCTGGACTAGATTTCCTTTTGGAGATTTTTTACCTTTTTCATCAAGAATTTCATGACGTGTTCCTGGAAAACTTTTTCCTGCGATTGTTGGGATAAAAGGACCTATGCCTGGAAGAACATTAATTAAAGTTCCTCCGGTTTCTGTCTGCCACCATGTATCTATTATAGGACATCTAGATTTGCCTAAAGTTTTGAAATACCAATTCCATGTTTCTTCATCGATAGGCTCGCCAACTGTTCCCAACATTTTTAATGTTGAGAGTTTGTGTTTGCTTGCGAATGTATTTGCATATTTTTTCAGCATTCTTAATGCTGTTGGGGCTGTATAGAAAACAGAGACTTTATTTTCATCTATTATTTTAAACCACCTATCATAATCTGGAAAATCAGGAGTTCCTTCATAGATTAAAGTTGTGCATCCATTAAGCAACGGCCCGTAGACTGCATAAGTGTGGCCTGTAATCCAGCCTATGTCTGCAGTGCACCACATAACATCATCCTTATGCAAATTAAAAACCCATTTGGCAGTGTAATACGATTGAACAGCATAACCTCCTGTGTCGTGCACAATTCCTTTAGGTTTGCCTGTTGTTCCTGAAGTGTATAAGATAAATAAATTATCTTCAGAGTTCATTATTTCTGGAATGCAATAGTCTGCACATTTTTCAAGCTCTTCGTTAAAAGAATAATATGGCTTACTTAACTTGATTTTTTTGTTTAATCTTTGGACAACAATTATTTTTTTTACTTTAGTGCTTTTTATTGCTTGCTTTGCTTTGTCAAGAAGAGTTTGTTCTTTGCCTTTTCTATAATATCCATCTGCAGTTATAAGAATTTTTGATTCTCCGTCTTGTATTCTTGCTTGAAGAGCATTAGGAGCGAATGCAGAGAAGACGATTGTGTGGATAGCTCCTAGTCTTGTGCACGCGAGCATTGAAATTACTAATTCAGGAACTAAAGGAAGGTATATAGAAACAACATCTCCTTTTTTAACGCCTAATTTCTTTAACATATTTGCACACTTGTTTACTTTTTCGTGCAATTCATCATATGTAAATTTAATTGGCTTTTCATTTAAAGGCTCTGGAATCCATATCAGAGCATTTTTACTGCCATTTTCAAGGTGTCTGTCCAAAGCATTTACAGAGAAATTTAATTTTCCTCCTTTAAACCATTTGAAGTAAGGAAGTTTTTCATCATATGTTTTTTTCCAGAGCTTTTCCCATTTAATTCCTTCCTTTGCTAGATTTTCCCAGAATTTTATAGGATTTTTTTCGGCTTTTTTGTATATAGAAGGATCAGTTATCCAAGCTGTTTTCTTTAATTCATTAGATGGCCAATATGATTTTCCTTTTTTTATTACATACTTTGGCATTTTTAAGAACCTTTTTTCTTGAATTTTTTTGTTATGAAATATTTTGAGTCTTTTATTCCTTTATCGTAAAGTCTTCTTGTGTAGCCAACATTATCAATATCTGTTTTTTTTATTTCAAGCTCTTTTAAGACTTCTAGAATTTTCTTTTTAGCCATAGGAACTTGGTCTTTTGCTGCCAAGAATTCAATTTCCATGTACATCCCTATATGTTCTACATGATTTATTTCTATAACAACTCTTTTATCTTTTTTCCATAAATAAGACTCTGTGTGTTTTCTTTTTTTAACCCACGGTTTAAAACCCAGATCTTCAAGTAAAGCAAGAAAGTTTCCTATGTGCTCAACGTCTGTAAGCCTAAATTCATATTCTTCCTTAACAACTATTCCATCACTGTATAAATTTTTAAGATGTTTTTTGAAGTTGACAACGAACTTCTTTCCATCATATCTAATCCTAAATGCTTTTCTTGGATAGCGCTCTCCTTTCAAAGCAAAATAATCATCCCCTCTTGATTCTGTTTTTTCATGGATTGCTATTTTCTTGATTTTATTTCTTAATTCAGAAGCATTATTTACCTTTACCTTTACTTCAACTTCAAGCTTCATTTTTTCACCTTTTTTGTTATTATACTAAGATTTTCGGGTTTAAAAAATAAACGCCTCGACCGAAATGTTAACTTTAGGTTAAAGACATTAATAAAATAAAAAGGAAAAAGTGAACCTCCCAATCACAGCAAGCTGTGGGGCTTCTAACGACGTCTAAAA
>CAYQXU010000020.1:0-14449 GCA_964421685.1 Candidatus Woesearchaeota archaeon
TGATATTTGTATTAAATGGGGCGTGATTAGTCCGGAACTTACCTAATCACCTTATCTTTTTTAATCTTAAAGTCAAAAGTATAATATCCGGAAACCGTATCTTTAGGAATTTCAACTACAAAGCCACCTTCTCCATTTTCTTTGGACTTAGTCGCCCCTATAATTTCTTTTGAGAGAATCTCTTTTGTCGTGCTATCTCTTTTGGTCAAAATAATTGAAAAGGGAAAATAATTTTTATTGCTTTTATCTACAATCTTAATCTTTCTCCCAGAAAAGAACCTTTGCGGATGACGCAAGTTTTCCGAGAGATAATCCGGAATGTCTAATTCTAAAGAATATCTATCTTGGCTATTTGAAATTAAAGTATTAACAGAACTTGAGCTTTTGCCTAAATTATTTTCAATAACACTCTTCACCTGATTTCCCGTCAAACCACCTTCATTAATTATAAAAACCAATTCAACAAAAAGCAAAGCAATAAGAATAATATTAACAGAATTAAATATCTTTGATTTTTGAGGTCTCTTTTTCATATTACATAAAAGATTAAAACCTATAAAAATGTACTTATTTAAATAAAACTACGGGTTAAAGATTTTCCCAAAAGGCAAAGAGAGAAAATCGCTTGAGGGAATATAAAAACCGTAGGTTTTTAGGCGTCATTAGTTTATCGGTAGAATTCGACCTTCCCACGACAATTTCATTTATGAAATTGGAGTTGATGGAAAATTGTAAATTTTCCAGTCTACAAGCAAATGTCAATTTGCGCATAAATTTCGGAAAAAGGTTGAGAGCCGGGTTCAACTCCCGGATGGCGCATTTTTTGAGGAAAACTTACTCAGGCAACAAAAAGTTATATGGCCCTTTTTTACCCAAAGATTCTTGAAAAATCGTAACAGCTTCATAAACCTTAATTGCTTGCCTTGGTGTAATCCCGAAACTCTGAATAACTTTTAAATAAAAATCTTGCGGCAATTCTTCACTAGAATTAAAATCAATATATGCTCTTCTCGCTCCCCTATGCGTATCAATAATCTGCTGTAGAATCTCTCCTTCTTTTGGGTATTGTTGTTTAAATTCATCTATTCCCAACTTCATTCCTTTAGCAGCCAATTTATCTTCCCATCGAATTCTTGCCTCAACTATTGAATCTTCAGAAAAGCCCTCATCTTTTTTTAGTCGATCATAAACATCCCTGCTAAATAGTTCTAATTTTCTTTTTGCTCTATCGCTTATACTTCCAGTTGTGCTAGTAATAACTTTAAAGGCAATCATATTTTCAACAGCTTCCTCTAATTTTGTCTTTGCCATAATTTTCAGAAAATCAATTAATATATAAACATTATTGCACTAAAATTCAACCCCCATTAACTCTATACTCGTCCCAGCTTTTTATACGTAAAGAATCGAGAGTTTTCTTTTCAAGGCACTCAACAAGAAGCTTGGCAAGGTGAATGTCTGTGATAAGAGGTATTCCGAAATCAACAGCATTTCTCCTAATTAAATATCCTGCTCCAAAATCTTTTCTTATTTCTTGCGGAAAATTAAGAACAAGATCAATTTCTTTATTTCTTATTAAATCAACAATATCTGGATGTTTTCCTTCTCCAACCTTGAAAACCTTAGTATTATTAATATTGTTTTTAGTTAAAAACTCAGAAGTTTTGTCAGTAGCATATAAATTATATTTAAGTTTATGTAATTTTTGCATTTCTTCCAGAAATCTTTCCTTTTTCAAGTCTCCTCCAATTGTTAAAAGAATATTTTTTCCAGGTAAATGAAATCCTGCAGCTAAAATAGCCTTCAAAAAACCCTCCTCCAAACTCTCGCCAAAACAAGCAACCTCTCCAGTGCTGGCCATCTCAACACCCAAAACAGGATCTGCTCCCTTAATTCTTGAAAAAGAAAATTGCGGAGCCTTGACAGCAACATAATCTAAATCAAGAGTGCTCCTTATCTCATTAACTGGCTCGTTTAACATAACTTTAGTTGCTATCTCTATAAAATTTATTTTTGAAGCCTTTGAAATAAATGGAAAACTTCTCGATGCTCTTAAATTGCATTCAATAACTTTAACTTCATTATCTTTAGCTATAAATTGTATGTTGAAAGGCCCTGTGATTTCCAATGCCATAGCAATTTTCCCTGAAATTTCTTTAACTCTCCTGACAGTTTCAAGATATAATTTTTGAGGCGGTATAACTATTGTAGCATCTCCGCTGTGAACACCGGCATTTTCTACATGCTCTGTAATTGCGCTAGCAACAATTCTTCCATTCTGTGCAACAGCATCAAGTTCTATTTCTTTTGCCCCTGAAATATATTTGCTTACAACAACAGGGTATTCCTGAGATAATTTAGACGCCTTCATCAGATAAAGTTCCAAAGATTCGTCATCATAAGCAACATTCATTGCAGCGCCGCTTAAAACATAAGATGGCCTTACAAGAACAGGATATCCAATGTTATTTGAAAACATTTTAGCTTCTGTAATAGTTGTAAGCTCTTTCCATATTGGCTGATCAACTTCAAGTCTCTCTAAAAGCTGGGAAAACTTATATCTGTCTTCTGCCTTATCGATATTTTCAGCTCTAGTCCCTAAAATAGGCATTCCGTGTTCTGAGCATTCAACAACAAGATTATTCGGAATTTGCCCGCCCATTGAAAAAACAATTCTTTTTGGGTTTATTTTCTTGTATATGTCATAAACACTTTCAAAAGAAATCTCTTCAAAAAATAAGAAGTCACACTCATCGTAGTCAGTGCTCACAGTTTCTGGATTATAATTTAATATGCTTGTTTTGTGTCCCAGTTTTTTTAATGTTCTAGTGCAATTAACACAGCACCAGTCAAACTCAACACTGCTTCCAATTCTATAAGTCCCTGATCCAAGAAGTAAAACCGGCGAGTCTTTGAATTCAATATCATCTTCGATTGAATTATAAGTCATGTATAAATAGTTTGTTTGTGCAGGATATTCTGCAGCCAAAGTATCAATTTTCTTTACAAAAGGCAGGATTTTATTTTCATTTCTAAAATCTAAAATTTCTTTTTTTGGCTTTCCTGTGATAATGGAAATCTGCTTGTCTGAAAAGCCGTGTTTCTTGGCATCTAAAACACTTTCTTTTGAAAATTCCTTAATCAATTTTTCTCTAGATGCAAAAATATTTTTAATTTTATACAAAAACCATTTATCAATCTTAGTAAGCTGGTAAATTTGGTCTATGCTTAATCCTTCATCAACTGCCTGCGCAACAGCAAAAATCCTTTCGTCTGTTGGATTTTTTAACTCATCTTCTAGATTCGAAAAATTCATATTGTTGCAGCAAATTCCATACATTCCAAGATCAAGCATTCTAATTGCCTTTTGAAGAGCTTCTTCAAATTTTCGTCCAACAGCCATGACTTCACCAACGCTTTTCATGCTGCTCCCAATATTTTTTGAAGCTTTTGTGAATTTATTTAAATCCCATCTTGGAATTTTAACAACACAATAATCTAAAGCAGGCTCGAAGCAAGCCTTCGTCACTCCAGTAACTTTATTATTCAGCTCTGTAAGAGAATGTCCTAAAGCAAGTTTGGCAGCAATATATGCAAGAGGATATCCTGTAGCCTTAGACGCAAGAGCAGAGCTTCTTGAAAGCCTTGCATTTACTTCAATAACTTTATAATCCTGGCTTTTTGGATCAAGAGCAAATTGTATATTACACTCACCTATAATTCCAAAAAATCTTATAACTTTCAAAGACAAGTCTCTTAGTTTATGATATTCTTCATTCGTTAATGTTTGTGATGGGGCGACAACAATGCTTTCTCCTGTGTGTATTCCTAAAGGATCAAAATTCTCCATATTGCAGACAGTTATGCAATTGTCATATTTATCCCTTACAACTTCATATTCAATTTCTTTCCAGCCAAACAAAGATTCTTCAATCAAAATCTGAGTTGTTAAACTCAAAGCCTCTGAAGCGTTTTTGAAAAATTCTTCTTTATTATTGCATATGCTTGACCCTAAGCCTCCAAGGCTAAATCCGCTTCTTATTATTAAAGGGTAGCCAATTTCTTCAACAACATTTAAAGCATCTTCCAAATTAGTTACAGAAATGCTTCTAGGTGTTTTTACTTTAATTTCGTGCAAAGCCTCTGCAAAAAGTTTTCTGTCCTCTGTTTTTCTTATAGCGTCGACGCTTGTTCCAAGAACTTTAACATTATATTTATCCAAAATGCCTCTTTTATCTAATTCAAGTCCGCAATTCAAAGCGGTCTGCCCTCCAAAACCAAGAAGAATTCCATCAGGCCTTTCTTTCTCAATAATTTTCTCAACAAAATAAATATTAACAGGGAGAAAATAAACTTTGTCAGCCATTCTTTCATCTGTCTGAACTGTTGCAATATTTGGGTTTACAAGTATAATTTGAATTCCTTCTTCTTTCAAAGCTTTAATTGCCTGGCTTCCAGAATAGTCAAACTCTCCTGCTTCTCCAATCTTCAAAGCGCCGCTTCCTAATATTATAACTTTCTTAATTTCTTGCATTTTAAATCGATTTATTCTTTTTAACTTCATTCAAAAAAACATCAAACAAAAATTCAGTATCTCTAGGCCCAGGGTTTCCTTCAGGATGAAATTGAACACTGAAAAATGGCTTTTCTTTATTTTTTATGCCTTCATTTGTGCTGTCATTAGCGTTCACAAACCATTCTTTCCAGTCAAAAGGAATTTTTTCTGAGTCAAGTGCAAATCCATGATTCTGAGAAGTTATGTAGCATCTTTTATTTTCCAGGTCAATGCATGGCTGATTGCTTGATCTATGCCCAAACTTCATTTTGTAAGTATCCATACCAATAGCTAATCCAAGAAGCTGATTCCCAAGGCAAATTCCAAAAAACGGCTTTCCAAGCTGAAGAGTTTTTTTTATATTTTCAATAGTTTTAGAACATTGTTTAGGGTCTCCAGGACCGTTAGAAACTATTACTCCATCAAAACTCATTGAAGTAAAGTCATAATCATAAGGAACTCTAATAACACTTGCTCCTCTTTTTAATAAGCATCTTATAATATTATTCTTAACTCCGCAATCAACAACAACAATTTTTAAACTACCCTCGCCGTAATTCTTAACTTCTTTTATTGAAACTTCTTCAACAAGATTTATTTTATTAGGATCGTAAAAGCTAATATCCTCGTTAACTTTTATTTTAGCAAGAAGAGTTCCGTGATCCCTAATTTTCTTTGTTAAAGCTCTTGTATCAATACCAAAAATTCCAGGAATTTTGTTTTGTTTAAGCCACTCATCCAAACTTAAAGAAGAATTCCAGTGGTTATGGTCTTGGCTTAAATCATCAATCACTAAAGCAGAAACGTGAATAAAGTCAGACTCAAAGTTTTTCCTAATTCCATTTTCAGCTTCATCAGCAGGAATTCCGTAATTGCCTATTAAAGGATAAGTTAAAACTAAAATCTGGCCTCTATAACTTGGATCTGTCAAGCTTTCAGGATATCCTGTCATAGAGGTGTTAAATACAATTTCTCCAGAAACTTCTTTTTCATGTCCAAACAATTTGCCTTTAAAGCAAGAGCCATCCTCTAAAATAAGTTCAACCTCTTTATATTGCATTAAAATAAAAATAACATGACTCATTATTTAAAGATATCTGTGAAGAAGTATATCTTTCCAGTATAAAAAAGCATTTAAAGGAAGTTTTAATAATTAAAATATGGGAGAGACTGGCAATGGCGGTGAAAAAAGTATAAAAGTTAAATCTGTAAAAGGATTTACAACTTTCTTTGATTTTGATCCTAAAACTCCAGACTACAGAAATTTCTTAATTGCAAGAGATGCTTATAGGCAAACTCAGAAACATGGGGAAAGTGAACCCCTGAGAAAAGCTGCAGAAGAACATTTCATATATTTCATAGATAATTATCTAAAAGCTGCAGGCTTATCGTCATCAAAAAACAGTTTTAAGATTCTTCCTGAACCTGTAGAGAATATTGTTTTAGTTTATATGGAAGGAACGAAGATCATCCCAGGAAGAGAAAGGTACTTAGATGGCTATTTTCCAAGGTTAGAATTTGAGGCAAGAGAAAGAAGTCTAAGGGCAAAAGCAGCTTTGAGACAAGATGGAACAGACGACGTGAGAGTGTTAGAAGATATATTAAAACTCGCTCCTAAAGGAGATGGTATGCTCACACCAAGATTAGGCTTTGGAGCTCCTGAAATCCAAGTCGCATCAATAGAAAAAATTCCTGAAGTTTTAGATGCAATGAAAAGAATTTATGGTTATGTTGGTGAATCGGAATTTAGAGAACTAACTCAAATGAGAGGATCAATAAACGCCTTAAGAAACAATGTAGCAGGGCAACAAATTCTAAGAGAAGAATACACAAGAAGGATTGGATCTCTTCTCCTAGAGAATCTCTTTTCTTGACTTGAAATCTTTCACAAACTATTTAAACTAATTTCTATTAAGATACCTGCAATGTTTAACAAAATAAAATGCAGTAAATGCGGAGAAAAAATAAGCGGCAAGTTTGACTTCTGTCCTTATTGCGGCTTAGCTGTTGGAAGTGAAGATGAAGATTGGGGGCTTTTAGGTAAAAATGATTATATGAATATGAAAAATGCTAATCCATTCCAAAACACAATGCTTGGAGGTTTCAGCGGAAATATGTTAAACAAAATGCTTTCAGGGGCAATGAAAATGCTTGAAAAAGAAATGCAAAAGGAAATGAAAAATTCAAAAGAAATGCCTATGCCCTCAAACACAAACTTCGAATTATATATTAATGGCAAGAGAATAAGCCCTTCAAACATAAAAATAACAAAAAAGGAAAATTCTCAGCCAAAAAAATCGCAGATAAGTCAATTTTCTCAAGAGAACATAAAAAAATTCTCAGACCTTCCAAAGCTCGAGCCGCTGACAAATGTCAGAAGGCTTTCAAACAAAGTTATCTACGAAATAGACGTGCCTGGAGTGAAATCCATGGAAGACATTTCAGTATCAAAACTTGAAAACAGCATTGAGATAAAAGCTGTTGGGAAAGACAAAGCATACAAAAAGCTGATCCCAATCAACCTTCCAGTTAAAGCATACAAATTAGACAAAGACAAATTAATTCTAGAGCTTGGATCTAGTTAGGTAAGATCGTCAGTATTCCCAACTTCAATTTTTAAATTTCCAATAGTAACCTGCCTTGATTGTTTTAAATCCCCATATTTATAAAGACTTATAGTTGCAGTAACTTTAAGCGAGTTTCCATAATCAGAGCCTGGAGGGTAATATTGAATAACAAGTTCAGGAGAATGTAATTCATCAGATCTTTTTAAAACAAAACTCTTCCCAGCATCAGCCCCAGTAAAACCATCCTGAAGTTTAGATTCTAAAGAAGATATTTTTAAAGCTGGAGGAAGCCCTAGGTTTTGAAGCTCTTCAGACTTTTCATTAATCACACAATGATAAGTTCCACCATAATCATAAACTTTCATTAAAATAATTCATGCTAAACAGTGTTTTTAATGATTATTGAAATCTGAAATATATAACAAAAACCTTTAAATAACAATTTCTTTATGAAATAATTATGAGGTTGTAGCTCAGCCTGGTTAGAGCACTGTCCTGATACGGCAGGGGTCCAAGGTTCAAATCCTTGCAGCCTCATGGATTTTACAGTAAAAGGAATTAACATCTCAATTTTTGGGAACCTTTTTAAACCAACTTTTTCTAACTAAAACATGTCTAAACTAAAATCAAGAATTTTGTATAATCCATTTTATAAATAAAATGTCTAAAGGAATGTATCATTATATAAGGCAAGCTTGGAAAAAGCCAGATGCAAAGACTTTGAGAGAAAGAATGATTGCTTGGAGAGCTTCTGAGGCTTTTGTTAGAGTTGATAAACCACTAAGGCTTGATAGAGCAAGGTCTCTTGGATATAAAGACAAAAAAGGATTCGTTGTTATAAGAGCAAGAGTTCAAAGAGGAGGCCACAAAAGGCCAAGACCCAATAAAGGAAGACGATCAAAAAGATTGCACACTAACAAAAATCTGGTAACTAATTATAGAGGAATTGCAGAGCAAAGAGTTGCAAAAAAATATACTAATTTAGAAGTGTTAAACTCATACTTAATTGGAAAAGATGGAATACATTATTTCTACGAAGTTATCTGCGTAGACCCTCAAATGCCTGAGATAAAGTCAGATCCTGTAATGAAATGGATTTCTAAAAAAGGAAACAAAAAAAGAGCTTTGAGAGGTCTTACAAGTGCAGGAAAGAAATCAAGAGGTTTGAGAAGCAAATCTCCTTCAAACAAAAACAGGCCAAGTGTTAGAAAGAGCATGCAGTAAAGAGAGCATTTCTATAAAACTAAAAATCTTCGTCTAAGCTAATATCAATATTAACACTAGACAATAAATCTCTGACTTGCACAATGGGGGCAAAATACTCAATTTTGTCTGTTCCAAATCGCCTATAAGCCCCTATACAAGTTGGTGAAATTACGAAATTGTCTTTAAAATAGGAATAACTTATCTCTAACTGTCTGTTAATATTATTTTTAATGTGTCTTATATCTCTACTAGTCTTAGCAAAAGCGCCTCTAAATACCTTACACTCAACTAAATATAACTCCAAACAGAGCTTAAAGCCACCAAATCAACTCTTCCAAATTCAGTGTGATGATTTCTAAAGTCAATTAAAGACACTTCTCTAAACCATAAAACTTCACTTGGAAGCCCAATTCTTTTTGGGTTGGAAGAGATATCATCTAACAATTTTGAATGAATAGGGTCCTCTTGAGTTGCTAATTGATATCTTTTAAGATAATCTACTAGATTCATAAAAAACAATAAAAATAAAGGTTAAAAAACATTTCTATAAAAAACAAAGCCCACCAAAACTTATTTAAAATATAAAATCTAGTTAGTATAATGTTTGAACTAAAACCCCTTCCTTATGCATACAATTCCTTAGAGCCTTTCATAGATGGGCAGACAATGAAGATTCATCATGACAAACATCACCAAACATATACTGACAAGTTAAATGATGCATTAAAAGACAGCCCAGACTTGCAAAAGAAAAAAGCCGAAGAATTATTAAAAAATTTAAGCTCTATTCCTAAAAAAATAAGGCAAGCTGTTATTAACCATGGTGGCGGATATGTTAATCATAATTTCTTCTGGGATATTTTGAAGAAAGACACTAAGCTTAATGGAGATATTGAAAAAGCAATAGTAAAAAAATTCACAAGCTTTGATTCTTTCAAAGAACAATTCGCAAATTCAGCAACAACATTATTCGGTTCTGGATGGGCTTGGCTTGTCGTCGACAGTAAAGGAAACCTAGAGATAATTCAAACAAAAAACCAAGAATCTCCATTAAGCCAGGGAAAAATTCCTATTCTCGGGATTGATGTCTGGGAGCATAGTTACTATTTATTATATAAAAATAATCGAGCTGAGTATGTAAAAAACTGGTGGAATGTTGTTAACTGGAATCAAGTCAACGAGTTATATAAAAAAACAATTAGAAAATAAAATTACTTCTTACTTAAAATATCCAAAAATTCTTCTGGCTTTACAATTTTTATTCTTTTAAAATCCTTTATTTTAAGCAAGTGATTATCTTGAGTGATGATATAATCAACATTGCCTTCAACAGCACAATCAATCACTTTATTATCATCTAAATCTTCTTTTACAACATCAAATTTTTGGGTTGGTTCTACTATTGTTGAAATAGAAATTACCTTTTCTACACTTCTCCTAACTTCAAGATTTTTGTCTTTAATTTTATCCTTAATTTCATCATAATCTAATGCTCTTGTAAATTCATTTACTAGCTCTCTAGACAAAATAAGCTCAACTTCTTTATTTTCAACCCTTTGCATAATTTTATCTGATGCACCTTCCCAAAACGTAGAAGAGATAAGAACATTCGTATCTGTTGTGATTTTCATTTTCCAGATTTTTCTTGAGCCCTAAATCTGTGAATTATGTCTACAACATCGGATTCCTTCAAACTAGATTTTTTCATGGCTTCTTTCAAAGGCTTGGTGATTTCTGCAAAAGTCTGCATACTGACTTTCTTCATAGTCAAAGAGTCTCCTGTCAAAGCAAACAAAACCTTACTTCCTTCTTTTAATCCCATTTCTTCCCTTATGTCATTTGGGATGCAAATTTGCCCTCTTGAGCTCACAGTTGCCATTTCAATTTTTTCTTCCATTTCTTGTTTTACCTCCAATAAGTTTAATCTTATTTATAAGATATATCTTATTTATATATCTTTCGGTTTTATTATTTCCTAGCCATATTCCAAACTTTTTCAAAAATAAACTTCATCAGTTTAGCCATCTCTTTATTCTTAATAACAACTCCAACAGGCTCTTCTTCCATTAAAGTTAATAATGCAATTTTATCTCCATAAACATAAATTTCAGACTTCAAATCTTGAATTCCAGCAAGAAATTTAGTAATTCTTTTTTCTTTCTTATCATTTTTCTTCAATTGTAAATTTTTCTTAGACTTTTCTTCTATTAACTTGCAGATTATTTTATTCTTAACTCGCTGTTTTACGAATAAAGATGAATAAAAGTCAAAATACTCTTCAAATTCTTCAAAATTTCCTATAATGTGGAAATCTTTCTTAATCTTAAGAACATCCTGTAATATTGTTTTCAATCCTTCTTTTCCATAATAAACATTTACTTCTGGCTTATCAATTACTTTTTCTTGAATTTCTTTTAGTTTTGGAATAGCATCGCTTATCTTTGCTTTTTTCTCATCCAAAATATCAACTAATTTATTTGGACTTACTGCTTCAAAATACTTAACACCAGACTTAATAATAAAAGTAACTAGCCCTTTTTCATTCAAGGACTTTAAAGTATCATAAACAGTGCTTTTTGGCAATCTAACTTTTTCAGCAATTTTGTAAACTGTTGAATTTCCAAGCCTAAGGCAAGCAATATAAATTTCTGCTTCTGCCTCCCTTAGCCCATAATCAACTAAGAGTTTCTTCTCATTTTCCATAGCAAATAAACAAATTTCAAGCTTAAATATCTTTCTATAATCGGCGGTTTCCGCCAGTTAAAATTAATAAATCAATATGGAATTTGGATGAGGTGGTTAAAATGGGACTAACAGATAAGCTTACAGAAACAAGGAAGGCCATAAAAACAATAGTAAATGGAACAATAATGGTAATGGCGACATTAGGTGTAAATACCTATTTAATACACGCAGAACATCAACTCAGGCAAACTATGCCACAATCTTACAAAAGTGTTAGAGAAATATTTAAAGAAATTCTAAATTTAAATTATCTAAAAATTGAAACTGGCGAGGGAGCATTAGACATTTATACTGCATCTAAAATTAATTGCGATTCCGTATCAAGAAGACTAGAAAAAACTAGAGTACTCGAAAGCAAGAAAGATAGTTTAATGAGAGAAGAGGATTATAAGACCTATGATGAAAAATATAATATGCTTATAAATACTCAATTTGTTGGAAACTTTGTTTTAGCACCAATGTTATTTATCGGAGTTGGAAAGATTAATTCTGGTAGAAAGAAATTGAAAGATGCCAAGAAGTAAACTTAAAAACTTCTAGTTCTTATAGTAAGTATGCGCTACAAAATACTTGCAGAAACTTATGAGTCTTTAGCTTCAACAACAAAACGTCTCGAAAAAACAAGCATTCTGTCAAAATTCCTCCTAACTTTGCCGGATAAAGAAAAAGACGTTCTATATCTTTTGCTTGGGAACATCTATCCAGAGCATGATGAAAAGAAAATAGGAATAAGCGAACAGCTGGTGATCAAAGCTATTTCAAAAGCATCTGGCGAGTCCAATGAAAAAGTCGTGCAAGAATGGAAAAAAATCGGGGATTTGGGCAAAGTTTCTGAAAAACTTATAAAAGACAAGAAGCAGTCAACTCTATCCTCTAGCATATTAACAACAGAAAAAGTTCTTGAAAATTTAAGAAAACTTCCTTCATTAGAGGGAAAAGGAGCAGTTGACAAAAAACTAAATTTAATAACAGAATTATTAACATCTGCAAGCGGAATAGAAGCAAAGTATATTATAAGAACTATTTTAAGTGATTTAAGAATAGGGATCCAGCAGAGCACAATAAGAGATGCAATTGCAGAAGCATTCTTTCATGATAAAGAAGCAAACGCCAGCATACAAAAAGCTCTTGATAAATCAAATGACCTTAGCCAGGTGTTTGAGATTGCAAAAAAAGGTAATCTAAAAAACTTGGATAAAATTTCTTTAGAGGTGGGCAGGCCGATAAAAGTAATGCTCGCTCAAAAAGCATCAGATATTCCTGAAGGTTTTGAAGAAGTTGGAAAGCCATGTGCAATAGAGTATAAATACGACGGCTTTAGATTAATAATTCATAAAAAAAATAATTCAGTGATTCTTTACACAAGAAGGCTCGAAAATGTCACAAAGCAATTTCTAGAAGTCATCGAATATGTTAATAACTATGTTAAAGGTGAATCTTTTATTCTTGACTCTGAAGCAGTTGGTTATGATAAAAAATCAAAAAAATATATGCCATTTCAAGCAATAAGTCAGAGAATAAAAAGAAAATATGAAATAGAAAAACTGCAGAAAGACTTACCTATAGAAATAAATGTTTTTGATATTTTATATTATAATGGAAAATCTCTTCTCGATGAGCCTTTTGAAAAAAGAAGTGAGTTATTAAAAAAAATAATAAAACCCACACCATACAAGATAATTCCAGCAAAACAAATAATAACAGATAGTTTAGAAAAAGCTCAAAAATTCTATAAACAAGCATTAAAAGACAATCAAGAAGGAGTTATGATGAAAAACTTAAACTCGCCTTACAATCCAGGCTCAAGAGTCGGTCACATGCTAAAAATAAAACCAAGTGAAAACGATCTAGATTTAGTTATCACAGGAGCAGAATATGGAACAGGAAAAAGAATGGGCTGGCTTTCAAGTTTTGATCTTTCATGCAGATCAGAAAATGGTTTTTTAGAGCTAGGCAAGGTATCAACAGGAGTGAAAGAAAAAACAGAAGAAGGAGTATCTTACGACGAGCTGACAAAACTTCTCAAGCCTTTAATAATTTCAGAAGAAGGAAGGCGAGTTGTTGTAAAACCAAAAATAGTTGTTACAATAACATACCAGGAAATTCAAAAATCTCCAACATACTCTTCTAGATTTGCATTGAGGTTTCCAAGATTCACTGCTTTAAGGCCAGACAGAAACACAGACGACATTGCATCTTTAGAAGATGTAGAAAATGCCTATGAAAAACAGGGTGGAAAGTAATTTAGAGATATCAATTAATTTATAAAATAATAAAGGTAATATATATTATGAAAAAGAGCCATATTTTAATCTTATTCTTAGCAGTTTCATTAGCAATTGTTCTAATACAAAGCTCAAAAGCTGCAGCATGCACTCCAAGCTGGCAGTGCAGTGAATGGTCTTCTTGCATAGAAAACACTCAAATAAGAAATTGCTATGACATTAACTTATGTGGAATAAGTCAAGACAAACCAATAGAAAGACAAACTTGTGGAACTCAATGCACTCCTGATTGGAAATGCTCACAATGGGATCCTTCAAACTGCAGTGAAACACAGCTTCAAACTAGAACCTGCACAGACAATAACAACTGCAATATTCTTGCAGGCAAGCCAGAAGAAGCAAAGGCTTGCCAGTTCAGTAAAAATTACAACTGGATGTTTTTATTTATAGTGGCAGTAATTATAATTTTAATAGTGGGAGCTATCTGGCTCTTGATAAAAAAAGCCAGAAACAATCAAACTTCATTATACCTAAAACAAGAAACAACGTGATCATTAACCATTCCAGAAGCTTGCATAAATGCATAACATATTGTGCTGCCAACAAATTTAAATCCTCTTTTTTTTAAGTCAAGGCTCATTAAATCTGATTCTTTAGATTTTGATGGAAAGTCTTTCAAAGTTTTGAACTTATGTTTAATAGGCTTATGCTTAACAAATTGCCAAATGTATTTGTCAAAACTTCCAAATTCTTTTTGAACTTCAAGAAATTTTTGAGCATTAATGATAGTCCCTCGTATTTTAGCCCTATTCCTAATAATTCTTTCATCATTTCTAAGCCTTTCAAAATCTTTATCGTTGTATTTTGCAATCTTCCTAAAATCAAAATTATGAAATGCTTTTTCAAATCCCTTTCTCTTTTTCATAACAATTGCCCAGCTCAAGCCTGCCTGAAAAGCATCCAAAACTAAAAATTCAAAGAGTTTTTTATCATCATGCAATGGAACTCCCCATTCCTTGTTGTGATAATCAATCATCAAAGGGTTTTCTCCAGGCCATGAGCATCTCTTTTCCATTTTTATTAAGGACTATTATTCTTTAGGCTTTGTCCGGATTGAGTAAATCTCAATCTGGTAAAAAATAAAAGTTTGA
>CAYQXU010000021.1:0-14085 GCA_964421685.1 Candidatus Woesearchaeota archaeon
AATATGGAGGAAAATCTACTATTTAAGCTTAACTCACTATAATCTTACAATATCATCTTTTCTTTCTATAACTGTTGTGACTCTTCTCTTAGTAGTTTTGTTTTTCTTCATAGTTTTTATTTATTTTTCTGTATTTTTAAGAATTGTTATACTGGAATTAATGGTAACAAACAATCTAATATCAACACTTCAACTCCCATTGAACTTCTTCTCGGCTAAAAAGAAACATTTAAATAGTGTTGGTTCATAAATGATACATATGGTTCAAAATAAAAACAATTTAGAATCAGAAATAATTTTAGTTCTGCTAAAGGATAAATCTCACTTGAGAGAGATAGCCAGAACTCTCAACGAATCTCACTCTACAATTTTAAGAAAGATTAATGAGCTATTAAAAGAGAAAGTTTTAGATTATAAAAAAGAAGGCAGAAACAAAACCTTTTTTATTAAGAATAATCTGAAATCCAAAAACTATGTTTACTCTGCAGAAATTCACAAATTAAATAATCTATTAAAAAAACACCCAGAATTATCTATAATTTTTGAGGATCTTAAAAAGAATTTCCCAAAAGGGATGGTAATCTTATTTGGAAGTTATGCGAAAGGCGCCCCTAAGCAAGATAGTGATATTGATGTATACTTAGAAACAAATGACAACAAAGTTAAAAATAAAGTAAAAGAAGTTAATTCTAAGTTGAGCATAAAGATTGGAAAATTTGATGTCAAATCTTTATTAATTAAAGAAATTATAAAGAACCATGTAATCATAAGGGGGTTGGAAGATTTTTATGAAAGAGTCGACTTTTTTAAAGAAGCTTGAGAAAAAAAGCATTGTTGAGTTAGTTGAGCCTTCAGAAGAGATGAAATCTTCTTATCTGATTAAAGCAGAAAACTGCTTGAAATCTGCAAAGATATTATTTCAAAGCCAACTTTATGAGAATTCTACCTCTGAAGCTTATTATTGCATGTATAATTCCTTGTTATCTTTGTTGTTCAAAATTGGGATTAAGTCAGAGAATCATTCTGCATCAATAATCCTATTTAATAAGCTATTCGAGAACAAAGAATTAGTAAAAATAATCTCCTGGGCTAAAGGAGAAAGAATAGACAAGCAATATTATATTGAAACTCAGCAAATAGTCAAAGTAACTAAAGAATCATGCAATGAGATGATAACAAAAGCAGAAGATTTCTTAGTTAAGATGAAGCTATTAATAAGCGAAATAAGCAATGAAAAAATTAATTCTGTTAAAGATGATTTTAGCAAACTGTTTGAATAAATAATGTTAATCAAGTTAAACTCTGCAAAAATGGGGGTTAAGTGCTCCCTAAACCTCAGCGTCGATAAGACTTTTGGAGATTATTAACCTTAGGTAACATGCCCCCCAAATCCTTATAACTTCAACCACCATTGAACTCTTCGCTTTATTTATAAATAACTTATTCTTCTAAAAAACATGGCGAAAGACGAAAAGTTCATTATGATGAACATTGATGATGAAAGATCAAAGAAAGTTGCAGAAGCAATTAGCAATCCAACCTGCAAAAAAATTCTTAATTACATTGCAGAAAATAAAGAGAAGTCAGAAGAAGACATTGCAAAGGATTTAGGAATGCCTATTAATACAGTAGAGTACAACCTGAAAAAACTGCTTGAATCCGGTCTCGTTGAAAAATCAAAGAACTTTTTCTGGAGCAAAAGAGGGAAAAAAATAAATCTTTATAAGCCAGCAAACAGACATATAGTTATATCTCCAAAAAAGAGGCCTGACATGGATTTACTAAAAACTATTATTCCTGTAATAATTGCAGTTGCATTTGTAATTGCAGTAGTCGTCCTTCTAGTTCCTAAAAGCAATCAATCCAATACAGAGTTGAATAAATTTTCTTCTCTTGAAGAGCTTAACAAATTCCTAAAAGACAATCAAGTACAAGGAGGATATGGAAGAGGAGCAGGAACGCTTGAGGCAGGCGCTGTTGCAAAAGCAGCAGACTCTGCAGCAGCTCCAAGCGCAAGCCAGGGCTCGAGCGAATACTCTTCTACAAACATTCAAGTTGAAGGAGTCGACGAAGCAGATATAATAAAGAACGACGGAAAATATATTTATGTTGTTTCAGGAAATAAAGTTGTAATAGTTGATGCTTTTCCAGCAGACAATATGAAAATTATAAGTGAAATTAACTTAAGCAGTGAGAATGGACAAATAGGGAATATTTTTGTGAATGGGGATAAATTAATAGTTTTTTCAAACCAGTACTCTCCAATAATTTATGCAAAGGTAAGATGTATGGCAATTGGTTGTATAATGCCTCAGAACCAAGACGAATCAAAAACAGCAGTTTATATTTATGACATTTCAAATAGAGAAAAGCCAGTTATTGATCAAAATATTTCTTTAACAGGGAACTATGTGGACTCTAGAATGATTGACAACTACGTGTACTTAGTTGCAAATCAATACGCGTACAATGAAGGAGTTCTTCCAGCATATGACAAAAATGGAGAAACACAAGTTGTAAAAGCAGATGAGGTTTACTATTCTCCTATAAGAGACCAATCTTTCCAATTCACAAATATTCTTGCTATTAATGTTAATAATGGTGTGGCATCTGAAAAAACTGTTCTTACAGGAGCTTCTGAGACAATATTTGTTTCAAAGAGCAGCATTTACACAACTTATCTAAAATACGCTTACTACTGGGATGAGAATTCAAATGACACAGAGTCAACAATAATAAACAAATTCACAATTGACAAAGATAAAATAGAGTTTGTTTCAAGCGGCCAGGTTCCAGGGCATTTATTGAATCAATTTTCTATGGATGAAAACAAAAATTATTTTAGAATAGCAACTACAATTTCTGGATATGTTGATAATAAAGACACTTCAACAAATAACTTATACGTTTTAGATGAAAGTATGAATGTTGTTGGAAAAATAGAGGGGATTGCAACAGGGGAAAGTATTTACTCTGTGAGATTTATTGGGAACAGGGCGTATATGGTAACATTCAAGCACGTTGACCCTTTGTTTGTAATTGGCTTGGAAGATCCGTCAAATCCAACGCTGCTTGGAAAGCTAAAAATTCCTGGTTATTCTGAATACTTGCATCCTTTAGATGAGACTCACATTATGGGTTTAGGAAAAGAAGTTGACGAAAGCATTGACGCCGACAAAATTCACACAGAAGGGGCTGTTTATTATACTGCAATACAAGGAGTCAAGCTTGCAATATTTGACGTAAGCGATGTTTCAAACCCAATTGAAATGCATAAAGAAGTTATCGGAGACAGAGGAACTCAAAGTCCTGCAGAAACAGACCACAAAGCATTTTTATACGACAGCAAAAGAGGGCTTTTAGTTATTCCTATAACTGTTGCAGAACTCAGAACAGGCCAGTCAAAAAGTGAGCAGGGAGATTTTACTTTTCAAGGAGCTTATGTTTACAAAGTAAGTTTAGATAATGGTTTTGAACTTAAGGGGAGGATAACTCATTACGAAAATGATTCAGAGTTCAAGAAATCAGGATATTATTTCTATGGTGGAGAAAATAGCATTTCAAGATCTTTGTACATGGACGACACGCTTTATACATTTTCTCCCGCAATGATAAAGGCAAATGATATAAACAGCTTGGATGAAATTAATTCTGTTAAACTGCCTTACACGCAAAGTTATGGTGGACCTTATTATGCTGAAAGCGGGGTTGGAGTTGCAAGAACAGGTGCTGTGAAGTGATTATTTCCTTGCCACTTTCCAAACACTTTCAAAATAGTTCTTGAAGTTATCAGCCATGCTTTGAGAATGAATTAAGATAGCAATAATCGGCTTTTTCCATGAAATTAAAAGCATTTTATCCCTGCAGACTTCAATATTCCCGGGAATGGGAAAATCA
Organism: Candidatus Woesearchaeota archaeon; assembly: GCA_964421685.1. GTDB lineage: Archaea > Nanobdellota > Nanobdellia > Pacearchaeales > GW2011-AR1 > CAYQXU01. The sequence goes on from CAYQXU010000021.1 coordinate 3,898, forward strand.
ACAGTTTTCATTTTTATCCATTTCGCCTTTTTTATGAATTCTGATTTTTTATAGAATTCATTGCCTATTCCCCTAGAAGGAACTTTTTTTATTATGTCTATGATGCTAAAATAAAACAAATCAGATTCCTCTGCATATTCTTTTTCATGAATGTAAAAGAAAAGATCTTCATTATTTTTTCCAGAGCTTGAAAGAAACTTTTCATAAGCTGTTCTAAGACCTTTCTTTCCTATAAATATTTCCGCTTCTTCTTTGCTTGTTTTCTCGCTTAATTCATTTATTTTTGGAAGAATTTCACTCAATAAAGATTCTTGCTCGTCAATTTCTGCCCTCTTCTTTTTTAAGTAATCTTTAATGTTTGAAGATGGAAAAGCCTGAAAATACTTTGTCTTGCTTTTTATTATATAGCTGACAAGTCCTTTTTCAACAAGCCTGTTAAGAATCTCATAAATATTAGAATAAGCAACCCTGGATTTAGAAACAATAGGGCCTACAGTTGACGAACCTAGCTCAATTAAAGCAAGGTAAACTTTAGCTTCTCCGTTAGTCAAGCCAAGCTTCATTAGATTATTTGCATTACTATCCATTTTAGGTTAATATCCATTTCCAAACAGGGATAACTTTTATTATCTTGCCCCCAAGTTCGAATTTATCTTCTTGATCATAAGTCAAAATTAATCCTTCTTGAAGGCCAAATTTCTTTAGGGCTTCTGCGAGTCCATTTATTTCTCTATCTTTATTATCTTCATTTAAATTGTAGCATACTTGTATTGCCTTCATAATTTTAGTTCCGTCTTTGATAACAAAATCACATTCGCCCCTCTCCTGAAAATAAAAAATATCTTTAAACTCTCTTTTTAAATTTATAAAAACCATATTTTCAAGCATCTTTCCTTTATCTTGGGAGAATGAAGCCGAATTTATATTTGATAAGCCATTGTCAATAGAATATATCTTTTTTGGATTAACAATCTGTTTTTTTAAAGAATAATCAAATTTCGGCACACTAAACAAAAGGTAGCTGTCTTCAAGGTAAGAAACAAAGGATATAGCGCTATTGGTTGAACCGAGGTTAAACATTTTTTTAAGGTTATTGTAGGAAAATTCTTTTCCGGCATTGGTTAGAAGATATAAAGCCATTTCTCTCAATGTTTTTACATTTCTAATTTTGTGCCTTGTTGCTATGTCCCTAATAAGTATATCATTAAGCAATTCTTGCAATATTTCTGCCCTTTTGATTTTTAAATATTCTGGAAACCCGCCGTCCGTAAAATATTCTTCAAAGGACTTAATGCCGGGTTTTTTATTAATTAATTTTAGAAATTCATTAAAAGAAAAAGGGAACAACTCGCGCCTTAAATGTCTTCCAGTGAGCCTAGTTCCTAATTCTTTGCTTAGGAGGGATGCATTAGAGCCAGTTATTACAATATGCCTTTTTTTATCAAGTAATGCTCTTACGAAAAGCTCCCATTTAGGGACATTTTGAATTTCATCGAAAAAATAATGGCCGCCATTACCATATTCCTCTTCAAAAATCTCATTAAGTTTTTGAAAATCACTAACTTGGAAGTTTATTGCTCTTGGGTCTTCAAAGTTGAAATAATAGAAGCTCCTAGCTTTTTTCATTAATTGTCTTAACAAGGTGCTTTTTCCACACCGCCTTATCCCGGATAAGACTAAAGCAAATGGGATTTCGACATTCATTTTTTTTAGGCTTTCTCTTTCTATGCTTTTTTCAAACAAATAAAGCTCATTTCTTTGTGTTTTAACAATTTCTCTTAGTGTTTCTTTAAGCATCATGTCAAATATAAATAAGTATAATTTATAAACGTTTGCATTGCAAATGCACACTTTTGTTCATTACTAATGAACAATTTAGGGGGGTGATTTAATTTGATTGAATAATTAAAAACATCAAACATATAAAAATCTTTCTATTATACCCCTTGTACAGGGGAGATAAGTTATAAATATCCTTGTGAAGCTACGAGGAAGTGAGGAAATTAAGGAAAAATGGACTGGAACACAAGATACTGTAGGAGTGTAGTGGCTGGAGGCTTAATAGGATTAGCCCTGTCAGGATATTCAATTAAACATGGTTTTGATCTTAAAAAAACTATTCCAGAAATAAGTTCAAATCTGGAAAAATTTTATCAAGTTGAATATACTTTAAATTCAAGGATTGATACTTCTTTTACATTAGAAAAAATTGGGAACTACGATTTTAGAAAATTAAAGGATAGTTCTCAGAAACTTATTAATGAAAGAGATAGCCTTGATTCCATAGTTAAAGAAGAAAGAAAAATATATAAAACAATAACAAACGAAATTGATCCTTTGCCCTTTGTGTTTTTTGGTGAGTTTGGAGTTGTTGTTTCTATGGGTCTTATTATTGGTGGGTTATCTTTGGGCAAAAACAAAGGAGAGAAGAGATAAAAATGCCCCCCCAAAATAATATAATTTCAACTGGTCTTGGAGAATTCAGCAAGGAGAAATTCAATGCCCTTGTAAATGTTCGCGCAGTAGCATTAGAAAGTTTAAGACACGCATTGACCGGACATGGACCTTCAATAGATATTAAATATACTGAAGTTACAACTTCTTCATTAGTAAATATTGCCGGCTCTTGTGAAAATCCAAACGCTTCGTTTACATTAAATTATTATGGTAGAGAAGCCCATCTATCTCAAAGTGCACAAATTCAACTAGAAGCATTAGTGATGAGATTAAAAAGAGGATTTTTTACGGTTAATAATAGTTTTAGAGAAGAAAATTTTGATGATCCTGAGGCAAAAGGAAGAAGGCTATCCGAATTTACTCTCATTGAGCCGGAAAGGCCTTATAATAAATTAACTCCTGAAAAAGCCCTTGAAAAACTAATTGAAGAAGAAAAATGGGTTATACAATATACCGTTAATCAAGTAGAAGATATTCGTAATAAAGAACTTAAACAATTAGGTGCAGATATTAAGTTTTTAAGAAAATGTTCTTGGGAAATGTTTCCAATTATCACTTATGATGAAGCGTTAGCAATATTAAGCAAACAAGGAAAGAGTTATGAATTTGGCCATGATTTTGGAATTGAGGATGAAAGAGCAATTTTAAGGCACTTTGGTAATCTCCCAACTTTTGTAACCTATTATCCTAGTTCTATTAAGTTCTTCAATATGAAAAGAACTAATGATGGAAAAAGAGTTTATAGTGTTGATCTACTAATGCCAAGCCTTGGCGAAACAACTGGAGGGGCAATAAGAGAAGAAAATGGTGAAGTTATTAAAAGGCAGTTAAGAGAATCAAAAATAGGAAAATATCTAAGTGAAGGAGGTCAAGACCCAATAGTTCCATTTATAGAATATTTCAGTTTATTTGATCAAGAACCTCAGATGTTAAGAGGAGGGTATGGTATTGGTTTTGAGAGATTTGTTGGATTTTTGTTAGGTTCTAATGATATTTTGGAAACAATCTCTTATAAAACACTCAAGCCTAGTTGATTTCCTTTTACACTACCCTCCCTTTCCCAAATAACAACTTTTATATATTTACACTACCTCCATAAACCATAAGAAAAAGAGGTAATCTACGCGATTTTATTCGGAGGCAATTAAAAAAATCGCCCAACCGCAACGAAAAGGGAAAATCGAAAAAAACCGCTAGGTTGTTTTCAATGGGTAATTTTTATAAAAGATATATTTACAAGAACGGAGTAAAGCACGGTCCATACTATTATTCTAACAAGAAAGTTGATGGAAAAGTTATTTCTACATACTTAGGAACAAGTCCTCCAACAAGCAAAGAATTCAAAAAACCATCAAAGATTAACACCAAATTATATTTAATAATACTTTTGTCTGCAATTATAGTTACAATCTTAGTTTATCTAAGTTTTAATTCTGTTTTTGGGAACCTTTTTCAAAAAGGTTCATTCTCAACAGGAAATCAAATTCAAGTAGAGCCAACAGGCATTATAGGATCTAATATAGGTGGGGAAATTAATGTAAGCTTTAATAAAACAAATCCAAATCCTGAAAGCAATCAAATAAAAATTAGTGTTAAAACAATTCAGCATGACGCTGTAGTTAATGAACCAGTTAAATGGACAAAAGAAATAAAGTTAGATAAGCCAGGAAAAGCGATAGTAAATCTTCCCCCGTATGCAAAAAACATTATTGTTTACAAAATTCAAGACGGAAAACAAGAGAAAATACCTGACTCCAGCATTAAGATAACTGCAAAAGCTTCTGCTGAGCTAAATCTTGATACAGAGCAGTCCGGCATTGTAAAATTCTTTAAAAGAATAATCAGTTTCTTAACAGGAAAAGTTGTAAATGTTGCAGCAAAACAAAATTTTCAGGAAGTCACAATAGATGAAAACACAAACGAGTATTCAATTGAGTATGAAACGCCAGCTCCTTTAGTAAGAGAGGAGGAAACAGGAAAAGGAAAGCAAATAAAAATCCTCACACCTGCAGACGAATCTTATTCAAATATTTTAACATCTACAGAATTAAGTGAAGCACTAAATGTAAAAAATCCGGAAAATGTAAAAATTTACTGGGTAGAAAAAGGCGAATACATTAATCCTGAAAAAATAGAGGACAAAAACAGCAATGGAATTTATGATTATTTGGAGTTTATAGCTCCTTTATCAAACCAGACATTTGAAATAATCGTTATAACAAAGGCAGAGCACCTTGATTCAAACAAAACTTTAATCTCAAACATTTACGATCAAGTTAAAGAGCAGGATAATATTTGGAGCGAGGAAATTAAAGACCAGGAGTATGTTCGAGTAACATTTGAAAAGAAGCTCACTTCAATTAATGATGTAACAATATTTCCAAGAATTATAAGTGGCTCTCCAAGAATAGAAATCTATGAAAAAGATAAAGATGAAAAAATTGCAGAATTTTCAAGCATTAACTCAAACGAATACAATCAAGTCTTATTAACAAACTTGCAAGAAGAGCAAGATACTTTTGACTTGAAAATTGTAGGAGGAAGTGTTTTCTTTGACTATATTGTGGACCCGTTCGCATCCCCAAGCCCCCCGATTGGTGGCTCTTTGTTGAGGTCTCAACAGTGTTTGATGGAGAATTCCAGTTTAACGTCATTCGCTTATAATTTAAATTGTCAGGGAGTTTATCCTGGAGTTTGCGGCAGTGCTACAGATAGAATTGGCTGCAATGATGGAGTTTATGTTGAACAATTGATTAACACGACAAATAATAGATATACTGGAATGTTTACCAGTGTTTCTAACTCTTCTATAACTGATTGTGCAAGTATAAATCAAGTATTCTTCTGTTATGAATGGTGGAGGTCTGGTTCAGGAACAATTTCAAATTGCGTTGTTCAAGTAGATGCTAATGGTGGTGCAAGTTATACAAGCATCTCAACAACTTGTCCAGGAACATCGTCAAATCCTACAATGATCTGTGTAGATGTCACTTCTTTAGAACCCTGGTCATGTGGGGTTTTCTTTGGGTCGAGTGCAACCGGGGCTCTTGCGAGAAATCAGATATTCAAAACTTCAGGAAATCAAAATAGATATTTAAGAACAGATACATTTTACTTTAACGTTTCTTATACTAAATCAAATCAGCCCCCAACAATAAGTTTTGTTCAGCAGCCTTTATCAGATAGTCCTTTAGAGGCAGGAGTAAGAAATGTTGTTTTTGAAGTAAGAGTTACTGATTTAGATGGGGCTGCTGATATTGATAAAACGAGTGTTACAGCGGACTTCTCTAAAACAGGAGAAACAACAAGAAGCGGAAGCTGTGTCTGGCAATCTGATTTAATAACTGGGCTAACTTCAGTATATTCATGCATTGTTGGAATGCAATATTACGATGCGGCGGGAACATGGACAATGACAATAAAGGCAAAAGATTTGTCGGGAACTCAAGCCACAGATAGTTCAGGCACTTTCACATATCAATCTTTAAAGGCACTAGTTATAACTTCTCCAGTCGGTTCTCTAGCTTGGCCTACTTTGAACCCAGGCGCTTCAAATGTTCTTTCAAATAACGATCCTAACATTATAAGCAATACGGGAAATTATGAAGGTCCTGTTTTGATTACTGCCAAGGATCTTATTGGAGCAAGCAATCCAAGTTATACTATTCCCGCATCTAATTTTCGTGCAGGCCCAACATCGGGATTAGAATGTACAGCGACGCAATTGCAAAATAATTTTTTGGTTTCAGTAGCCGGTTCTAATTTGCCTAGGGGTTCTGGCGCAACTACGAGCATTTATTATTGCATAACTTCCGTGCCTTTGGTCTCATCGCAGGCATATTCGGCGACGGGGGCGAATGCCTGGGTGATTGAGATATAAAATGGTTTACGAAAAGACTAAATACAATTTTATTTTTTTAATAATTAGATTCGTCTTGGGTTATATAAAATATTTTTTTCTAACAACTTTTGTAATCTTCCTCGTGGCAATTTTGCTTTTCATTATATTGACTTTGAGCCCTGGTTTTTCATTTAATTTTTTAAGGTATTTTTCATTTATCAATATTATTTACAATAATGTCACTTTTACAATGGGCAAGAAAGAGTTAATCCAAATTTTTTCAATAGTTTCATTTTTGTTCATGATTGTAGCTAGTTTAATAAAAATGGCTGTTAGGAAATTATTTAATGTTAATTTTTCCTTGCCGGCTAAGAGAAAGCGAGTATTGTTTTTTACTATCAATTCAATAATTTATCTTGTTGCAATCTTTATTGTCTTATTCAACGCCTCCTTAAAAAAAAGCTTAGTGTTTATATTGATTATTTTTTATGTGATTAGTTCTATCGCTATGCTCTCTTATTTTTTATTGGATTTTTTGCTGCAAAAACTATCAAAAGTATTTGATGAAAAGAACATTAATAACTACTTTTAACTCAGCGTATTTATTGATATTTTTAGATTCTCTCTAGCTTGCGTTTCATATTTCTCTCTCTAACTTCTTTTAGAATTATACTTGTCTCTTTTTCTTATTGCAGCTTGATATTCTTCTTTGTTAGGGCGGACTATATTTCCCTCTCTATCAATAAATGATGTGTCTACCAATATTCTTCCACTTGTACCATGTCCATATTTAGCGTTGTCTGCTCTTTGCCGTTCAATATACTCTCTGCGCTCTTCGGCGGTAGTTTTCTTTGTCATTATAAATTAACAAATATTGACTTTAAAATTCTTTTGCCTAAAATCCACTTGTCTTCAAAATCAAGAAATCAAAGAAAACTTTATAAATAACTTTCAACTGTATAATTTATGAAAAGAGGGCTAAGTATGATTCTGGGTTTTGTTATTGTAGTCTCTATGATATCTTTTGTTTCTGCAAGTTTCTTTTCAAATTTGTTTAAACCATCGGGGCAGGCATCTTTCGGAAGCCAGGATGTTTCTGTAACTGTTGCTGGAACGAATGCTCCAACAATTGATCAGCCAAGCGCTGCGATTGCAAATCAAAATCCTACAGAGGGGACGACAACAGCAGTGGCTTTTCAGGTTGTTGTTACAGATTTGGATGGAGTTGCTAATATTAACGATGCTTCGCTGATTGCAAGGGTTTCGAGGGGGGCGACAACGAGAACTGCTACATGCATAAATCCCACAAATGTAGATTCTGATACAAGAAGTTATGACTGCACTGTCAATATGCAATATTACGACGATAATGGGGCATGGGATTTTTACGGAGAGATTAAAGACCAAGAGACAAATACTGGAACTAGAACAGTTGTTCCTTATCTTACTTATAATCTTTTGACTTCAATGCAGGTTCCTTTGTCTCCCGCAACTTTAGGCTGGCCATCTCTTAGTCCAGGCGCTTCAAACGTCCTTTCAAATAACGATCCAACAAATGTAGTTAATACTGGAAATTATAATGGCAACGTTTTTTTGCAGGCTTATTATCTTCAGGGACAAACTACGTCTTCAGAGATTATTCCCGTGAATGTCTTCAGTGTTGACTCAGCTACAGGGGGAGCGCCTCCATCCGAATGTGATGTTGGAGTTACTGCTGTTCAATTGGGGCCTGCCGACGGAAATACTGTTGATACTGGAATATCTTCAAATAAGGGAAATCCTTCCGGCGCGAATGTTTATTATTGCATAACTTCCGTGCCTTTAGTCTCGTCACAAATATATTCAACTTCGACGAGGGGAGCAGGATTTTCATGGAGGATTTCATATCAGTAAAATGATGTTGCATAAAATAACTTTGTTTTTAGCAGTTCTTTTATTAGTTGGAAGTGTTAGTGCTGTTGGAATAGTTTCTCCCTACTGGAAAGATTATCCTTTGAAAATGAATTATGGGGAGACGAGGACTATAGAATTTAATCTCCAGAATATGGTTGGAAATGAAGATGTAACTGTCAGTGTTAATATAAAACAGGGTTCTAACATTGCAACACTGGAAAAGACAACTTATACTGCTAAGGCAAAGACCTCTGACACCATGATTCCCTTGAAGATAACTATTCCTAAAGATTTCAATAAACAGGTTCAGGAAATTGAATTAGAGGTTAACACGGTTTCTCCGGAGAGCGGAGGAATGATTAATGTCGGTGCAGGATTTATTGCTTCTTTTGATGTTATTGTTTCTGGAAGTGAAGTGGGAAAGAGCACTCTAGTATGGATAATACTTGGATTAGTTGTTGCATTAATCGTACTTTTGCTTTTAATTCTTCTTGTTGTTAAGAAAAGAAAGTAATTTTATTTTTTTGCCAAATTTTAAATACTTATATTTGCTGTTTAATTAATGAATAAAAGAGTGTTAGTTGTTTTTGCTGTATTGTTTTTTCCGCTTGTTATTGCTGTTGCTGGAGAAGCAATAACCGGAAAAGCTTCTGAAGGACCGACGGACGTTTCTGTTTTTGTTTTGCCTGGCCCTCCCATAATTTATCTTGATTCCCCAAAAAATACAACTTATGCTGGAACTAGTTTTCTTCTAAATTATTCAATAAGGAACAATGTTGATTATGTTTGGTATCGTCTTGATAACGGGCAGAATATATCTTTGGGAAATTTGACAGACAATGTTTTATCAATAATCTCCGCTTTGGGCACTCATTCTATTTATCTTTACGCAAATAATTCTCTTGGAGAGACTTCTAAAAATGTTTCTTTTATTCTCTCTCAACAATCTTCTAGCTCTAGTAGTTCAAGTTCTTCCGGTGGAGGTTCGTCTGGAGGAGGCGGTGGAGGAAGTTCTGGAGGCGGAGTTTCGACTCTGAGCTTCGAGTTGGACAAAAAATTGATGGAAGTTTCATTAATTCAGGGGGAGAGTAAGAAAGATATTTTTACAATAAAGAATTTGGGGGGAAAAGATTTGATGTTGAGATTAGAATTGGAAGAGTTGGATAATTTTGCTATAATCGATGAAATGGAGATTTCTTTGGGGCCTGGAGAATCTAAGTCCATTGATGTTAATTTTTTCTCTCTTAACACATTTCCTCCCGGTATTTATGTTGGTAAAATAAATATTTTTGAAGGAAATAAAAAAGACTCTATAGTTACAATAGTAGAAATAAAACCCAAGGTGGCTCTTTTTGATGTTGGCGTTAAGATTTTAAAAAAAGATAAGATATTTTCTCAAGGAGATGAAATTTCCACAGTCATTGATTTGACTAATATCGGATTAAGGGGGACTGCCGTCGATGTTGAGTTGTCTCTTTCAATTGTTGACTTAAATAAAGATTTGATAAAGGAATATTCCAAGGAAACTCTTGCTATAAAGGATGAAATTACTTTAAATAAAAAACTTCAACTTCCTGAAACTATGGTTGATGGAACTTATTTGCTCGTTGCTGATTTAAAATATCAGAATGTTTCCGCGAGTTCTTATGATTCTTTTGATGTGAAAGAAGGAAAGAAAAGTAATTTTTTAATTGCAATAATCTTGCTGATTCTTCTTATTGTTATTGTTTTAGTTATAATAAAGCTTATTCATCATTTGGAGAAACTTGAAAAAGAAAAATCATTTAACAAACCGTTTGTTAAAGAGGAGGATTAAATACTTTTATAAAAAACTGTGGAAAAGAGGTGTTAAAAAATAAAAGAAATATTATTAATAAAATAAAACTAGAAAAGTAAATATTGATCCGGTATTGTTCGAAGACCATACCGGGATAGTTATTAGAATTAGGTGATTAGGTAAGTTCCGGACTAATCACGCCCCATTTAATACAAATATC
>CAYQXU010000022.1:0-13791 GCA_964421685.1 Candidatus Woesearchaeota archaeon
TAGTCAAACTTTTATTTTTTACCAGATTGAGATTTACTCAATCCGGACAAAGCCAGTAAATCACAACCTTTTTAAACTAATTTTGAGATTTCTTATTATGGAAATGAACCTTTTGAAAAATAAAGACAAAGATCTTTTGGATCTTTATCCTTATGACATCTCCTTTAGGAGAAGGTTTCCAAAACGAACGAGGTTCCCAAAAACAAAATAAAATGGAAATGACTATTCTTAAATCTGAGAAAGATGAAATGGAGATTCAATTGGAAAATTTGACTATTGCAGAAATCCTAAGAGTTTATCTGAATCAAGATTCAAGCGTTAGTTTTGCTGCATGGAAAAGAACTCATCCTACTGAAAGGCCAATACTTAAAATTCAGACAAAAGGCAAAAGTGTGAAGAAGACTTTAGATGACGCTGTTAGCTTAATAACAAAAGACCTTGATAAGATTCTCGATGATTTTAAGAAGCTGAAGTAGCACAATAATATTTTTAAACTAATTTTCCAGTATTTTAAAATGAGCGGTGATAATAATAATTCTGATGAGCTGATAATGGCTTTATACAGCGCTAATAAAGATACTACTATTTTCTGGGAAGAAGATGGAGTTAGACATTATTTTCTTCCGCATAGTGTAGGTGATAAATATATTTATGGGCAAGAAGTTGTGAGAACTACTACCCACACTCATAAGGTTTCTATAGCGGATTTAGTCAGAAAAGACGCAACAATATTAAAGAAGACTGATGGAAGTAGATTACAATAATCCTTATTAACATAACTGAATAGTTTACTTTATGGCTGAATTAAAAACTGAAAAAATTTCTGCAGGGAGCTTTGATTTGAATAAATGGCTTTATGGCGGTTATGAATCAGGGATTATTAGCATGATTGCAGGTCCGCCCGGAAGCGGGAAGACTAATTTTACAATACTTGCAGCCTGCAGCCTGGCAAAAAAAGACAAGAAAGTTTTATTTATAGATACTGAAGGCGGATTTTCATCAGAAAGAGTCAAGCAAATTGTTGGAGACAAGTATGAAAGTATAATTGAAAATATACTTCTTTTAGAGCCTAGGAATTTTGACGAGCAGAAAAAGGTATTTGCAACTTTATTAGACAGGGTTAAGAAAAAAGACATAGGACTTATTATTGTTGATAGCATGGCAATGCTTTATAGACTTGAACTTGGCGGCGCTTTAAAGTCTGAAGGGGACAATAAAGTTAAAGAAGTCAATAGAGAAATGAGCTCGCAGATGAGGACGCTGGCTGAAATTGCAAGAAAGGAAAAAATTCCTGTACTAATAACTAATCAAGTGTATAAGGAATTTTTATCTGAACAGGATTTTAGAAAAGGCAAAGAGCCTGAAACTAATATTGTTGGAGGAGATTTATTCAAATATTGGAGCAAATGCATTATTGAACTTAAAATGAGTAGCGGGAAAAGAAAAGCAGTGCTTTTGAAGCATAGAAGTTTACCAGAAAAAGAACTTAGCTTTGAAATACGAAACGAAGGTGTTTTTAGAAAAGGTTGGATATAATCCTTAAGTGGCAATAAACCAATTTAAACTTCCTTATTCTTTCTTTTTTATGGCTGAGGATATAAAATTTACAGTTATAAAGAAGATTGCTGATGTTAATTTTAAGTATAAAGATATTGGAAAGATAACTCAATTAGACAGCAACTCGCCTCCAAGTGTTTTTGTCGGCAGCAAGCTTAAGTACCCTTTGGTTAATGTCGGAATTTTAAGCCCTCTGGAAAGAGATGAAGACGCCTGGGTTTATGATGATGCAGAATATTGGGCGAATAATGATTTTGGAATTCACGAGGTTATTAAACTTAGAGATTCTCTGCTTAATTCTAGATTTCAAGCCCGCGTTCAAGATTCTAGAATGAAAAATAAGTTTGTTGATATTGCAAAGGAAATTGCTCTTGCATCAAGGCCTGTTGATGTTGAAATAGAATTAAAAAGACAAGTAAATATTGGCAGAGATAAGGACAAGGTTTTAATGCCGATTGGAATGGCTGCACCTTTGAAGAAAGCCCGGGTTACTTCTAATGTTAAAATTGACAGGAGAATTGATAAGGTTGTTAACGACGACTTGAAGGCTGTTGAGGCTGTAACTTATTTACACAAATATAATTTTAGCGAGTACGTACTAGCTAAGATATTGAGTGTTGGCGTGCTAGGACTTAGAAAAGACAAGAAGTTAGTTCCAACAAGATGGAGCATTACTGCAACAGATGACATGCTTGGGAAAAACATGATTAAAAATATAAGAGATTATTCTTGGATTGAAAATTACGAATTATTTTTTGGAAGTTTTCTTGGAAATCATTATATTATTATGCTTTCGCCTGGGGTTTGGAGTTATGAACTATTTGAATTATATCTACCAGGGAGTTCATGGAATCCTTCTGATGAAATCAAAGCCTCGACGGATTATGAGGGGTATGAAGGAAGAAAAGATTATGCAAGCAATACTGTTGGAGGATATTATGCTTCAAGGCTTCCTGTTGTTGAATACTTAAATTCAATAAAGCGACAGGCTTCTGTAATTGTTATTAGAATTGAAACTCCAAGCTATTGGGCTGCGCTTGGGGTTTGGGTTGTGCGCGAGTCTGTTAAGAAAGCTTTAGCTAACAGAAAACTTGATTTTCCAAGCCTTGCAGAGATGCTTGAAAGCGCAAGAAAAATTTCAATGATTAAGTTTGGCTATGATAATTCAAATTTATTGAAAAAAAGCATTCTTCTTGAAACTTTGAAAACGCAGAAAACTTTGAAGGAGTGGTTTTAAATAAAGACCGTCCAGGCTTGGCCGGTCTGAAGGAGTGGTTTTAGATTTCAAAGTCTGGTGAAACTTTATTTTTTTCAGCATCATAGTGAATGCTATAATCTGTTCTAGCTATTTCTTCCCCCTCTAAAATTTCAAGGTATAATGCCTCCATTCTTCCTCTTAATGGTCCGTCAACCAAAACTTGATCTTCACCAGGCAGTGCCCTGTCCATAAATGGATAATTTGTTTCAGCATGTCTAGAAAAATTTAACCTTTTCATCTCACCCTTTACTACATATGCTCTAATTTTGTCACCTTTTTTTATCGGAGAACTTCCATAAAATGTTAATCCGCTCATTGGGTTGGGGTTACTTAGAGATATTTCTAGCCTATTTATGTTTCCTGTTCTTATTGTCCACGAATTTCCATCTGGCCCAATGATGCCATTTGATTGAGTATGTGAAGTTTGAGAATTGTAGTTTATAACCGAGTCAATATATCCTTCAATGGATGTTATTAGCTCTTCTGGTCTTTTCTCTTGAGCCAATAAAATCCTATCACCTCTCTTTCTCTCTTCTATGCCTTCTTCTATTCTACTCATTACCACCGGCGGTTCACCTTTTGTCACGTCATCCATTATATTTCTATGTTTTTCCTATTTTTAAGCATTATTGTAAAAATTGTCTTCCATAACCTTTATTAAGTATTGTTTATTTTAAGTTGAAGTTAAAAGGAGGTTGTAAATATGAGCCATAGTCATAGTTGGTGTGAAACCATTATTGCTTTAGTAATACTGATTTTTGCACTTTTCGTGAAAGCTAGTTGGGGTAATTGGGTTGTTGTCATTGCAGCAGTTGTTTTATTGATTCATGCATGGACTTGCAAAGCTGGAATGGGAATGTCAAAGCAAATGCCTAAAGGCAGAAAAAGATAATCTTGTTTTTATTTTTTCACTTTTATTCTAGTTCTTTGTTTTTATTTAAAAATTATATCTTGTGTAAAGAGAAATGTTTGTTATCGAAGGAATATTATTATGTGCCAGGGTTTTATCTCCAATCAATTCAAAATGCAATTTTTTAGAAATTGTGTATCTTCCAATAGCTCTTAGATTAAGCATAAAATCTTTATCTTTTATCATGTTAGTTAATCCTATTACTGCTCTTGTTTTTTTTGTTAATTTTCCTCCTCCAACCAGTCCAAAATAAACTTCGTTTGGGATACCTGTTGATGTATTTTCAGTAATGTTATACTCTGTTACCCAATCTATTTCCAGAGATTTATCATTACTTAATATTGTTGCTAAGCCCCCCAATTTTATATCATGCCTTCCAGTTCCTAACTGGGGCTTTGATTCGTGATCTCCTGTTGGAAATGTTAGTGCTGCGTAACCAAATATATGATAGTTATTTATTGTAAACCTTGGACCAATCCCTAAAGTTATGTCTCCTAATCCTTTACTTGAGCCGGAGGGTGTTTTAGTATATTTGTAAGGCATTGACATAAAACCCCATTCTCCGAATGAAGAGCCATTCCAGTATTTTAACACAAGTGTGCTAGAGGAGGTTTCAGTGCCTTTTTCATTTTTTGAGTATCCTATACGTTCGTCTATTTGGAATAGAGTTGGCCCCGCATTCCTTTAAAAATATCGTCTGCTTTTGTCTGAGTAATTAATCCTAGAGAGGAAGCAATTAGACACGAGGCGAATATAAATTTTTTTAATAGGCTCATTTTGTTAATCGTTTTTTAAATTAGTTTAATTTAAGGCTACCAAACTTTGACCTGGAGAGAGTTCCAAAATTAGACTCAAGCCCGTTTACTTTTCTTCTCTTAATAAAATACTTAGGGAAACCAAAATTTTTTCCTATTCTCCAATAAAAATAACGTGAAAATTTTTCAATTCCGCTATCAGGACGAGCCTTTAAATACGTGCCTTTGCAAGGTACTAAGGATACTCTTTGGCAATTGACCGTATCTAAATCACCATAATGTGAAACTCTAATATCTAATGTCACTCCCAAACTAATTTCATTATTTGTATTGTAAAAAGCAACTTTGTGATTAATATCAAAGTTTTTCTGAAGGAGGTTCATTACAAAAAACGGGTCATAATTTTCATCATTACAAAAGTCTGTATTATAAACTTCAGTATATCTTGGGATATGTACGGAAAACCAGCCAATTTTAGAATAATAAACATCAGAAATTAAATCCCCCACAAAAGAAACTATTTTATTATAATCTGAATTAGGAACCAATCCCCAAAAATCTAATTTTTGTAAGCCATAATCACCATAATAAAATTCAGTAATCATCACTTTATTACCAATTTTTAAATCAGCAGATATATTTCTTACTTTTTGCATAAAATCTTTTCTTACCATGCCCAAATTCATTAGAAAGTTTATTTAAAGGTTTGTGGTATTGTTACAACACCATTAACTTTATATATGGAAATCTTATTTTATTTTTATGGAATTGGAAATCTTGAGAAAGATTGGATTGTCTGAAGGAGAAGTTAAAGTTTATTCTGCCATCTTGGATTTAGGATTAGTAGGAGTTAGTAAAATTCATGAAAAAATAGGCATAGAAAGAAGGAATATTTATGATATTTTAAATAAATTAATAAAAAAAGGGTTGGTGAGTTATGTTTTTGAAAATAAAAAGAAATCTTTTCAGGTTAGTCATCCAAATAAAATTAAGGGGTATTTAGAAGAGAAGGAGCAAGAATTAGCCAACACTAAAAATGAAGTTGACGAACAAATCCCAGAACTAATTAAAAAATTTAATACTAAGAAGCCAAACATAAACACAGAAACTTACAGGAATTCTGAGGGCATAAAGGCCGTGTGGGAAGATATGTTAAATTATAATAAAATTTATTGGATCGGCTCTGGAAGATATGTTCCAAACAAATTCCCAGCATTTTTTAAGAATTGGGATAAGAGGAGAGTTAAAGATAAAATAGTTATGCATAACTTATTGAGACATGAATTAAAAGGAAAAATAAGGCATTTAGGATTAGAAAAACGAAAGTTTTTGCCAAAAGAATTTAGTGTTAATCCGGTTGTTCTCTGCATTTATGGAAACAAGGTTGTGAATTTTATTTTTGGGGATGAATTGTTCGCCTTTGTTATAGAGAGCAGAGAGTTAGCGGAAAATTATAAGAAATATCATAAATATTTATGGGAGAAAGTTGCTAAGAGTTAGAATTTGCGTTATTTTCCTCTTGCCTTCTTCTATATTCTTCCAGTCTTTGTTTGTTTATTTCACATTCTTTATTGAAGCAGAATATCCATGGCTTTTTTCCTTTCTTTATGGATATCAGCATGGGATAGCCGCATTTTTCGCAGGTTTTATCAGTTTTTTTAATTAAAGAATCTGGGGGAAGTGAAGAGGTGTTCCTGCAATTTGGATATGCGTTGCAAGCAATGAAATATCTTCTTGTTTTTTTTGAATAGTTTATGATTAAATCACCAGTGCTGCAGACAGGACATTTAATTAATTTATTCTCTTCTTTTTGCTGTTCTCTTGCTAGCGTGTCAGCGTTAACTAATTCTTCCCCAATGCCTTTATAATTTGATTCAAAAGTTTTTGCAATCAAGGTTATTGTTTTCTTGGCTTTTTCAATAATCTTTTCTTCTTTTTCCTGAAGATTATCTTTTGCATTCTGTATGGCTTCCATGGAATCTTCAAAACTTCGTGTAAGATTTTCATCTATTATTATTGGAGAGAATTTTTCAAGAGTTTCTACTAAAGAAATTCCTAACGAAGTTGCTTCAATGCTTGTTCCTTTAATATAGCCTCGGTCATAAAGAGTTTCTAATATGTTTGCTCTTGTTGCTTTAGTCCCTAGATTTTTCTTTTCAAGCTCTGTGAGAATTGATGCAGGAGAGTATCTCCTTGGAGGCTGGGTCTCTTTTTCCTCAATTTTGGAATCTATTACCTTAACTTTTCCATTCATGTCTGGCACTTCAACTTCTTTTAACTTGCTTGGGTAGACTTCCATCCATGCTTTTTTTCTTATTGAAGACCCTTCTGTTGAGAATAAAAAGTTATCAACATTAACTGTTATTTTTTTCTTGTCTACGATTGCATCTTCGCAGAATAAAGATATAAATCGTTTAGCTATTAAGTTGTATGTTTTTTCATCATCTCCGCTTAGTATTTGGAAATTTCCTGTTGGATAAATTGAAGGGTGGGCGGGATCTGTTTTTTTGCCTTCAATAGGTTTTTGCCTTTTTATTAAATGACTCGCTTTAAAATGATCTGAGACTTTATCTAAAATTTCTTTGTAAGCTATTGATGCAGGAAGCTGCTGAGAGGATGTTCTTGGGTAAGAAATTAAACCTGCTAAATAAAGTGATTGTGCTATCTGCAAAGTTCTTGCAGGCGTTATTCCATAAAATTTGTAAGCTTCTGTCTGCAATGTTGTTAAGTTAAATGGAGGCTGCGGAGGAAAGACTTCTTCTTTTTTTGATGTTTCTGCTATTCCAATTTTTCCATTGAGATTTTCGAATTTTCCAAGCTCTTGTTTATTAAAAATATCTTTATTGTGCTTTAATTCTAGTGTGTGGGAATTTTTTACTGTAATAAAAATCTGCCAGTAAGGAACTGGCTTGAATGCCTGGATTTCCCTTTCTTTTTCAACTATAAGATGCAGAGTAGGGCCCTGAACTCTTCCTATTGACATTATCTTGAATTTTCCAGTTGATTTTATTGCCTGCATTAATGCTCTTGAAAGATTTATTCCGTAAAACCAATCTAAAAAGTGCCTTGTTTCTCCTGCAATTGCCTGCCCCCAATTTAAGCTTGAAGATTTTTCTTCATAAGCTTGATTAAGTTCTTTTGAAGTTAGCGTCGAGAATTTCATTCTATTAGCGTCTTTTTGTCCGCAAATATACTTAACTACATTTACTCCAATAACCTCCCCTTCAATATCATAATCTGTTGCAACTGTTAGTGAGCCTGCGTTTTTTGCAAGTGAGAGTAAAGTGTCGTAATATTTTTTTGTGAAGTCTCCTTTCCTTACAAGATAGTTCGGCTTCCATGAAATGTCAAATATTGGAAAGCTGGAGCCAGATATATTTTGGCTTAATGTGAATAAATGACCGACCGCGCATGCAACAATTATTTCTTTTCCTTGTTTAGAAACTTCATAGTACGCTATTCCCCTGTCATTTAATTTTCTTGCTTTTCCTAATGCTTCTGCAATTTTAGATGCTGCCTGTGGCTTTTCTGTGATAATAAGCTCGTAGCTGTTTTTTTTCAGAGAAATTTGAGGAATTTTGTGCTCTTTGATTGCTGGTTTTTTTGCAAAACTCCCCTGAATCTTTTTGCCGAATGTTTTTCCTTTTTTGAATTTAAAACTTAGCATTTTCTTCGAAGGTTTTCTTGTCTTTCTTACTCTTGACTGTTTTATTACTTCTATTGGATTTTCCTTGCCTTTGAATGGCTTTTCAACTGAAACTTTTATGTTTTGAACTTCTGGCTTTTCTTCTTTTATTGTTGTTGACTTTAAGTCATTTTCATCAACTCTAAAGAATGTTTCAGAAGCTGTCTCTTCCTTTGTCTTCTGGGGTTTTTTTCGCATTTTTGTTTTTATAGGTTTCCCCTTAATAAGAATGAGGCTTTTAAGGTTTTTCTATTTTTCTTATATCTCAAATATTCTTTCCCTTCTTGCAACATTTACAACATGGGTTTTCCCTATCATTTCTTCTAATCCCATGCCTTCTTCAATGTGGGCGCATATTGCAATGTTTGGCTGGAATTTTTCTATTGCTTTTCTTACAGCTTCAGAGCCAGGCCAGCCAGAAAATTCTGACACGCTACCTGCAGGATGAATATGTGTCACCATTATTGTTTTCTTTAAATCTTTTATTTTATCATGACTTTTTTTAAGAAGATTAAATATTTCTGAGTCTGTTATCTGATGAATGCCCATATTGGCTGTTCCTGCCCCGAAAAAGCCGACGTCTGTTTTAATGAATGAATATCCATGCAGGTGTTTAGAGTAAGGAGCGTAAAGATCTGATAGAAAGGCTGTTGTTGAAATGGCTTCATGGTTGCCTGGGACTATTAAGATGTCTTTTTTTGCTTTTGCGAAAGGCCCTATAATTCCTTCTATTGAATTTTCTGCTAGAGTTAAATCTCCGGCAAGAATGACCACGTCAATTTTTTCTTTTACTGCTTTCTCTGCCAGTCTTTTTACTAATCTTAGGTCTCCATGAACGTCTCCTATTGCAAGAATTTTTGTTTTCTTTTTCATAGTTTATTTTAGTTTTTCACCCTTAATAATTTTACTCAATAGCAGTAGATAATATATTCTGCAAAACATTTAAAAAGACGATACTATCTGAATATATACATTAAAATGTACATGTCCACTGAACCTTTTGGAAAGGTTCCCAAACCAGAAATGGAAAGAACTTTTGGAAAGGTTCCCAAAACAAAAAAATGAAAGACAATTTTGATATCTTTTTTCGACGGAAGCCTGCTTTGATGCTGGTTTCTTTGAAGAAGAACATAAGGATGAGATATGGTAGTGTTTTAGCTAAAGAGGTGGACTGCACTTACAGCCATGCTGTAAAGATTCTGCAGACATTAAAGGCCTTGAAGCTGGTTGAGTTTGAAAAGAAAGGTAGAATAAAACTCATAAAGCTTACAAAGAAAGGCACGGATGTTGCAGATGCAATTGAGAATATACAAACTTTAATCAAGTAATTCTAAAACGACCATTTTTGCAAATTAGAAGTATTTGTTAATAGGTTTTTGTTTTAATATATTCTTTACATATAAAAGTATAAAAAGTATTATTTCAGTGAGATAAGATGGTAAATAATGAACATGATGGGGAGAGAGGAAGCCACGAGGAAAGGATTGAACGAAGAAGGGGAATGAGTGCCTGTCTTAAACTTATTCGTGGATTGCGTGAAACACAACCTGAAAGAGAGCGTGTTTTAGGATATAGACGAGTTCCAATTGAAATTCTTTACACTATTAAAGATCAAAGTGAACCTTCAGATAGAGATGGTTTTTATTATGTTCCTAAATCTCTTATTGACACATTAACAGAAAATCTTCCTGGTGTTTTCTAATCAACATCTATTTAAACAAATTTATTCTATTAAAAATATCAAGGCTTTGTAGCTCTATGAGATTTCCATATTCAAATGGAGACTCTCGTTGAGTAGAAGACTTTAAGGCTTCGTAGCTCAGCTTGGTAGAGCACTGGACTCTTAATAAAAAGAACCCATGGTTCTCCTTATGACCTCTCCTTTAAGAAGAGAGAAAGAGAAATCCAGGTGTCGGGGGTTCAAATCCCCTCGAGGCCATACTTGGAATCGATTGAGAGATTTTCATTTCGACTTCGAGGCCATATTTACGTTCGCTCTCATGAGCTCACAGATTAATGTTGCTCCGAAATTGACTATGTCAAATTTCTCCGCATAAAACCAAGGTAATACATTAATTATTTTTATAAACGAAAAACTTGGCGAGCCTGTTTTGAGCAATTAAATCAGCGAGGCGAAGCCGAGCGAATAATAACACAATGCACAACCAATTTTGTTCGAAATGCAGTAGTATATTAATCCCTGAAAGGCTTTCTAGCAACATCTATGCTTTGAAGTGTACTAAATGCGGGTTTTACAAGGAAGTTAAAGGTGAGGATTTGATTAGAACAGATAAGATTACTAAAAAACAGGTTGGGCAAGGAATTGTTAAAGATAGTAATGAATATGCAGATTATGCTCATAAGTGTAAGAAATGTGGTTATGGGAAAGCACAAATAATTGATGAGGGTGTTTTTTATTCAGATGAAGATGATCTTATATTACTGAAATGCGGGAAATGCGGTTTTTCTGAAAAGATTGGAAGGAAGACGAGTTAGCGATATTTCTCTACTCGAACACAGGTAATTTAATTGACTTACTATTGAGGTTATCTGTATTCTCTGCTCAAGTATAGGTAACTTATTAACTTAGAATATTTCTGTTACCTATACTCTCGCCAAGTATGATTGCATTTTGTGCATTTGAAGAACTTTGTTTCAGCTTCGTCCCCTGCTCTTGTTTGAATTGTCCAGAAATAAGCTTTGTCGTTTCCACATTCCTTGCAGGTTTCTATTACTACAGGATTAAATTGAACCTCTTTCTCAGATATGATTGGGATTTCTTTTTTGTTCTCTAGTTTTTCACTTGTCTTTAATTTTACAGGCTTTCCTTTAGCTGCGTAATTGCATCTCGGACAGCCAAGATTTTTCCTCTTTTGGATAAGGATTGAGCCGCATTTAGGACAGAATTCCATCATAAGTCTTGCAGAAAATTGTTTATATATTTTGCTAATTTGTAGAAAATCTGGCAGTTATGAGCATTATATTGCAATAATGCTTAAATATTGTGTATAACATATATTAATATGCCAAGAATTCAATATAATGTTAGAGATGGTGAAGCTACATTAATGGAAAAATTGTTTGAAGATGCTACTCTTAGTGCAGTACTTGAAGAGGCAAAAAGAAGAGATTTAATTCCAGACAGACTTGAATTTACTAATGTTACAAAAGATAATGGAAGATATAGAGGGGCAGAATCATTAGTTCAATCACCTTACATTCATTTAAAAGGGAAGCTCAATGGGGGAGATGGAAGATTTGGGCATTTAATTGTAAAAAAACCAGAAGATGAAAAATACTGCTTATTCGAATATCACTGGACACCTTAATTTCTAGATTTAATTCTCATTGCAGAAGCCCCTTTCAGAGCTAGGCTTAGAAGGCTCAAAGAATATTAATTTACCCCATCCAATATATGGTGCAAGTTTAAATACAGCTTTTCCAACTATTTTTGTTTGAGCCACGTCTTTTTCAACAGTTAGCTGGCCATTGTTATTATCCCCTATTGTTGAAAAGTAATATCCTCCATTTTCTTGTTTAATTTCCACAACTCTATGAATTATTGGGTTTCTTGTTCCACCATTAAATATTATAACATCTCCAATTTTTATGTTTTCAGGCTTTGTACCGACGATAAATAAAATATCTCCTTTGTTGAAGCCTTTTTTGAATATAAAATCTTTGAATTGGTCTTTGCTGATGTTTAAATTGCTGTATTTGGTTTCATGCCTATTCCACCAAGCATCATAGTTTCCTAGAATGTTTCCATCGTGGTACATTGAACATGACTCGACTATTGCTAAAGGAAGCTGAGTTCCTGTTGTTAAACTTAGAAGAGGGAAGAAGATAAACTTGATGAATATAAATAAAAATATTATTGAGAATATCCAGCCTTTCCAGCTATTGTCTTTCCAAAGAAGAAACCAGAATTTCTTCCACAATTCTTTTAACTCACTCATGATATTGAAAAGAATTGTGTGTTTTTAAAGTGTGTGAATTAACTAGATGGCTTTTTATCTTTTGATATTGGTTGGGGAATTTTTGCATACTTTGTTAATTGCGCTTCAACGGAAATAAAATATCCTGGGTCGTTGCTAGCAACTCGATTATATCTTACAATTTCACTAGGCTCTGACTCAAGTCCTGCGTCTATTCTTGCCCTCCTCGCTTTAGCTTCTTCGAGAGCTTGTTCTAGCTCAGGCATTTTCGCGATAACTTCTAAATAATGTTCTCTAGCTGATTGCATTTTAATTATTTCTCCTCGGGCTTTTCCAATGTAAAATTTCGTAAGTTGGATTAACATATGTAGTTCCAGTTCTAGAATCAAAAACTAAATGCTCTGGAGGGACACTGCTTCCACTGTTAAACAAATCACTAACAGTTGGTCCATTAAGATGTTCTTTCAAACTTTTCATTCTTTTTTCTTTAGCTTCTTCAAGCGCTCTATCAAGTTCAGGGGTTCTTGCTTCAACTTTTTTGAAATAATCTCCTAGAGATTCCATAATTTGGCTAAGTTTTCTTTATTAATAAAGTTTTTTAATGTTGAATATACATAATATTCCATGTCTTAGGCTGATTACGTTTTAGCAGTCTAGGATGAACAAATGGAATTTGCGAGCCCCTATAGTTTAGCCTGGATAGAACGCAAGCTTGCGGAATAAAAGAAACCTACGGTTTCTCTTATGACTCTTCCCTTTATGCGAAGAAAACGGCAAAAAGCTTGTGACCGAGGTTCAAATCCTCGTGGGGGCGTTCAACTTAAGGTTTAACTCTCTCATAATTTATCGAAGAGAGAAAAATAATAAAGAGATTAATCAAATTTATCTTCTAAGCTTTCTCTTGCTTTTCTGGGAGCAGATTTTAAGCCAAATACTTTTCTTAATCCTTCAGTGTATAATCCCAGTGTTGGACCAATTAAAGGTGAAACCATTGCAAGATGTTGTGCTCCTGTAGAAACCTTATCGAAATCTATTTTAAATTCTCCATTGGATATTAAATTTGAAACTAAACTACCAACAGCAACAACTGTTGCATATAACGGAACTTGAAAAGTGTTAAATGCTAATAATTCAGCTACGCCCTTTCTTAATTTTGAACTCTTGTCAGTTGTTCTAGTTTTTTCATAAACAAAGTTTCTCCATTTACCATAAGGTGCTCCTGTGGGAATATTAATTGCAGTTCCATAAGTTCTTGATGCTACAATGCCCATTCCTCTTAGTCCTGCAGAATAATCCATTCCAGCACCAACTATTAATGAATAACTTACAACTCCCAGAGTATCAACTAGACTTTCTTTCCCACTTTTCTCTTCTGGTCGTATTGTAGGTTCATTCATACAAATTGCATGAATTTGGCATTTATAAATCTTATTATATGATACTACTATTAAGTAACATTAATGATACTTTTTAATACAAAAAGTATTACAAATTGTGTAATAAAAAGTGTTACAGGATTCGTGGGGGCGTCTATAATTATTTAAATCATAAGAGCTTATTTCCATTATGGTGAACACATTTAATTTAATAAGAAACTTTGTAATAACTGGAGATGTGGCATATATTCTTTTTCTTTTATAAGCTTGCCTGCTGAAAGAAAACTCCACACTTAAGTGATGAGTGAATTT
>CAYQXU010000023.1:0-13508 GCA_964421685.1 Candidatus Woesearchaeota archaeon
ATCTGCGGATTAAAATCCGCAAAGGGTTTCTTTCAACTGGCTCGTCCTAAAGGTTAGGACACAATCAGGTATTTCAGCCATAAAAAAAGATAATTTTCTTATTTTTAAGATTATATGTTCTTTAAAGGCTATTTAGCAAGTTTTAAAAACACTTCTATAATTGTTTTTTCATGACATTGGCAGAAAGAGCTCAAGGCACCCTTCCAAAAAGAAATCTCGACGAGGATGCAAAAATGGCGGTAACAAATGCAGGCTATGAAATCATGATGGGAACCCAGCATGTAAGCTTAGGCAGATTAAGGGAAGCAAAAAAATTAGTTGATGCAGCAGATTCTAAAGATGTTAAAGATTACTTTGATAGAATTTGTGATAACTATACAAAAAAGTATGGTGAGATAGAATGGTAAGAAGCAAAAAAATACTAAATCTTTAAATATATAGGAATGAGTATATAATTATGTGGCATGAAACATTTATTCCATTTCCACCAGAACACGTTCAGGAAAGCTTAATTAAGTTGTATGAAGCTGATTGGTGGAGATATTTTGATGGCTTTAATGGAAAGAAGAAATGCGATTGGGCTCATATTTCCATTCCTGGAAGTAGTGAAGGTGCCTTTTATGTTAATGTTTATAGAGACTCTAAAGAATATAAAGAATCAAACACATTAAGACTGCCAACAGCAGATCAAACATATATCATTGAAGGTCAAAGATACATTCCACAAGATGTAGCTGCTATTTGTTCTTTTATGTCGGAAAGCCAATTGAATACTATTTTAAACGAAATGAGGAATTTATATTCTCGCGCAACTGAAAATAAATGGTTTTTTTTAAAAAGTGGAGACAGAACAGAAAGCTCAAAGACAGTTAGAGTTATTAGGGAAGCCTACGAGCTTGAATTTCCAATTGTTTCTGGCGGAGGCACTATGGCTAATGGGCTTGAAACAATACTTGGAGAATATTTAAGTATAATTTCTAGAGATGGGACAAAAAGGTTTTATGATTATCTACTTGGTATTCAAGGTGAACTGAGAGGGAATTTGGGTAAAGCACCTCCTTTAAGCGAGTGGGCAAGAGCTGAGAAAGGAAGAGCCGCCGAGGAACTTGTAAATCTTTTCTTTAATAGATAGATATTTTGACCAGTTTCATAAAGAAGCTATCAGGACAATTATTAAAAACTCTGTTTTCTTTCTAGTGTTATGCAAGAGTTGATTAAATTTCTTATTGGAATTTTAGTATTAGCTTTAGGGGTTCCTATTGGGAACTACTTAGCCAAACTTACGAAAGAAGAGCTTAAGTCAGGCCAGATGTGGTTTAAGCTTATTATAATTTTAAGTATTGTTGGAGCTGTTTTGGCTTTGGTTTTTAGAGATGACGTTTTGCTCTTTACATTGCCTTTTATTGCAATAATCACAAGCAGAAGTTTGGTAACAAAAACTAAGAAAAGATAATTTTTATTATTAAATTTAGATAAATATTAAAATAAATTTATATTCCTTGTTCGTGAACTGAAAATTGCAGGTCTACACAAGTGTTTGGACCGGGGGTTCCAGTTCCTTCTGGAGCATTATTGCAGCCGCCGCCAAAAGTATGAGTCATTTCTCTTGTGAGTCCTTTTATAATTTTTCCATGGCTATGAACAACAAAATGAATATCTGCTCCTTTTGGATTTGTTAATCCTGGACCAAATAATGCGCCTCTTGTGTCATTAACCATTAGTCTGCCGCTGAAAGATATAGGCCTGCCGCTCCTTATCACTTTTCCATCAGCATATAAAACAGAGGCTGAAACGTTTTGTTCCTCTAAATCCCCTTCACCGCACCTAAATCCCAAAACACCATGGGTACAATACTCTGGATGATTAAATATACCCACCAAATTGTTACTGCTGTTCCAGATTCTAAGCCAGAAGTATGAAGGTTAAATGAAGCCATTTTGTCAGTTGTTCTTAAGGTAGATCATGAACCGGGCACTGCTGAGCCATCTGAAAACCATTGAACAGGGCTTGTCCTATGCTGAACTGAACCATGTGAAGCAGATATTAATGTGCCCGTCATAATTAAAACAACAAATAAAGATAAATATATTTTTTTCATTATACTCACCAATATTTTTAGTATTTATATATTTAGGATTACTTGATAGAAGTTATTCTAGCAACATGAAAATATAGGAAAATAAAAAAATAAACGAAGAATCACTTAATTCATTTGTCGAATTTTCGGGGAAGGAATATAATCTGAAATTCTAGAATTAGCTCTAAAGTGGACTAGTGGGTGGGATAATGAGTAAGTAATCATTCCTACAATTCTTATTGGTGTTTGAAGAGTTCTTTCAGCTTCTCTAAATAAATACTGACTACTTAAAAGATCACTTAACTGGCTATCATCCAAGTTTAACACATCAGCAAATGTTCTTTCCTGAAGCCTATATCCTTCTCTTACTTTTCTAGCAACTTCTTTTGGTGTAAACCACCCTAATGCGTCCACTAATGAAGCCATTATTAAAAAGAGATTGACAAGTTTTTAAATATACTTATACAATAGTTATAATATGAAAGTAAACGAATCCGAATTAAAAAAGAAACTAACTCCGCAGCAATACAAAGTTTTGCGGGAGAAAAGTACAGAACTTCCATTTACTGGAAAACTTCTTCACAATAAAGAAAAAGGAATGTATGTGTGCCCTGTTTGCGGGAATAAGCTTTTTTCTTCTGACACTAAATTTGATTCTGGAACAGGCTGGCCAAGTTTTGACAAGGCAATTCCTGGAGCTGTTAAATTAAAAGAAGACAATGCTTTATTCATGAAAAGATCAGAGGTTGTGTGTGCAAAGTGCGGAAGCCATCTTGGACATGTTTTTAATGACGGACCAACAGACACTGGAAAGAGATTCTGCATAAATTCATGCGCTTTGGAATTTGATGGAGATAAAAATGTTAAAAAGTAAAAATAAAGCAAAAACAGAAATCGCAACATTCGGTGCAGGATGCTTCTGGCATATTGAAGAAGCGTTTAGAACTTTGAAGGGAGTTTTAAACACAGAAGTTGGTTATGAAGGAGGAAAGATGCAAGATCCTAGTTATGAAGATGTAAGCACTCACAGAACAGGGCATGTTGAAGTTTTGCAATTGGAATTTGATCCTAAAATTGTCAGCTATGAAAAACTTCTTGAAGTTTTTTGGAAAATTCATGATCCAACTACATTAGACAGGCAGGGATTGGATATTGGA
This sequence comes from Candidatus Woesearchaeota archaeon, assembly GCA_964421685.1. Lineage (GTDB taxonomy): Archaea > Nanobdellota > Nanobdellia > Pacearchaeales > GW2011-AR1 > CAYQXU01. The sequence goes on from CAYQXU010000023.1 coordinate 3,235, forward strand.
AACCAGTATAAATCAATAATTTTTTATCATACTGAAGAGCAGAAGAAAAAAGCAGAAAAATCAAAGAAAGACTTGGAAAAGAAAGGAATTTTTGGAGATCCTATTGTAACTGAAATTGTAAAAGCAGGAAAGTTCTGGAAAGCAGAAGATTATCATCAAAAATATTTAATGAAAAGGGGATTGAAGAGCTGTGCTATTTAGAATTTTAGTATTCTCCTCGACGCTCTTTAATAAGGTCCTCTAGAATATCCACATCATTAAATTCAATTTCTCCGCTACCATGTTTTACAAAATGTCTAAGCTCTTGGGCTGAAGGATTTTGGTCTAAATTATCTACCTTTACAGATTTTTTTCTGTATCCTCTAATAAATATACTTGAGGTTTTCAAATCTCTATTATTACTGTGTGAATTTAGATACTCGCTAAGTGTTACACCTGTTTTAGCTTCAAATAAGTATCTTTGATACTGACGCAATATTTCATCCTGGTTTATATATGAAACTCCACTGCCCTCCCATTCGTCTCTTCTTTCTTCAGTTCTTATTTCCGAGAGTGTGAATCTATATTCATCTTCATCTATTTTGTTAAAGCCAAATGCAGCTAAATGGCCAACTAAGTGAAAAAAATAATTCTGTTCTTGTTCGTTTAAACCCAAAGCTTCTATAAGTGGTTTCATGATAATTCCATAGGATATCTGGCATTTAAAAGCGTTTTGGTTAGATAAGTTTTAAAAACGTATTTCTATTACATTAGAAATGTCAATTGATGATGCTGTAGCTGAGGTATTCTTAGCTTTGGGAACTAGAAGAAAAGACTTCCCTGAAGCTGGATCAAGAATAGGCCCTCCATATAAAGCATATGCCTCAAAAAAAGGAGAAAGTGGACCATATTATGTGATTGATTTAGATTCATTTGGGGTTTTACATTTTTATCCATTAAAAGAAGGATCTAGATATTATAATAAAGTAAAAAAGTGGTTGATAAGAAGAAAGCTGTTGGCGGCAAGAAATCCCTCTGCTGTTGTTAGAAGAGAGAACGTCTTTGAGTTATTGCAAAGTTCTAGATAAGTTTTAAAACCCTGCTTCTCGTTGATAAATCATGTTATATTTAATAGGCTTAGGGTTAGACTCTTATGGAATTTCAAAGCAAGGCTTAGATATTATAAAGAAAGCAAAAAAAATTTACTTAGAGACTTATACTGTTGACTTTCCTTATAATTTAGGATGGATTGAAGATGTTATTGACAAAAAAGTTGTTAATGCTGGAAGAGAAAAAGTAGAGTCGCTTGAGTTGGTTGATGAAGCTGCGAAACAAGATGTTGTTTTGCTTGTATATGGAAGTCCGCTTACAGCAACAACACACATAACTTTAATTCAAGAATGCAAAGCTTCAGGAGTTAAGTATAAAGTTATACATAACGCTTCTATTTTAGATGCAGTCGCTGAGACAGGTTTGCAATTGTACAAGTTTGGGAAGACTACCTCTATGCCTACATGGAAAAAAAGCTTCGAGCCTACTAGTTTTATAGAAGTTGTTAAGGACAATATGAAAATTGATGCTCACTCTTTAATATTAGTAGACATAGGCTTAAATTTAGCTACGGCAATTGACCAGCTAGAGTTATCTGCAAAGAAAGAGGGAGTTAAGTTAGATAAGATAATAGTAGCTTCTAAGCTTGGCGCAGATAGGAGTAAAATAATTTATAATAAAATAGAAAACTTTAGAGATTTTGACATTGAAAGGCCATATTGCATTATAATTCCTGGAAAATTGCATTTTGTGGAGTCTAATTTCTTAGAGAATTTGTAAATTGTACAAGCACCCTTTATTTTTTATAAAAATTAAGACTTAAAAAAGTTGTTTAATTAGTGCAATTTAAAACGTCAACAAACCTTTTTGTTTCAATATTTCTTTGCTTGATTCCATCAAGTAGTTTTAAAAATTCCTTATATCTTTCTTGATTTATTGATTTATGGTCTGCTTCTAAATAATCCTGCGGATGAATCATTATAACACATAATCCTTTTTTACTCAAACTATAATCACAATCTTTAAGGACAGCATCGGCAGGAATGAACATATTGGTGTTAAAATAATAAGTTTTAGCAGTATAACCTAAATAAGTTAAATTATTATAGCTATCAATTTCATTTTTAGATGCTGAAATTATTTTAAAACCAGATTTGGTTAAAGCGTCTTTAGTCCCATCTGAATACACATTTTCTGGAGGGATAAATGTGGCAGGCACAACATTAACATACTTTAATAACAGGTCTTTCCCGCTTGAAATTTTTTCATAAGCCTCTGTTTCATTTAGACTCTTAAACTCTTGGTCGCTATGATCGTAGCCATGTAAAGCTATTTCAACTCTTGGGTCATTTTTAACCTTATTAATCCAGTATAAAAATTTTAAATCTTTATCCAAATTCCTGGGAATTAAACCAAGGGAAATACTCATGTTCCTTGATGATACATCTTCAGTAATTTTAGTTGTTATGTCATAATATTGCCATGGAGCTACATCATCTAATCTTAAAATTATCTCTCCTTTGTTGTTTTCTTTTATGCTGCATATAGAACCACTAGGAGAATAATCAATGGTCTTACCAGCCACTATGGTTGCTAACTTTTGTTCTGTTATAGGCGCATTTGTTATTAAGGAGCTAGACTGACTATTATAAAAAAGAAAAACAGAGAACAGTAGTGCAACTATTATAATGCCTGCAAAAAGATATTTTTTAAGTTTTTTTTTCTTATTCATCTCGTCCCCCAGCTACTATCTCCTAAATTAGCAATAGCCCATGGAAGTTGCCACACCAAAATAAGAGAGCAAAAAGTTGCAAATAAAACCCCATAAGGCCATTTTTTATCATCTGTATGGAGATAGTAATACAGACCATAAATAACTCCCATTAACAATAAGCCAATAATATAAAAATACGGAATTGAGTGGGTAATGTATGGGTGCCATAATAATGCTCTTATGACAATTACTGGAGCAATTAATGGAAGTATAAGGCCAAGATAAAAAAAGATGCTCATAATAGGATTTGCTTTCCATATAAAGGATCCGGCTTTAAAGCTTTCTCTAACCCATGATTTTTTCCACCTTAGTTGTTGTCTCATAAATACCCCAAACTTTTCTGGAACAAATGTGTGTACTATCGCTTCTGGAGCATATAAAGCACTATAATCATTTTTCAAGAGGAAATTCGTTAAGCTTCTATCATCTCCATAAGTGCACTTAACGCCTAAAAATTTTTGGTTAGACCACTTATCTAAAATTGGTAAAACATACTCTCTTCTATATGCAGAGCAACATCCAGAGCAACAAGTTACTTTTCCAAAAAGCGCTTCTGCAGATTTGTATGCTTTAAAGGCCACATAATACCTTACTGCCTGCATTTTAGTAAGGACGTTTTTATCTTCGTTAGCAACAAATGCATGTCCTACGACAGCCGCAACTTTTTTATTATAAAAATATTTTACAAGCTCTTTTGCCGTGCTTGGCTCGACAAAACTATCAGAATCAATAAAGATCATAATTTCTTTTTTGGACATCCTAATACACTCTGCCATTCCCTCTCTTTTCCCTCTATTTACTTTCCAGTCAACAACCCTAACCTTGATGCCGTTTTTAGCTGCAATATTTTTTGCAATTAACATTTCCTCTAGGGTATTATCTGTAGAACCATCATTAATTGCAATTATATCAAACTTATTTTTAGGGTAATCTGTTTTAGCAATTCTTAAAATAGTCTCCCTTATATTTTCTCCTTCGTTTTTAGAAGGAACCGCAAATGAAATAGTAGGTTCATAATCTTTATTAAAATCTTCTTCGTCGTGCTCATAAAAATACGATAAACCAAATCTGCTTAAGATATACAAGGAAACTAGAACACTGTATGCATCAAAGATGATAGCATTACTCAAACTCTTAATAGTTATAAATTTTATAAGAAGCACTATATAAATTAGGATAAAGAATATTACCCATGTGATTATTTTATGTTCTTTAAAATATTTGATAACTGGGCTACCTTTTAAAAATCCATTTTTGCTATTTTTATCAACTTTCTTCATAAATAAAGAGCAATTTTTAGGTTTATAAACTCTTCTATTATGTTACCACTAAGAAGACACATCAATCCATCTCTTTCCTGGAGATAATTAGAATTGTAAACAATACTTCTATGATTCTCTACGATTACTAAACGTTCCTGAAATCATAATTGTCAAATACAACATCCATAAAATCTGTTCTTATTCCTGCATAGCCTTGGCTTGTTATTGGATTGTTTTTGTCTGTGGCTTCTGCAATTAAAACCCAGCTATTGTTCCAGTTCTTGTCCAAGTATAATTTAATACTAACACTGTTATCTGGATTGTTCTTAATTTCAGATTTTAATCCAAGCCATGTATTTTTTGGAAGTAAGTTTGGATTTGTAAGTCTGCTGTAAGTTCCTGGAAATACTTTTACGTAGGCAAGTGTCATGTAAACTCCGTTAAGTTTCTTTTTTATTACCGCATACCCATCAACTCTCAATCCAGCATAATAGAGTGTATCTCCTCCTGATTTATATCTTGACATTAATAAAAGTCCGTTATGCTCTGCTCTGTTTGGGCTTAAGCTCAACTGGTCTTTTTTTATTTGAAAATAAGCTGACTGATTGAAATTTTGCCATTGACTTCTTGTTATAAGCCTGAATATGTTTTGAGGATGGTATCCATTGTCGGTGTCAATAGGATTTGAAGAAGAGTATAACTTTCTCCAATAGTCATTAATCGGGAGATCTCCTTGAATTGTCATTCCTCTTCCATTTGCCATTATTAATTTAGCTCCCGAGTTAAGCCAGAAATAAGGGCTTGAGCTTTCAGACATGCTTCCTGCTTCGTAAAGAGTTCCGTTTGTGCTGAAGGAATAAATCCAAGGGGAAGAAACTATAGCTGCTGTAGACGCCTGGACGTAAGTTAAAGAAAAGAGAATAAATATACCTATTAATGCTAATACAACTTTTAATTTCATCAGGATTTATCTTCAAGTTCTCTTATAAAGATATAGGACAACCAATGAGTTATAAAATTTTTGAAGAAAAAGACAGCTAAAATGGATAAAGCTGTTTAACTTACATTGTTGTATATGTGCAGAAAACCTTATATACTTTTAATACCTTAATTTTCAATGAAGAAAACAGCGTTATTAGTTTTATTTTTAGCAGTTTTATCTATTAGTTTAGTTATGGCTTTTCCTAATCTTTTAATAGCCGACGTTGCATTGTCAAACGGCCATGCTTCTGTAGTTATTCCTGAAAATGCAGTTGAAGCTGCTCCTGGAGTGTTTGACCTTGGAAGTGCAGTCGATGTTACTGGTGAAGTTGTCCATGGATATATGATTGTGCATTATAAAAAAGGATATGAAAAACCTCCTGTGATAGGAGGTAGTAATGGAGGAGCTTTATTAAGTTCATGTTATAGTTTCTTAGCAGCTAAAGCACGATGGAAGATAACAGAACCTTATTTAATAAATCCTTCGAACACTCAAGGATTGTTGGAGAGTTTCATAGTTTCTTCAGCTGTTGCTGCCGACGAGCAATGGGATAACCAGGTTTCATTTAATATTTTTGGAAATAATTATGTAAATTATTCTGCTACATATAATAATGGTGCTTTAGACGGTGTAAATACACTATCATTTGGAGATATTTCAGAGCCTGGAGTTATTGCAGTTACTAATGTCTGGGGTATTTTTGGAGGAAACCCGGCAAATAGAAAACTTGTTGAGTGGGATATGCTATTAGACCAAAATGATTTCGCTTGGGGTGATGCTACTGCTGATGCTTCTAAAATGGATCTTCAGAATATAATTACTCACGAAATAGGGCATGCTGCTGGAATGGGCCATCCATCAGATTCCTGCACTGAAGAGACAATGTATAGATTTGCATCTACTGGCGAAACGAAAAAGCGTGACCTTAATTCTGGCGATATTACAGGTATTAAAAAGTTGTATGGTTAATTCTTGCATAACTGGATTTGAGAGAAACGGTATCTTTCTGCATCAGTCGTTTGCAATAAATATGGATAAATTTGTAAGAGGAATAAAATAGAAAGACCATTCAAAAAAAATTATATTCTAAACACTAATAGATGCTAAGTAGATACGCCATCATCTGTAAAGGGTAAATGAAAGTAATGAAGGAGATGTCGGGGCATTTGTTGGAATGTCAGGAAGCGGAAAAACTACACTTGTTAAAATTATACTTGGGCTTTACTCTCCAACAAAAGGCAGTCTTCTGCTTAATGGGAACGACTCAAGAAAAATTGATTACGAGGAATTCAGGAAAAAAATAGGCCTAGTTTCGCAAGAAACTCAGCTTTTTGCAGGGACTATCAAAGAAAATCTCCTGTTTGCTAATCCAGAAGCTTCTGTTAAAGATTGCTTTGATGTTTTAAAATTAGCTTCTGCAATGTCTATTGTTGAAAGAGGGAATAAAGGAATAGACACTAAAATCGGAGAAGGGGGAATTAAAATTTCTGGCGGGGAAAGGCAAAGACTTGCTATTGCACGAGCGCTTTTAAGAAGTCCTGAACTTTTAGTTTTTGATGAAGCTACAAGCAGCCTCGACTCACTAACAGAAAAAGAAATAACAAAAACAATTCAAAATATTTCCAAAAAGAGGCCTAATATGATAACAATACTTGTCGCGCACAGGCTTTCAACTATTATACATTCAAATAAGATTTATGTTCTGGAAAAGGGAAAGATAATAGAAAAAGGCGACCATAAGAAACTTGTGAAAAACAGAGGGCTTTATGCAGCTCTTTGGAGACAGCAGACAAGCGATGATAGTGAAACAATATAGATAAGAAAGCTATATAAGTTAATTAAATATTAATATAAAACATGGGAAAAAAATCGCATTTGAAAGCTGTTGTTCTTACTGCAGATAAATTTGAAGATATGGAAGTGTTTTTTCCTGTGTTTAGGCTTTTAGAAGAAGGATGGGATGTTGATATAGCTGCTCCTACAAAAGAAAAAATAGAAGGGGAACATGGATATGTTTTGATGCCTGATTTAATTATAAATAATGTTGATCCTGATAAATATGACTTGCTTATCATCCCTGGAGGCTATCCTGATGGGGCGCCAGCAACTGTGAGAAATATCAAAAAGGCTCAGGATATAGCAAAGTATTTTTTTGCAAAGAAAAAGCCAGTAGCCTCAATATGCCACGGCTCTTATCTTTTGGTTTCAGCTGATTTAGTTAAAGGCAGACATTTAACTTCATATTGGCATGACGGCGTTCCTGAAGAAATAAAAAATGCTGGTGGAATTTGGGAAGACAAGAACGTTGTAGTTGACGGAAATCTTGTAACATCCAGATGGCCTATGGATTTGCCAGCATTCATGAGAGAAGTTATGAGGATTGTTAAAAAGAAATAAAAATAAGCATTTCTTTTTAGTTTAATGAACACACACAAAAATAAACAAATAATTGGAACACTACTTTCCATGCTTTTTATACTAGCAATAGCTTCTATATTTTATGCTGTGTTTGGTTCTATAAATATTAGTGATCTTACATTATCTAGTTTTTTTTATTATCTGGCTCAATTCCTGGCTTTGACTGGCTTTTTATTTATCTCGCTACTTATAATTTCTGGGGATTTTGCAAGGCTGTTCGACAAGTATTTTGGAATAGACAAAATAATAAAAACACAGAGAAAATTTTCAATATTCACTTATTTTATTGTTTTTTCACATCCCTTGTTTATTATTCTCTCACAAAATTCTTATGTGAAATATTTAATACCTAGGTTTAGCGAGCTGCCTTTTGCCGCAGGAGCTATTTCACTTTACATATTTGCAGGAATAATGATAAGTTCTTTATTATATAAGAGAGTTTCTTACAAGACTTGGCAGTATCTTCATGTACTAACTTATGTATTATTCTTTTTTATTTTATATCATGCCAAAAATGTGGGCTCTTCAGTTAACGAATTGTCTATAAAGATAATTTTTTACACTTTGACTATATTAGTTATTTTAGGGATTGTTTATAGAACTAATTACAAGCTGAAACAAAGAAAGAACCAGTTTTTCCTTAAAGAAATAAAACAAGAGACAAATGATACTTTTACATTAGTAATTGAGCCAAAGCAGCCTGTTGCTTTCAAGCCAGGACAGTTCTTTTTCTTGAGACTGGATGGAAGAAAATTGTATGCACGACATCCTTTCAGCGTGTCTAATGTGCCTGAAAAATACCTTAACTTCACAATTAAAGATACAGGTAGGTTTACAAAAGAGGCCAAAAACCTCAAGCCGGGGGATGAAATCAGGATAGAAGGGCCTTTTGGAAAATTTATCGTAGATGACGATAACGAAAAAGATTTAGTATTCATAGCTGGCGGCGTTGGAATTACTCCTTTTATGAGCATGATAAAAGATAATATAAATAAAAGTGTGAAAAGAAATATCATTTTATTATATGGATCTAAAACAGAGAAAGATATTATATTCAAGAAGGAGCTCGATTCAATTAGCCAAAGTTGGTTTAGAAAAGTTTATGTTTTAAGTAATGAAAAGACGGATAATTATGATTTTGGAAGAATAGATGAAAAAATATTATTAAAATATGTTAAAGATGTTAAGGATAAGAAATTTTACATTTGCGGGCCTAAAGCCATGATGGATAGCCTGAAACAAACACTCAAAAAACTAAGAATAAAGAAAGAAGATATTGTTATTGAAGATTTCTTTTGGTGACTTAACTATTATTTTGCCGTAAAGTGAAGCTCCCAACCACGGCAAGTTGTGGGGACTTCCTTTCAATTAAAACTACTAAGATAATGATAACTCAACTCCAATCTTCTCAAACTCTTTCTTTATTTCGCTGATAATCTCTTCCTTGCCAGCCTTAAGCTTCTCAAGCCTTTTTTGTTCTCTGGCTTTTAAGCTTTTTGTATCATCAATCTCAATGTTAGTTTTCTTGGCATGAGCCAGTAATTCCTGTGTTTTGTCAGCATCATTTTCAGTTTTGTTTTTCAATATTTCTTTCTTGTTGTTAATTTCATTTATTTTATCAAAAATTTCAGGGGTATTTAATTTGGCTATGTCTAATAAATTCAAAATTTCCTTGCCACCATCTTTTTCAAAGTTCATCTGGAATTTATCTCTGTAAGACTTTACTTTTTCCATTTTATCCTCAAAGATATGGTGGAAATTTGCCAAAGCCTTAAAATCTATAATTCTCGTTAAACGGATAAAATCTCTTTCCAGATCTTCTTTAAGGGATTTGCACTCTTCAATATTTTTTAAGTGTTCCAGATGTTGCGGGCTTTTCTTGATTTTCTCGATTTCTTCAAAAACCAGTTTGTTTTCTTCTTCTTTTTCCGATACTTCTTTTTCTAAAGTGATTATTTTTTCACTAGATTTTTCCTCATCTTTTTTAATTTCCTCATACTGCTTTAATTTTATTTCAATAGTGGAAATTGCTTTAGAAAAGTCAATAATGTCTTTATTTTCATCAAACAGCTGGATTAAATCTTTTGAAAGAGCCTTTATCTCATTTTTTATCTCTCCCATTTCTTTTCCAATTAAAATTGTGGCTCTTTCATAGCTCATGTATGAATTTTTATTAAAATCTGAGAAAAGCTTGTTTATATTAAAAAGAACTGCTTCTGTTTTTTTTTCCTGCAAATTATTCAAATTCCATATAAAAGACTCTAAATAATCAAGATATTTGCTTCTGCCTTCCTCTGTAGCTGATTTTAGCTTATCCTCGGCTCTTCTTGCATTTACATCAAAAATTTTGACAAGATTTATTTTTGCTTCAATGTCGTTAGTAAAATGGCTAATTTTATCTTTAATCAAAACAAAAAGCTTTGCCCCTTTTATTTCAATTCCTTTTTTCTTGTTTTCAATCCAATTATTCAGATCAGAAAAGGCCAGGTTTTCTTTAGAAACTTCTTGCGTTTCCTTTTCTTTTGTTATTTTCTTGAAAAAATCAAAAATCCCCATGTAATACTTAAGCTGATTGTTTTAAAAATCTTAGGAATTAAAGGCTCTGTTTAGCAATGCTTAAAAATAAACCTTTTGAAAAATAAAGACAAAGATCTTTTGGATCTTTATCCTTATGGCATCTCCTTTAGGAGAAGGTTTCCAAAACGAACGAGGTTCCCAAACCAGAAATTCGAAAGAACTTTTGGAAAGGTTCCCAAACGGCTTTGTCCGGATTGAGTAAATCTCAATCTGGTAAAAAATAAAAGTTTGA
>CAYQXU010000024.1:0-13342 GCA_964421685.1 Candidatus Woesearchaeota archaeon
GTCAAACTTTTATTTTTTACCAGATTGAGATTTACTCAATCCGGACAAAGCCAAGATTTGCAAAAGAAGAAAGACTGAAATTTATGGATCTTACAAAATAATCAATAGCCCTTCTTCACTTACCTAACCTTAGTTTACAAAAATTAATCTAAAAACCAATTTTATTCGTAAAAGGTTCGCACAAGATATATTGTGACTACTCTTTAATTTTAGCTTAAATTTATAAGAGAGTTCGCACAATTTTTTAAATGAAGAAAAGAGAGACCAAGAACAAGATAAAAGCAGTAATTTTTGATATTGGGAGTGTGCTTGTTCTCTCAAAACATACGGTCAAAGTCATTAAGGGAAAGAAATATTATTTAGGAATCCATGAAACCATTGCTAGAAAACTAAGAATTTCTTTAGATAAGTGGTTTGATGCGATAGATACCACCTATTCTAATTCATATATTGGAAAAACTTCCAAACAAGAGACTTTATCTATAATCTCCAGAAATCTCAAAACAACACCAACTAGGATTTGGAAAATAGTGGTTGACACCTACAGAGAAAACTTTAAGCAGAACAATGGGCTCTATCAGTTTGCCTTTAATTTAAAAAAACAAGGATATAAGATAGCCATCATTTCAGACCAGTGGCACTTAAGTAAAGAAGCGGTTGTGGACCCCAAGTTTATTAGAAAATTCAGTCCCGCGTTAATATCTTGTGATGTTGGATTGAGAAAGCCAGATCCAGCAATTTACAAATTAGCTCTAAAAAAACTTAATCTTAAACCAAAAGAGTGTGTTTTCATAGATAATCAACCTTGGAACATTAAACCAGCAAAAAAGCTAGGAATGAAAACAATCCTGTTCAAAAATAACAAACAATTATTCAAACAATTGAAGAAGTTGGGAGTAAAATGAATCCTCAAGAATTTTTAGGAAAGTTAAGTGTCGAATTGAAGATATCAAAAAATTCAAAGTATACCCTAAGGAACTACCTTAAAGCCAATGAAGAGCTTTTTGAATTTAGCCATAAGAACCCAGAAGAAATGAATATTAATGATATTAAGTCTTTTATGGCTGAAAAAATTTCAAGGATGTCTGCTTCTTCTGTGATTGTTTTTCTCTCGGCAATTAAGTACGCCTTTTCTACAATATTAAGTAAAGATATAACTCAGGGAATAAAGAGGCCAAAAAAAGAAAGGAAGATTCCTTCTGTTTTAACTAAAGAAGAAATTAAAAGACTGCTTGGAGTTTTACCAACTGAAAAAAGTAAGCTAATGGTAAGTTTGGTTTATGCTTGCGGCTTTAGAGTTTCAGAGCTCGCAAACCTAAAGGTGTCTAACTTAGATTTTAATGAAAAAGTTGGTTATATAAGACAAGCTAAAGGAAGGAAGGACAGAATTTTTAACATCCCCTTATTTTTAATTAATGATTTGGAGAAACAAGCAAAGGAACAAAAAGCCAATAACCAAGAATTCTTATTTACCGGTCCTAATGGTAAATTATCTGATAGGAATATGCAGAAGATTGTGAGAAATGCCGCTAAAAAAGCAGGAATTAACAAAAAGATTTCCCCCCATACATTAAGACACAGCTTTGCCACACATTTACTTGAAAATGGAGTAGATATAAGAAAAATACAAGAACTTCTCGGACACGCTGATTTGTCAACAACACAAATATATACTCATATTTCAACAGAAGAATTAAAAAAAATTAAATCCCCCTTAGACAATCTATAAAATGCCAAAAAGATCTTCAACATCCTTTAAAATGAAGTCAGAAGTTTTAAATAGAGATAAATTCAAATGCCAGAAATGTGGCTTCCTTGGAAAAACAGAAGACTTAGAGATTCATCATATAAAAATGAGAGTTAATGGAGGCCATGATGAATTGGAAAATTTAATCACTTTATGTTTTATCTGCCATTACTTTGCTCCTGATGATGAAAAAGATTTTCAAAAATATCTTTCTGAAAAAATAGACGGGAGTATTTTAGATACTTTTAGAAAATCTGTCAAGTCTGCGTCAAAAAGAACTAAAAAAGGGATGTTAATAAAAGCAAATAAAGGAAATCCTGTCACAAGAGCTCCTTGGGGATATAAAATTGATGGAAAGAAACTAATCCCAACAGAGCACTCTTATCATGTACAGGAAGTTTTCCAAGATTTTTTAAATCAAAATATTAGTTTAACTCAACTAGCAAAAAAATATGGATTCAGTGTTAATGGACTTAAGAAAATACTTAAAAATCAAGCATATCTTGGGAAAGTAAAATTTGCAGGAGAAATTCATCAAGGATTACATCAAGCATTAATTTCTTCAACTTTATTCAATCACGTGCAAAACAAATTAGAAAAATTAGGAATTGGGCAGAAAAGTGAATAAATGTTTTTAAACACAAAATCTTTATTTAGATGTGGAAAAGATTGAGGTGTTAAGTGTTGGGGCAGATGACTCTAATCATGCCGCATTAAGTCCTAAGTATGAACTAAATGTAACCCCCTTTTCTACAGTTTATGAAGACTCTCTTGTAAAACCTTTTCCAAATACACGAGATTATGAATCAACTAGGAAATGGATAGCTGACCCAAGAAGAGATTTTCGTTTCGGGATTTTAACTAAAGAAAAATATTCTCATACTTCTAATAATCTTGTAGTTGTTATTCCCAAAATAATACTTCTTTATTTAGATGAAAAAGATTTATCTCCCGAAACTTTGAAAATCTACTTTGATGGCAGAATAGATCAAGGAAGTCGAGCAAATATTAGGGATTTTTTCGTAGGAAAAAGAGGAATTGAAAGAGTAGTTGTCGATAATTTTATCAAGAAACGTCGTGGACCTCGTGGAGAGATAATCAAGAGGCCAAATTGTCCAGCAGTGGTTTACCACGCAGATGTTTTAGCAAGTTCATTATTAGGTTTAAGGGCTCAAGAATTATTCTCACATCCAAAACTAGTATTAACTGATTAACTTATCTATAAGACTTCTGCCTTTTACTTCTTGCCTTAGAGTCTCCTGGTTTGTAAGCTTCTTTTCTTCTAACATCTGCTACAAGAAGATTTCTATCGTATTCAACAAAAGCTTTTCTTAGTTCACTAGACTTAGAAGCCTCAACTAAAGCTCTTGCCAATGCAAGTCTTGCCGCTTCAATTTGACTTTTTTCTCCGCCGCCCTTAATTTCAATAGAAACGTCATAGTTAATCTTTCCTAGAACGCTTTGCGCAATTCTCAACGGCTCTTCTATTTTCAATCTATCTAACATTTGAAGATTTTGATAGCTCTTTTTATTCATACTAACATTTCCTTTACCATCAATAATAACTGCTCTGGCTACAGCCCTTTTCCTTTTTCCAGATGTAATTATTTTTTCCATTTTTATTTAGAGATATCTTTTACGTAGACAAATTTTTCAACTTTTGATTCCATAGATATTTTTTTCTTCTCTTCAAACTCTTTAGGAACGCCAACGTAACATTTTATTCTCTTCAAGGCTTCCCGTCCTCTGCCGCTATGCCTTGCAGTAGGGAGCATTCCTCTTATCACTCTTTTTACCATTTTAAAGCTTAATACAGAAGGCTTTGGACCCTGCTGTGCTGTTCCTGTTCTTTTTTTGTTTGCATATAGTTTTTTCTGTAAATTTTGCTTGCTTCCTGTAATAATTATCTGCTCACAATTGATTATTGCAATCTCTTCACCTTTAAGAGCCTCTTTAGCAGCATAGCTAGCAAGTCTTCCTAAAACAGCTTTTTTTCCGTCAATAATTATCATTTTAAAATTTTAATTCCTTTTGCTCCGGGGTTTTTTTTAATTTCTTCAAGTATAGTTAATGTTTCACAATCAGCTTTATCTAGTTTTTCTTTAGCCTTATTAGAAAAGTACAAGGCACTAATTTTTATTTTCTTATCTATTTCTCCCATTGAGAGAACTTTTCCAGGGATAATAACGGTTTCATTCCCTTTTACTTCTTTAGAAATTTTATCTAAATTTACCTCCAACCTTTTTCTTCTAGGCATAGAAAGAATGCTTGCAACCTCATTCCATTCTTTGTTTTTCTTTGCTGCAATTATTGTTTCAACTAGCTTTGAATTTGTTTTTTTCTTAAGTTGTTTTTCAATTCTTGCTTTAGTTTTCATCTTATTTTTCTGCGTAGAAGTAGTTAACTCCTGCTAACGCCGAGCTTAAGGGCGAGTGAAAATTTATCCATCTCGAGATCTTAAGCGAGCAAATTGCTTGACTCGCAGTTTATATTTTTTGAAGATAAAGATGGTTTATAAAATGTTCGGCTAAGCAGAATTGAGGGTTTATAATAAATATCTTAACACAAAAAACCATAATGCTAACAATAACATCAAAATAGAAATCGTAAGTGAAACCCTTGCAAGAGCCTTTCCTCTTAAATTATACTTTTTTATGGATTTTAAGCTTATTATTGATAAAATTAAAGCAACTAAATCTATTATTGGAGAGAATAAAAATCCAAGTCCACTAAGTCCTACGAACTCTGGGTGAAGAATATATAAGTCTAGAATAAGTCCCAACCCCACTATTATTATTGGGGATAAAGATAAAATAAAAGAAGCAATTGCTAATTTACTAAACTTAGGTTTATCTTCCATTTAGTATCCAGCCTCTTTCTATTCTTAAATTTATGCAGGAGAGAGGATTCGAACCTCTGAAGGCACTAAGCCATAAGATTGCTCAATCAGCCTTGAGTCTATCTCAAGGGAGAGTTTATAAAGAGAACTGTGGGTTCTTATCAAGCATGACCCTAACTTAAGGGAGATGGTATAGGAAGAACTGTAGGTTCTTTTTATTTTGAGTCTTACGCGTTTGACCACTTCGCTACTCCTGCTGAATAGATCAATACTTAAATTTACCAGAAACAGTCAATATAAAAAACTTTAGAATTAAGCCTTTGCAATTTGTTTTGATAAGGAAGATATATCTTTCTTCAATTCATCTATTGCTTTTTTGAATATATCCTCTGGAGGCATTTGCCCAAAAGACTCTATGTTAATAACAAGTTCTTCTGTAGGTGTTATCTTTATGCTGTCTTTTCCATTTTTTTTGCATCTTTCTGCTAAAATTTCATAAACATCCCACTTTTCTGCATTGTCAACAAGTATTTTTTCCTTATTCTTAAGATCTTCTTTAGGAATTTCAGCCATTATTTCTTGTGGGCAGTCTTTTTCTATTTTGACTTCAACAACATTTCTATAAGATAACAGGCCAGGGGAAAACTTTACATGTTCGCTTCCTCTGCCAACTTTTGTTTTTGCAACAATTTCAAGCTCTTGGTCTTTACTTAGTATGGTTATTGGAATTTTATCATATATCACTTTAACATTTCCTTTTAATGCTCCGCTATAAACAATTCCTTCTTTGTCTGTTGAAAGTTTTAATGTAGAAATATTCTCCTCATTTATTGATTTTAGAGTTTCTAAAGGAATTAACCCTAGTCTATGCGCAACTGTTTCATCGTAAAGCGGAGAGTCATTCTTAGAAATTTCAACCTCATCTATAGCAATGACCGGCACCTGGTAAACATACCTTCTAATAGCATTTGCTAAGCTTTCATTTACCTTTAATGCAAATTCAATTTTGTTTTGTTTTTTGTTTATTAATCTCATTTGAATGCGACTTGATCTTTCCTTTATCTTAAAGTTCCACAAAGAGTGTTTTTAAACTCTTCTTCCTCTAAACGTTTTCACAAATAAAAAGTTTTGGAATTTAGACCCGTCTTCCTCTTCTTCCTCCTTGTTTTTTAGGCCCGCCTCTAGGCGATTTTGTAGTGTCTAGTATATTCAATATCTTAAATCCTTCCCTTGAAAGACTTTTCATTATGGCGTGGGCTCCTGGTCCAGGAGCAGGGCTGTTAGTTTTAGCACGTACTTTAATATATAGAGACTTAATTCCCAAATCTTTTATATTTTCACTTATTCTTTTGGCAATAAACATTGCAATTGTGGGATTTGCTTTAAGTCTGTCATGCTTAGTTATCATTCCACCAGTAACCTTAGATATTGTTCTTCCAGACATGTCTGTAACATGGACTATTGTGTTATTAAAAGAGGTATAAATGTTCATTATTGCCTCAGTAGTTTTTTCCTTTCTCTTTTCTAATTTTTCTTCTTTGTCTTCGTCAAAATCTTCTTCACCAAGATTTTCTTTAGGTTTTTGTTCATCCATCTTGCTCTCCATTTACATTTTCTTCCTTATTTTTTTTAGTTTTTTTAATTGTTTTTTTCTTTACGTCAATTTTATCCTCTAGATTAGTGGGCACGAGATAAGATGGACTGTCAATAACTTCTCCATCAACTAATACTTTTTTATGCACGATTAATTGTCTAGCAGCCTTTGAAGTTGTTGCAAGTCTTTTTTTAACGATAATTGTTTGTAGTCTTCTTTTTAAGTAATCTCTTTTATCGAGTGAAAGAACGTTTGCGATAGATGATGCCTCTAAGCCTATTTTTTTCAGCCTCTCAAAAAAAGCTTTTTGGTCTTCAGGTATAGCTGAAATGAGATTTTTCGCTTTTTCTCTTATTAATTTCATCTTGGCTTCTGCCTTCCATATTTCTCTCTTATTCTTAAGGCCAAATTCTTCTATTATTTTATTCTCCTGCTCTATTCTTGTTTTTTCAAAAGGTCTTTTTGGCCTTGAATAGGTTTTATGTTTTCTTTTCATTACATCTGCGGCGAGGATACCCAAGTTTTCAAACTTGGCGAGGAATCGCCGCCCCCAAAATTTAATATTTCTGTATGATTATTAGGAAGAGCCTGGATACTAGGCTCTTCGAAATAAACGTTCAAGTTAGCATGAGCTATCTTAGGAGATGAAAAATGGATTTGAAATCTAGGAAGCATAGCTTCGGACAAAATGCTTTCCATTTTGTCTGGAAAATTAAATATGCTATGGATCCTTTCAAGTTCTATGGATTGAGGATGGATTGTGAGTTCTTTATTAGACAAGTTGCTTACAGGCAAGGTTGTAAAATTTATGAGCTTCATATTGCTGTTGATCATATCCACTTGTTTGTTGAATTGCCTCCAACTATGAGTGTTAGCAAAGCTTTGCAGTTGTTCAAAGGATACAGTGCTTTCAGTTTGATGAAGAAGCATCCTTGGCTCCGACGCCATTTTACGCATGGGCATTTCTGGAGTCCTGGAAAATTCTTTCGCAGCGTCGGAAATACAACCACCGAGGCTGTCGCTCACTACATCAGTTCTTCTCAACCTTGGGTTTGTTAGTTTTAGCATTTTGTTTTATCTCTTGATACCTCGCCCTTTAGGGCGGGGTTATTCATTTTAATTTAAATCTTTTTTTCATTTGCCCCTAATTTTGGCTTTTCTTTAACTTTCATCCCAGATCCTTTCTTCCTGTTTTTTCTAAAGTGGCTTTTAGTCCTCTGCCCCCTCAACGGCAGTCCTAAAGAATGCCTCAAACCGCGATAGCTCTTTATTTTCTTCAGTCTTTTAATATCAAACTCTGTTCTTAGTTCAAGATCGCTGCCAACAAAGTACTTGTCTTCTCCAGTTTCAAAATCTTTTTTCCTATTGTAGATATGCCTTGGTAATTTTGGATTTTTTATAAACTCAGATAGTTTTTTTATTTCTTCTGGACTGAGGGAGCCGATTTTCCTATTTTTATCTATACTCAAAGCTTTACATATTGCATTAGAAGCACTCCATGAAATTCCCTTTATTTTAGTCAACCCAGGATAAATTTTCATTCCCCCTTCAATATCTTTAGATAGAATTCTTACTACTTTCTCTCCATAATCTTGTTTTTTAATATTAGTTTTCGTTTCCATTCTAGTTTGTAAATAAGTTATGTCTTTCCAGTGTTGTTAACTCTTTAAAAACCCTTTTCTCAACAGCTTTTTTAGGATCCGGCAGGTTTGGCACTCTATTTTTTAGATCATCGAACGATTCAAATAATTTATCTTCTCTTTGTTTGATTATTTCTTGCATGTGTTTCTTGCCCATTCCAGGCAGTAGTTCAATTTGATGAACTCTCTTATTTATAGCATCTGCCTTATTGAAGAAATCAATAAACTGTTTTTCCCTTTCTCCAACAACTCTTTGAATAACCTCTTGTAACTGTTCTTTGGCACTCTCTGTTAACTTCTCTCTTTTGAGCCTGCCAAATATGTAATATATTTCATCTCTTTTACCTTCTCCTATATAAACTTCCTGACCAATTTTCAAAGAAACACCTTTTCTAGGAACCAATTCTAAAAGAGTTAGATTTGTTTTTCCTATGGCTTGTGCTATGGGCATCATTTTTCTTTCCAGTGGATAGCCGTTCGGCAAATATTCTAATATTATTGCATATTCTTCTTTTTCCATCTTCTAATTTTTCCATCTTTCTTTAATTAATTTAGTTGTCATTTGAATTCCTTGATCACATCGAGTATTTTTTTAGCTTCATCGTCATCTAAGCTTGTTCCAACAAAAATTTTGTTTAACTCCTCTTCATTTTCCGGCATGATGTCTATTATTTTACTAATATTTTTTTCATCTATTTTTATACTATCAAAACTCTTTATTTTCTTTCTAATTTCCTTGCCGTCATTAGCCTTCAAGTCTAAAAACTTCTTTACAAAAGCTAAAACTTCTGCGCCGCTAGCTTTATCTATATACTCTGTTGCTTCGGCCATGCTTAAAGGTTCATTGTTTTTTATCATTTTATGCTACTTTCTTTAAATGGATAGGTCGTATTAAAAACTTTTTTTCTTGAGCTTGATCCTTTATCTTCACCAAATATGTGACGCCTCTTTTATTTTCTATAACCCCTGTTCTTCCTTGCAGTCTTTCTGGAAAACTAAATGAGCTTGATCTTTCTAAAACTACAGACACTCTGTCTCCTTTCTTAAGATCTTGAAAGTATTGGCTTAGCCTTACCTTTCCCTTCTCTCTGATGTTTTTTGTCTTTGTCATTTTTTCTTTAGGATTTATAAAAACTTCTATTTTATAATACCTATATTTAACCGAGAAAAAACTCATTTAAAAAACTATCTTTTTGATATTTAAGGCCTTTGCACGTCTGCAAAAGAGCTTGCATTTCTTAAGTCCCCTTTGTCGTAAGCATTCTGCATATTGTCTCTTATTGTTTTGAACATTTTTTCTCCCCAAACACCAACTCCACATCTTTCGCAAAAATCTATAACGCTTTCAGAGGGAATTTCACTCTTGCAATATATGCACTTTTTCGCCATCTTTCACCTTATCATTTGTTAAGAAAGAACCAGTTTAAAAATATTTGTATGTGTTAGTGATTTATATACTAAAACATAACAATGTTTATATAATTATTTTTATGCTTAAGCTAATGGCAATACAAGAGAGATATATAGATCACCATAATAGAAGATTTAAGGAGGTAGATTTGGGAGATATAATTGAGATTGTGACTAGGAAAGATTGTCCCGCGTCTTGTGGATATAATTCTGAGGAATATTCTAAGTTCCCAATGCATGTTGGATATGTTTCATCTATGAGTGTTGAAAAAGTAACCCTGTCAAATAGGAACCCCTTCTTTCCAATCGCAAAAGGAGACGAAAACCAGCCCCAAATCGAGGAAAAAACCACAGAAATAATGTATAGTGATATCAACCATATTAGAAACCTCTCTAAATTACTATTAAAACTTCCAGCCGAAACCCTAAATAGTTAGTTCTGTGATTTTATTCATACCTCAACGCATCAACGACATTAACTCTACTAGCACTTCTCGCAGGAAGTAGGCCAGAAATTGCACCAATCAAAAATCCAAACATTAAACATCCAAAGATAAGCCATGCAGGCGTTGCAACTCTTAATAAATTTGTGTTTAGCTGGTTAATTGCAATATATTCAATTCCCTTCCCAATTCCAACACCCAAAATAATTCCAATTAATGCCCCAACAAACCCCAGCAACCCAGACTCAATTAAAAATATCATTAAAATATCTTTATTCTTCGCTCCAACAGCCTTCATCGTCCCTATTTCTCTTGTCCTATCTAAAACACTTGTATACATCGTGTTAGCAATTCCAACACCCCCAACAAACAAAGATATTGCAGCAATCCCAATCACAACTAGATTTACAACATTAAGAACATTATTTACTGATTCAAGAGCCTGCAACGGAGTTTCTACAGTAAAACTTTCTTCTCCTAATTTTTCATTCCTGTCATTCCTTAGTTTTCTTTCAAGTTCTTCAGCAACATCCTGGATTTTGTTTTTATCCTGCACTTGAACAACAATTAAATCATACTCATCTCCAATGCTAAGAAGATTTTTCATATCTTCGTGAGGCATTAATATTGCTCCATTTATAGTAAATGTGCTTGTCGGCTTCAAAATTCCAGCAACTTCAAAGCTCTTTCCGTTAATTTTTATTTTGCTTCCAGCCCTAATTTCTTTATCAAAAGTATTTGCATCAGCAAAATTACTACCAAGAAGAATCTTTCCTCTATCGCTTGCACTTAAGAGTTTTCCTTGATCTGCTTTTGCCTGAAAAGTATCATAAATAAGTTTTGTCCCATCATTATCAGATGGAAGATCTGCAATATAAATAAACTTTGAAACTTTGTTATATTCTATACTTGTAACTCTTATCCACCTCGTAATTACTTTGTCTACTCCAGAAACACTTTTTATAACATTAAGGTCATGTTCATTGAGCTTTTCAACAACAGCGCTTCCAGGAGGGGCAAATCCTGTTTGTTTATTTTGAATTGTAAGTTTATCTACAGAAAGACTTCCAAATTGTCCAGTGATTGCAGTTTGCAAGCCTTGTCCCATTGTTATGAGAGAAACGACTGCAGCAATTCCAATAAAAATCCCAAAAATAGTAAGCCAGCTTCTCAAGCCTCGATGCCTTAAATTACCTATCGCAAGAGAAAAATAATCTTTGAGCATGGAGATTAGCTCCCTCTGATACTTGTCCCACTAGAAGGCTTTATTGGAATAGAATTAAATGCATTAGTCATTGACGCAACTCTAATATCATATTCTATGGTGTCAAAATCATGAGTCATCGCCCAAACTCTCGCATTTCTATAAACATCTATATCATGTGTGAACTCAGTTGGAGGATTTTCTTCTCTTGGCAATCCATAAGCTTCAGATATTTTTCCTTCTATTTCATAAATAACGCCAGAATCAATTGTTAACATCTCTAATGCGCCATCCATAGCAAATTTGATTTGTTCTTTTGTTACCTTAACTCCTGAATCTTTTTCTATTTCTGCTCTTAATTTTCTCACATCATCCATTGATGGAACATATCTCGGAGGGACGTATGTTTGTGTTGTCATCTTCACACTCTCCCATTCTTCTTTTTGCTTTTTTTCCACCGTCTCTAAAATATCCAAGCAGCAATTAAAACAATAATAACAATAAGATAAATCATTGTATTACTCCTTTTTATCAAGCCAAGTTGTAATGCTTCTTGTTCTATATAAACCTTAAATGGAATTTCTACATTCTGAGCCTGGTCTTTGTTGTCAAAATCCTTGTATGTAACTTCTGCTTTAAGCTTAGGATTAGTGCTTTTGTAAATTACATTAAATGAGGCAAGATCAGTGTCGTCTGCGCTTATTGTCCCAATAAAAACATTGTCTTTGGACAAGAGCTCAAATTCAGAAGCTGTTAACTTTACATTTACAGATTTAATATTCCCTAACCCTCTATTTATAATTTCAAGAGATATTTTTCCGTTTTTCCCAAATATCGGAGACTCAGTATCTATCCCTTTAGCCTCTACTGAAAAGTCAAGCTCGGTTTTTGCAGAGACTCTTATCCCAAAAGTTCCTGTTTTTTGTTCTGCATTGTCTGTTTTTGAATTAGTGTATTTAATCAAGTAAGGAATTTCGTAATCTCCTGGCTTAGCATCAGAAGATGCTTTTATTGAAAATGGAACAGAGTCGTCATCACCATTATTAATATCGTCGACACTTTTTTCAGAGCTTCCAACAGAGCTGAAAGGAAGGTTTGCAAAGTTTATGCTTGCAGAAATGCTGTTCATGTCAAAATTTTCGTTATTATCTATTTTAAGTGTGACTTTCCCCTGCTCTCCAGGATAAACTGTTATGTAGTTTGCGTCAACAGTTATTGCAGAAGCAAAGTTTAGGCTAAGTAAAAGAATGAATGCTAAGGTGATTATTGTTAAGCTAGTGCGTTTCATTGTATTAATTGATCACCAGAATATCTTGACAAATCAACAACTTCAGACAATTTATTTCCTTCTCTTAGTATTTCCAATCTTCCTTGATCTAAAATAGACTCACCTTTTTTTGATTCTCTATACTTTCCTCCACTAACTTCCGTCATGTTTGGAGGAATAAACGATAGACCGATTACTTGGTATTTAAACGAATTCTCATTTCCACCTCTTTCTTCATTAATATAATAGTGATGATGAAAAATATGTCTTTTAATTCCTCCATCAAGCAAGCAATCTTTTAGTGTTGTTACCATAAATCCCTCAAAAACCCCTTATTTATAAATCTTTTTATTGTTACCTTTAGATAGTTAAAACAAGAATTAAGATTTGTGTTTTGTCCACTTTCCCTTTAATTTTCTTTCAACAGAGACTATTTTTCCATCTTTCAAAGAATAAATTGTTCTTGCATGCTTCTTTGCAATATTTGGATCATGTGTAACAATAATTATTGTTCTTCCTTTTTTATTTAAGTCTTCGAGAAAGCTCATAACTTTCTCTCCAGTGACAGTATCTAAGTTTCCAGTAGGCTCGTCTGCAAGAATAACTTCAGGGTCATTTGCAAGAGACCTAGCAATAGCAACTCTTTGTTGCTGTCCACCTGAAAGTTGATTAGGATAGTGATCTATTCTATCTCCAAGATCGACCATTTTAAGCAGCTTTTCAGCCCTTTCATCTCTTTGATCCAATTCCACGTCTTGAAACATCATAGGCAACATAACATTTTCTTTAGCTGTCAAGTTTGGAATAAGATTGAATTGTTGAAAAATAAATCCTATTTTCCTTCCACGTATTTGCGCCAACTCAGATTCACTCATCTCTTCAATATTTTCTCCACTAAGAAATATATCCCCTTTAGAAGCGAGATCTAAGCTTCCTGTAAGACTCATGCCTGTGCTTTTTCCAGACCCACTTGGCCCCATGATTGCGACAAAGTCTCCTTTCTCAATGACAATACTGACTCCGTCTAAAGCCTTCACGAGATTTTCTCCCATCTGATAGTATTTCGCAACACTTCTCAACTCAATTATTGCATCTTGCTTTTTCATGTTTTTCCGAGCTTGTTTCATTATTTAAATTTGCCTATTGTAGTATCCGCTATTAATGTCCTCTCGCTGATTTAAGTTATCCATTGTTTTTA
>CAYQXU010000025.1:0-13265 GCA_964421685.1 Candidatus Woesearchaeota archaeon
GATGATAAATGCTTAACAATTTCTTGTCTTCCCCATTTATTTGAGTCTGCCAAAGTTTTTATAAATCTCCCCCATAATCTATGTAGTGCCTCATCTTGAATTAAAACCGGTAATGCCTCAATTTCATTGTTAGACAAGCTATTTAAATTTGTATATTCGATAAGAAATCTTTCTTTCGCTTCAGCAATAGAAGACTCAAGATCTCTTGGAGAGGTTTTTACAATGCACTGCCTAACAAACCTATGCAAGGCAAACCCAACATCTCTGGCTCTTTCTTGTGGGCAACAAGAGTCAAAATCAAGTAAAGCGATTAAACGCCCATTAGAAAATAAAGTATTGTGGGGGTGTAAATCATTGTGGGTTAATTGAGCTTGGAGGCCAAGACCGGGCAAGATACCTTTGATTCTTTCTGCTACGCCAATAATATAATCATAATTTTGAGAAACCTCTGGAGCAATGTCATTATGACCTTCAAGTCTTTCTCTAAAATCTCTCAATCCTTCCGGAGAATAAGAACCAGTAGTTCTTTCTAAAAAAATTGATACTAGTGGAAGGTTCTTTTCTGGGTAGTCGGCAAGAGCTTTGTGTAATAGAGCTACTCCTCTTGCAGTTTCTCCAATTTCTTCAAGAGAACCAGAAAAGTGATTCCCTTCAAGAAAACTAAACAATGCGTATTCTATTCCACTAGACTCTAGTGACCTAACTAAATTTGGGGTAGGTACCCCTCTGCTAGAACAATATTGAGAGATGCTTTGAGCTTTGTGTATTGCGCTAAAGTCTTGTGAATTATATCTTCTCAATAACAAAGTTGACTGAGGCAGCCTAATTCTATAATTATTACTATTAACTTCTGCTTCCTGCACTTGTGCGATTTCTTGGGCATCTTTTATGCCAAAACATTCATTTAAAATTCGTTCAATACACTCTTTTTTTTCTTCAGATACTGGAGAATACACAATTTCTGATTGGGAATGGTTATTTGGATCAAAAAGTCTCATTGAAAAGCTTCAACAAAAGGATTTATATATTTTATGTATCACTCAACAAATTAAATATTATTATCGCTTATTTTAAAACTAACTCCTGCCCTAACTACTTCTCCTTCAAGAGATGCATTAGAGAATTCCAATCTTCCTCCTTGAGCTTCCATGTATGCCTTAGGATAACCCTCTCCATCAAGCATCCTTATAAAATCATATAGGTGCCTTGGTGTTGATCTTTTTAGATCCAACTGTGTTAATTCGCTTTCATGTGGTTTTCTTCTTTTGTATAAAACAATTTCTCCAACTTGGGGCTTTGGGATGGGGTTATTACTGGCTATTTCTGGGATCATTTCACTAAAATAAATATTGGAAGCTCTTGTTAGAATCTCATCAACATTTCCATAAGACATATTAAAATCTCTTTGACAATAAATTGGGCCAGCATCAATTTCTTTTTCTGCCCTGAATGCTGTTAGTTTTGTCTCATAAACCCCCCTAATTATTTGATTTTGAATAGGAGTACCTCCCCTCCCGTTAGGCAAATCAGCTGGGTGAAATACAACGGTTTCATAATTTTTCCAAATTTCCTCAGGGATCATCCATGACCAATGAGGGACAAATATATATCTTGGATCTATTACTCTTACTCTTTCTGGGGTGAATTCTGACTTATCTGTTAAAATTTCCCAATTGTTTTTAGTATCTTCTCTCTTAAGCCTTTCAGCATTTTCAATATTCCATGATTTAATTGTTGCTATCAGATAACTCATTTTATTTTAGTGCTCTCAATTTTTAGTTTTCTTAACCCATCCAAAAAATATTCTGCTGTAAAGTCTGCGTGAGGATACATTCCACTATACCACGGATGACTTTTCACTAAATGCTCTGTTAGAGAATAATTCTCAGGCTTATCTTTGCAAAAGCCATTCAAAAATATGGGAAGTTTTAGAAAGTCTTCTCTCCTTTCCTTTGCATCACAAGGTATTTGTATTGTTGAAAAAGATATTTCATAACTTTCATCAAAAATTGAATAAGCCATAAATTCAGTTTTCGGCTGGTAACGAGAGTGAACAACCAGACGAAATTTTTTTATTTTTCTGGGGTCTATAATTCCTTCTTTTAAGAACACCAACTGTCCGACGGTGTCTAATGATAATTCCTCCAAAGATATTTTTGCTGAAGTTTTATGGGACGCATAATCTCTCATTTTTTCAGCTACAGAAAAATCGTATCCAAGTATATATCCTCCAGACATGATTAATTCGGAAACAATTCCTTCATCATATAATTTTATGGCTACATCAACTCTTTCTTTTGTCTGAGAGCTTAGAATCCCTTTTTCATCAGCCTCATGGCACAAAACAATCCCTAAGCCGCTTTTCATGATTTTATTATCCTAAAAATTTTAAATGCCTCTGCATAATTTAATCCTACTTCTGACCCTCTTTTTTTTGCTAAGACTATTATCCCTTCATCTGAACGCGGATGTGGGAATTCTCTTTTCTCGCTGGAATACTCTCTTAGTGCATTAACTTTTAAATCAATTGTATCACTGACATCAATGTAGTAATCTGGTCTAAAAGACTCTAAAAAATTCCATTCTGTTCCTGACAAAATTTCCATTAAAAAAACTTCTTTAACAAAACTTTGGGTCATGGGCCTAGTCGCTGTCTGAACTGCTTTATAAACAATGTCATGATCTATGTTTACGTCGTTAGGACCGTGCGTATAAATTCTGTCTGGCTTGAATTCCTTTATTTTTTTCTCAATTATTCCTACAAAATCTCTTAAAGGAAATTTATCAAATCTGGTACAATAAAATCCTTTTACTTCTAATTTATTAACTCCTAAGACTTTAGAAGCGTTGAATGCATGCCCATTTATAGCCTTGACTTTTTCCAATACTTCGGGGTTGTTCAATTCATTTTCTTCGTAACGTGCTGTTATTCCATCTCCTAAAATTAAGATATCAACTATATCTCCTTGCTTTACGTGTTTTGCCATTGTTGCCCCGCATCCCAATACTTCATCGTCAGGATGGGCGACAATTACCAATACTTTCATTTTAGTCTACCTTAGAAAAATCTATTTGTTCTTCTTTAAAGATGTTTCTTTTAGCTCTTTTTCCCAAAACTTTTTGTTTGAAAGAGGGTTCTAAACTTCCTTCTGGAGCTGGCCTCTGAAATTCTAAGTCCTCAAGCTCCAGAATTTTGCCTGAAGGAATGTCCCTGCTTGCTCTTATACACCTTCTTTGTAAAACAACTGTTTCTTTTTCATTGTCCTCTAATTTCTTATTCCCATTTCCAAGAGCTCTTTCCAACTCTCTTGTTCTATCAACCATTTCCTTCCATGTTTTTGGATCCATTGAAAATGGATGATCAGGGCCTTCTCTGGATGTGTCGTCTGTAAAATGTTTTTCAACAACTCTTGCTCCAAGCGCGACAGCTCCTAACACAGTAGCATACCCTTTTGTATGATCTGAAAGTCCAAGTATTAAGTTAGGATACATTTGCCTATAAGTTTTCAAGACATTTAAATTTATATAATCAAAAATTTTTTCATCAGCAGTATAGTTTGTATTGCATTGCATAAGGACAATTTCTTTATTATTTCTTGTTAGAATTTCCATTGCTCTTTGAACTTCCCCTATATTTGAGGCTCCTGTAGCCACGAAGACGGGCTTTCCTTTTCGAGAAACTTTTTCTA
Source organism: Candidatus Woesearchaeota archaeon (assembly GCA_964421685.1). Lineage (GTDB taxonomy): Archaea > Nanobdellota > Nanobdellia > Pacearchaeales > GW2011-AR1 > CAYQXU01. Next base: position 3,690 of record CAYQXU010000025.1, read on the forward strand.
GCATATCTAGCCAATTTATATCTCCCGACCCTATTTTAAATGCAGGAACATAAGGATCAACTAAATCCACCATCTCCAAATCGTAAGAGGTTGTAAAAAGAGAAATATCTATGCTATCTGCAAATGCTTTCAACTCACTCGTCCATTCGAAAGGAACTTCTGCATCTTTATACACCTCAAAAATAGATTTTTTCCATTTTGATTGATGAGACAGCTTATTTCCTAAAGATTCGAATCCTTTTTCACTTACATAGTGTTTCACTCTATGATGCTGAAATTTTGCTGCATCTGCTCCAGACTCCTTTGCAAGTTTTACTAGACGCTTAGCCCTTTCTAGATCTCCATCATGATTTGCGGCAATGTCTGCGATAAAATATGTTGGATGATTTTCTCCTATTACTCTTCCTTGTATCTTTATCTCCATGGCTTTTGAAAAATTATTTGATTTATTAAGTTTGTCTATTTCAGATATTTGACTTTCCTTTAAAATTTTAACAAAACCATTGTCTCTCAATTTTTTAAATTCTGCTATTCCATCAGAAAGATTCTCTATTTTTGTTTCTAAGATATTTTGGGCTTTTGAGATATCTAAAGTCATATTTTTAGATCTTTTGGCAGCAAAATTTACAACTTCGGAATTTGAAAGGTTGACTAAACCAATGTTTAAACCAAATTTCTCTGCAATCCTTTTTGCGAATTCAAATTTAGAACAGCTTTCAGATCCACCTAAGTTTAAGACACCTTGATATTTTTTTTCGCAAAGCTCTAAAATAGCTGCTCCAAGGTTTATAGTATTTATTGGATTGAAGAAGATATCTGCAAACCCTAATATTTCTTCATTTTTTTCTAGTTTTTCAAGGATCCATTCGGCTAAACTATTTTTTTCCTGAAAATTCCAGCCGTAAATGTTTGTTCTGATTATACAATACTTACCTCCAATATTTTTTATAGTATTCTCTGCTTGCAATTTTGTTTTTCCGTAGATATTTATTGGATTTGGAGCGTCTTCTTCAATGTAATTTCCTTTTTCGCCGTCAAAAATAGCGTCAGTTGATATGTGAACTAAATAACAGCCAATTTTTTTGCAGGCATCAGCAACTTTTCTTGTGCCATCAACATTTATTTCTTCAGCTAATTGGAAATTTTTTTCACAATAATCAACATTCGTAAGTGCTGCACAATGAATAACAATATCTGGATTTAGCTTTGATATAATTTTTATATCCTCTTCATTGGTTATATCTAATTTATAATTTAAACAAAAATTAAATGCTGGCTTTTCTTTAGAGGTTGCATAAACTTCGTGGTTCTTTGTATACATAAGGGCCAGGTTTGAGCCAAGGAGGCCTTTAGTCCCTGTAATTAAAATCTTCATTTTATTTTTAGCATTCTTTGCAAGTAGGGTTTTACATTTTCAAATTCAAGAGGATTGCTTTCTGAACTATACTCTTTAAAATTAACAGGACTTGAATTTTTCAAATACGCGTGGGTTTTTCCTTTTTGGTATTTTGCTATTTGGGATATTATTACATAGTTATTTCCAAATTCATAAGTTCTTGGAGTCTCTGCCTCATTAATCATTAACTCATGAATTTTTTCTCCTGGTCTAACTCCAATTTTGATCACCCTATTGTTTTTACCGTAAATATCTTTAAGTGTATTTATCAAATCAGTTATCCTCACGGATGGTAATTTAGGAACAAAAATCTCTCCTCCAATACTGTATTTAATAGCATTAAATATTAAGTCAACGGCTCTTTCTTGACTAATCAAAAATCTTGTCATTTTTTCGTGTGTAAGAGGCATGTCCTCGTCATTGTTTAACTTGTCTATAAAAAATGGAATTACTGAACCTGTACTATTAATAACATTTCCGTACCTAACGCAGGTAAAAATTGTCCTTGATTTGCCTTTGCTGAAATTGCTTTCTATTACGATTCTTTCACTGACTAATTTGCAAGCACCATAGGTATTAATAGGTGAACAAGCTTTATCAGTAGAGACAAATATTACTTTTTCCACATCGTTTTCAATTGCAGCCCTAACTAAATTAACAGTGCCTAATATATTTGTTTTAATTGCCTCTTCAACATTATACTCAATCATGTCTATTCTCTTTAATGCAGCGCAGTGAATGACAATATCGCAACCCTTCATAGCTTTTTTAAAACGGTCATAATCTCTCACATCTCCAACTAAATTTCTTAGCTTGTCTTTTTGTGGATGGTTCCTCATTTCTTCCTGAAATATATGGTGTTTAACTTCATCTCTGCTAAAAACCCTTATGCTTTGGGGGTCATGTTTTAAAATTTCTTTAACAAGAGACTTTCCTAAGAACCCTGTCCCTCCCGTAATTAAAATAGCTTTCCCCTTGAAAAGATTTTTTTGGTTAAACATGCTTGTTATTATTCTAGATTATTTTTAAGTTTATATGTGTTAAATTGTTATATGATTCATTCTAGCCATCATCTGTTTTCATTATAAAGCTTATGTAGAAATAATCTTATTTACAAAATCTGTGGCTCTTTTTGAAGCCAGACCATCGTTAATTAAAAAATTTTCGAAAGGAATTTTTTGTTTGAAATTTGAAGCATTTTTTATTGCTTTTTCCAGTTCTTTTTCATTATAAACTTTTTTTACTGCATTTATTTTGGCGTAAGGAGAGTATTCATCAAGATCCTTAAATGAAATGGAAATAACAGGCTTTTCTAATAAAAGAGACTCTATTCCCATAGTCGTATGATTTATAATCAAGATTTTTGCATTGTTCATGAGCTTTAAATTGTCAGCTCTTTCTATAATCTCAAAATTATTGAAATTTTCTTCTTTAGCTACAAACAAAGGCAATTCCTTCATGTCCCAATTTGGTTTTAATTTGATCAATAATTTATACTCTGGAAACTTTTTTAGAGCTCTAAAAATCATCCGCAAAGACTCTTTTTGCTTCTTTTTAGTTATATTCCTGTCAGAGATTATTTTTGTTTCGCCTGCGCAATCTAAAGGATAAAGGATTAGATTATCATTATTTTTTTCCTTAGATTTTATAAAACCATCATATCTTGGACATCCTATAGCTTCAATTTTTGTCTTACTCTTTGGAGTATGCTCAAGATATTTTTTCTTTATTCCTTCCCCGTAAACCAGGAAATAATCTGGTTCAAATGGGCCGAAATTCATGTCTCTTACAGGAAGACCGTGAAGAAAAACAAATGTGGGAATATTCAATAACTTAGCTACTCTTATTGAAGCCTTTGCAAAGACCGAGTGATCTTCACTCATTAAAAGCAACTTAACTTCACGTTTTGAGAATATTTCATACATTTCATCAATCTTGCTCATAATTTTAAGCAGCTTCCCATTTACAATAGACTTTATTTCTATTTTTAACATATCTTTAAGCAATGATTTATTTGAGACCATTTTGAAAAAATCCTTTTTATCAATCAATTTTTGGAAATGCTCTATTTTTTCCTTAGCTTCAACTTCTGAAGACAATTTTGCGCCGGAAAATTCATAAAAAGGCAAAAGCCTACCTCTAGAAAAAAACGATCTCTTTAATATTTCATCAAAATTAACAATTTTGTTCTTATAGTTTCTCATCAGTAATTTAACTATGGATTCAAAATAAGGCTTTCCTCCAAAAACAAAAATGTTTCGCCTATTAGGGTTTTTCAAAAGCAAGGACCATTTTGAATAGATTCGCATCATTTTTCCAGCTATTTTAACTAGTCTTTTGTCCCTTATGGCCTGTTGTTTAACAATTTCATAATCAATAAACTCAACTTTTCCCTTGTAAATTTTTCCAATAATATAGCTTAATGATTCTCCGATAATCCCAGAATGTTGACTTGATTTACAGACAATAATTAGGCTTGGAGATTCTTTTTTTATTATTTTTTTTAAAAGTATTTCTGTCTTTTGCATTTGACATAAGAAGACACATAAATCATAATAAAAGAGAGAAAGAAGATTTATTCCTCTATAACTAAAGTCATTTCTTTTGAAAAGAGTATCTAGAATTTTTTTTGAGTGGTTATATACCCCTAAATAGATATCTTTGCTTTCATAGTCTTCGTCCCTAAAAAATCTTAGTCTAGATGATTTCAGTAAAAGTTCTGCCTTAAAATTGAGTGAGATAGGAATAAAATCCACAAACTTATCTTTATTTTTTATATAGTTTTTAGCTTGATCTTCATTCTCCAAAAAAAGCAATTTTTTCTCTTTTTTGCTCATTAAATGAGGATTAGTGCTTTATTTAAAAGCTTTATGTAATGAAAATTCTCTTTTATAGATTTTAAATCCGAATAGTTTTTATATAGGACGTGCACTTATGGAATAGAAACAAGAGGACTTCATCTCATCATGGGAGTAGTGGACAAATTCAAGAAATTTAAGGAAAGAACCCTTAAGGGATACTCTAGGCTAGCAATTAAAAATAGCGTTCATCAACTTTCCCTAACTGTTATAGCAAAAATTGGAGGCCTACTTTTTACCGCAATCATAGCAAGAGTTTTGATGCCAGAATTATTTGGCTTATACAGCCTGGTTTTTTTTACTATTTATACATTTGTAAGCTTTTCAGATATGGGGATAGGGACCTCTTTAATTCGTTTTGTATCTATGGCTTTAGCGAAAGGTGATGAAAAAAAGGCAAAATCTTATTCTGTTTATCATTTGAAGATAAAAATTATTCTAACAACAATAAGCTTCTTAGCATTAGTAATCTCTGCAAGATTTCTTTCAACCACATATTACCAAAAACCAATATTTCTGGCATTGTTAGTAGGATCACTTTTGATAGTCATCTTGAGTATGATTGGCTTTATTGAGAATTTCTTCCGTTCAACAAATCAATTTCAAGGAATTTCCATAAAAGAAGCTTTCTTTCAGGTTGCCAGAGTTTTGATAGCCCCTGTTTTAATTATTGTTCTGTTAAAACGCGCCTTAACTCAAGAAATGTCTCTAACGGTAGTTGTGTTGGCAATTTTCATACCATATGCTCTTACTCTAATTTTTTTCGCACTTATGGCAAAAAGGAAAATATTATTTCTTAAAACTAGCTCTGAACCTCTAACTGATGACGAGAAAAAAAGTATAAAGAGATTCATTATCCCGCTTGCTATTTCTCTTATTTGTTATACAATTTTAGATCAAACTGACATAATCCTTCTTGGAAAATTTGTCAACTCTGAATTCATTGGTTATTATTCAGCTGCCTTTTTTTTGATAAGCCCTGCTACTGCTCTTGCAACATTGTCGACAGCCCTGTTTCCTATATTTTCAAGACTGGAAGGAGAGCAGCTAAAAAGAGGCTTAAAAAGGTCTCTTATAGCAATATTTATTCTTTCTTTTTTATTTACTATTCTGATAGTGGCTCTCGCCCCATGGATAGTGAAGATAGCTTATGGAAACAACTACCTTACTGCAATCTCTCTCCTAAGGCTTGGCGCGTTAGTAATAATTCCCTCTACTGTCACAGCAATTTATGTTAATTACTTCGTCTCAAAAGGGAAGAGTAAATTAACTGCAAAAATATTGATTTTTTTAACAATTGCGAAATTAGTTTTAGGTTATGTATTAGTTGTGCATTTCGTTAAAGTGTCACTTTTCTCAGCAACAGTCGGAGTAATCTCAGCAAGAGTGATCATAGAATACCTTCAATTAGGAATACTGCTCTATTTTGTTAGGAAATATGATAAAATTAATTCTGCTTAGAAACTATTTTAATATTCTTGGTAATTTCACTAAATTATTTTTATTTATATAATCTTTTATCTTCTCTTCAGCAAAAAGTTGTCCTTGGTCATTCCAATGGCCCTCAACCCAATGCAGGTTGTTAGGGTTATTTCTAAATAAAGGAAGCAAATCCAGGTGATTAATCCCTTTTTTCTTTGCGTAACTCATGATGATATCATTTGGTTTGGAAGAATTGTAGTTTTCTATTTTTAGAGATGGATAAGTTTCAAAGGCTTTCATCCAAAGTTCTGGATAAACCTGTTCTTTTGCTGTGGTTGCAACATGCAAAATAGTTATGTTTCTTTCTAAAGCAATGTTATAGGTTTCGTTCAAAACATTCAACTCTATGCCAAGGAGATCTTGCCATTCAGGAGTATATTCATTTAAATACACTGCATGACCTTCTACTGCTTGAGATTCAAGACCGCTTAAATGACGATACCAAACGAATTTTATAAAAATCTTATCCATCAAATTTTTCCCATTTGTAAAAAAGAACAAAAAAGTTTTGGGGGTTAATGTTCTAATTATCTTCTGAGATTCTGTTTTTAGGTATATTTTATTTGTATAATCTCTATTTTCCGAAATGTCATTTACATAGAAATAAAGAATAATCATCTTAGGCTTGTACACATCCACATATTTTTTGATGACTGCCAGCTCTGTCAACCCATTGTAGCTGCTTACTCCAAAATTCATCACATTGATTTTGTCTCCATACTCTCCTTTAAGGTCTTTTTCTAGTTTTTGGTGAACGCAATTGCTATAATTTGACTCTAAGCAGGCAGCGTAGGAATCTCCAACTAAAAAAATGTTATAGTCGCTAGAGTTAAACTTGAAGTCATCGTCAACAAATCCTTCATTATTTGTCTTGATATAAAACTTTTTCCCATCAGTTATAGAGTTACAAATTTTTGTCGATTTTTCATATTTATATTTTATTTCATCATTCTGAGTAACATCCCATTTCCATCCGCAATCCGTTGCTCTTAGCAAAGTCTCCATAAAGATAAAAATAATTAGGAGTGAAAATATTAACAAGAATATCTCTCGCCTTTTCCTAATAATAAAACTAGGGCAAAAATAAAAGTAGGCAAAAATTAAAATTGCTATCAAATCAATTGCAAAGATTATTATTTGTCTAAAAAAATTTATATTAAAAGCGTATTTTAATACGATTGTGCTAACTATGGTAAGAACAATAAGCACAATCATTATTTTTTTAACTGTTCTTTCAATCATTTGCATATCTCTCGCTATCCCAAACGTCTTTAGGATTGTCTTCTCTTTTTATTAAAAAGTTTCCAATAACCAAGTAATCAATTCCTGTACCCATCATGCATTTATAAGCATCCTGGGGTGTGCAGACAATTGGCTCGCCTCTAATATTAAATGAGGTGTTTATTAGTATAGGGATGCCAGATAGTTTTCCAAATTCTTTGATTAAATTATAATATAATGGATTTTGGTGCTCCCTGATTGTCTGTAATCTGCCGCTTCCATCAACATGTGTAACTGAAGGAATTTTTTTATGCCATTTATCAAAGATTGGGTAAACCATTAACATAAAGTCTGTTGGCTCTGGAATGGGATTGTCACAGTCAAAATATTTAAGAGCGTCATCGTCGCAAACTACAGGTGCAAACGGCCTAAACTTCTCTCTGTGCTTAACTTTTTCATTCAATATTTCTTTTGCGCGGGGATTCGCTGGGTTTGCCAGAATACTCCTTGCGCCTAAGGCTCTTGGCCCCCACTCCAATCTTCCTTGAAACCAACCAACAACATTATTATCATAAATTAGTTTTGCTGTTTTGTCTATTAATTCTTTGTCATTTTTGAAAGCAGAATAGATAATTTTATTTTTATCCAGAAATTCTTTAACCTTTTCGTTAGAAAAAGATGGCCCTAGATAAGCGTCTTTCATAACGTAGCTTCTTTTTTTTCCGAAGATTGTATTATATATATAAAAAGAAACTCCGAGGCTGGTTCCACCATCTGAAGCGTTTGGCTGTATCCATATTTTTTTGAATGGAGTAGAACTAAGTATTTTTCCATTAAGTACACTGTTTAATGCAACTCCTCCTGCTAACACAATGTTTCCAGATTTTGTTTCTTTATGGACATAATTAAGAATCTTGATTAAAATGTCCTCTGTAACTAATTGAAGTGCGGCTGCAATATCTTTGTGTCTTTTTGTCATCTCTGTGCCCTTTTGAGATATGGGGCCGTCTAAGAGATAACACAATTTTTTAGATGGCATTTTGTTAGAATAGTGGTATGTGAAGTAACTCATGTCAAATCTATAACTTCCATCATCTTTTATATCAACAACACTTAGCAATTTTTTATAATATTGATTTGTTTTCCTATTCATATTTCCATAAGGAGCTAAACCCATAACCTTATACTCAGAATTATTTACGCTAAAACCTAAATATGCTGTTATGGTAGAGTATAATAATCCTATTGAATGGGGGAATTTGATTTCTCTTTTCAGGTGAATATCATTGTCTTTTCCAAAGCCATAAGAAGTTGTTGTCCATTCTCCGACTCCATCAACGGTTATTATGGCAGCTTCCTTAAAAGGACTGACTAAGAAAGCACTTGCTGCATGAGCCAGATGATGTTGAACAAAAAGAACATCTTTATGATATTTTAATTTTTTTCTAATAGTTTTAACAACTCTTAACTTTTCATTAAACCAAGACGGTAATTTTGACAAAAAAGTTCTGTAGCTTCTTGGAAAACCCTCTAAATGTTGGTGTAAAATTCTCTCGAATTTAAGAAAGGGTTTTTCATAAAATCCAATGTAATCTATATCGTTTATGTTTATATTTTGACTCTCTAGACAATAATTTATTGAGTTTATTGGAAAAGATATGTCGTGTTTCTTTCTTGTAAATCTTTCTTCTTCAGCTGCTGCGACTACTGCTCCATCTTTCAAAAGAGTTGCCGAAGCGTCATGATAATAACAGCTTATGCCTAAGATATACATTTTAAAATTGTTTGTAATAGTTTTCTATTTTTTCTTTGTCCAAATTTAATTCTTCCCAATAGGATTCTCTTGATTTATCTGGCTTTAAATCCAAAAAATGTTTTTTTGAAAGTTTAGCGAAAATAAAAGTAAGGCCTACTCCTAAGAAATAAACAAAGCTAAGCAGTATAGAGTTAACTATTGCAGCTAATGGCTCTCCAAACTTTTTCTGCCCTTTTTTTACTCCTTCTAAAAAAACTTTTGCCCCCATTTTATTTTAATATTTTCTTAATAAAAGTTCCTATCAAGGTTATTGAAAGAACTAATATCAGCACATGAATATAATTCCAACCTGAAGGCATCTTTTTTAAAAGTTTCAAGACAAAAAATAAGATTATTGTAGAAACAATAAACATAAGAACAAAACCAAACTTTTCGCCTACCTTCTCTGAATCCATAAAATGCCTACGATGTAAATATTTAAAAAGCTTTCTGGAATTTTTTAAGAATTTTATAGACGAATAAACTTTATATAAATGAACATAAAATCTAACCTATGCTAAAGAAGGTTAAATAAATTTAACCTATGCTAAAGAAGGTTAAATAAATTTAACCTAAAGCATAAATTAAAGGAGACAGGGCGCTACTTTGGCCAAAGATTATTAGAATTGCGGCTATCAACAAAACAACTATTATTGGCAAAAGCCACCATTTTTTTCTTATCTTTAGGTAATCCCAAACTTCCCCTAACAGACCCTTGTTATGCATATTTTTATGTAAGCAACAATATTTATATAATTTTCGTTATCAGCGGCTATGTGTAAAAATTAGTGTTTAGATTTTCTATATTGACTAAATACCTTAAT
>CAYQXU010000026.1:0-13243 GCA_964421685.1 Candidatus Woesearchaeota archaeon
ACTTAATTAGATTTGTCAGGCATAATTATATCACTATAATTTGACAGTATCAGAAAAGATAATAATTTATATGGAAGAGTTAGAATAATTACAGAAGACGAGTTAATTTTTATAGATCCTTCGGTGTTAAACCCTGAAGTCCATGTCACAAGAATATCACATAGAGGGTATGATTCAGGAATTAGACAAGTGTTGGGGATTATAGAAAGTTATCTTACGAATTTTGGAAGAGAAAAAAGAAAAATAGCTTTCGAAGATAGAGCTATGGATTATCATTTTTTAATAAAAACAACAATAAGATGAGTTTTCCAACTTTATCATTTTAAAATATTTTCTAACTCGCTAGAAACGTCTATTCTTTCTTCATTATGCTTAGTTATGATTATTTTAACTTTTTATTCCTTAAACAAGTCAGACCTTACAAACTTTCCGTCTTCTTTTATTGTGTGCAAGACAACAGCTGTTTCTGTTCTTGCAACCCCTTTTGCTGTCCTGATCCCGCTTCCTTCTGGATTAAAAGTAAAATCAGCTATCTCTTTTGGATTTTTGAATCTAGATTTTATTATGACATCGAATCTTCCTGTTACAGTATGGATCTCTTCGACCCTTGGGTCATGGGCTAATGCCTTAACGACATCTTCTATTGCAGCTTTCTCGGTAAGGCTTATTGCCATAATTGCTGTCAGCCCCCTGCCTATTTTTTCGTGATCAACTATTGCCCTATAGCCTTTAACGAAACCTTCTTTTTCCAATTTCTTTATTCTGTTGTGGGTTGTTGATCTTGGAATATGCAAAAATTTTGAGAGTTTATCTATGTTTCTCGAGGAATCTATAGAGAGTTCGTTCAATATCTTCTTGTCAATCTCGTCGATAACCATTTATTATTGAAAACAAGCATATATTTAAACTTTTCTATTATTCTGGTAAGAAGTCCAACATTATAAACTATTTTAAGAAAATATCTTACTTTTTATGAAATAAGTATAAATACTTCCCAGTCTTTTATTTATCAGATAATAAAATGACATTGACAACTGCACTAGGGCGAGAGGGGTATGGTTTTGCTGAAGCAAAGAACCATAATCAAACTCCAGAAGCCAGAGCTCCTGGAGTTTATTCTCCAAAAAGCCGTGAGCCATTTTCCAGAGACATTGTAACTAGAATTGCACAACTAGAAAGAATTTTAAGAGATGGGAACGCCACGGCAGAGGAAGTAGAGCATTTGGAGTGTTTACGATACATGATGTATGAAGGCCCCTTCGGATGCTAGAGAATAAACCTTTTGAAAAAAGGTTTCCAAAAACGAAGAACCTTACAAGTAAACCTTTTGGAAAGGTTCCCAAGCCAGAACTTTGCTAGAACCTTTTGAAAAAGTTTCCGAACCAGAACTTGAAATAAAATGAACAGCCAAGATATAGAAATACTTTCATATATAAGAAATAATTGCAGAAATTCAATTTCTGAAATGTCTAAGGATTTTGGGCTCCCTGTTCTTGAAATGATAGGAAGAATAAAAACTTATGAAAAAAGCTACATAAGAAACTACACTTGCGTATTAAACTTTCAAAAGGTAGGTTTTAAGTTTGATGTATATGTAATTTTAAAAATAAATGAAAAAACTGCAAAAAGGTTTGAGAAATTTGTTGCGAAAAATAGATATGTAAATTCATTTTTCAATATTGAAAACGGAAAATATCTTATTGAGCTTATTTTTAGAAATGAAAATAAATTCAACCATTTTTTTGAAAAAGTGAAGGATAAGTTTGAAATTGAAAATTTTGACATTCTTAAAGTCAATAAAGAGCTTAAGCGGGAGTCTTTCCTTGAACATTAAAATGCTAAAAAAAAGCTTAAGTGATAAATCTGGAGCTGCGATAATCAAGCAGGAACAAATTATAAAGCTTGATAAAATAAATAATCTTCTCGATGAAGAGACAAAAATAGGCTTTTATACAAAAATTGCCTCATTAATCTTAATAATTACAAGCTTTATTATTGATTTCCCCAGAGGATTTGGAGATTGGTCTATTAAGGTTGTTGAGATAACTGTAATAATAATTTCCGGATATGGATTAAGGCTTGGAATAAATCATGGGATTAAAAAAAGAAGAGCAAGTAAAGACAAAACACTGCTTGAAGCTGAGGCAAAAAGAAAAAACTTGCTTCTTGAAAAGTACATTAATAAGCACACGCAAATATTAGTTGACTATATCACACTTTGGGCAAAATTCCATAAAATAAAATTTCGGCACACAAGACACAATCATTTAAGAAATGTAATTGATTTTGAGGATTTTCCCATAGATTACATAGATATTAATGTCGTAAACTACAGGCTAACATTCACAATTAGAGTGAATGATCCTGATTTTATAAACAAAATTTCAGAAGATCTTCCAAGAAACTGCAATAATCTTGCTTTGGTTATTGACAAATACCATATAGGGCCAAAAAAACCCCTAACGCTTGATGAAGTTGGGATAATAAATGCAAAAGATATTATTATCAATGTAATTTTATCTAAGATTTATAATACTGTTTATTTCTAAAAACCGTCCTAACTTTTCAGTAGTGCGATCGCTTTATATAATAAAAACTCCTATTGGTTTAAGCTGACAAGAGTTGGGAAATTAAAATGATACCAACAACCGGTGATTAAGAAAATAAAATGGGCTTACAAAGTGGAAATTAAAATGGGGGACACTGATAACGGATAAAATGTACCCAAATGGATTTTAAAATGTGGGATGGAACAGATTAAGAAAATGAAATGTAAAACATTATACGAGCCTTAATACTAAAATGGAACTAGGTGATCCTTAGACAAAATGGGTAAATTAAACTTACAATCTGTGGATTAAAATGGAAGATAGTGATAGTTAAAATGAATGGCGCAGGATGTGGAGATTAAAATGGGAATTCAAGATGGTCCTTAAGTAAAAATAGGAGTTTAAAATGTATCCAAATCCATAAATAATAGTTAAAAAACAATCAAAATGAAGATGTAATTTATTTCTCCAAATCTATCAAATTCATAAACTTCTTCTTGGGGTTTGAGCCATTCTCATAAGCAAATCTTACATCAGATATTGTGTAAAATGCATCATGATCAAATTCTTTTATTATTTTTCTTACATTGCTAAGTTTTTTTCTGTCTACTATAGATAATATAATCTTTACTTTTCCATCGCTGCCTTCCCCATTTACAATTGTAAGGCCATATTTTTCTTTCTTAAGTTTATTTATTAAATTGGAAGAATGCTTTCCTGTTATTATTCTTACAATCACTTTTCCAACAGAAAGCTTTTCCTCTATTTTCATGCCAACATAAGTTCCTGTTGCAAAGCCCCCAGCATAAGCAACATACATAATAACACTCGTGACATTTACTAAAACCTGTCTTGCAACTAGAAGCCAGATAAGTATTTCAAAGAAGCTTAGTATTGGAACTATCTTTTTTATTCCTCTGTGCATAAAAAGGGACCTTAGAGTTCCAATGCTGACATCAGCCATTCTTCCAAAGAAAATTAAAAGAGGGAGAATTAAGTAAGTGTACCAAGATGAGCTTAAAATTTGTTCTAGTGCCATTTGAAATTAACTACTATCAATATTTGGTTTAAAAATCAGAATTGTAATTATGTAGAGATAAAAATAGAAAAAATAAATAAAGAATAATAAAATATCCAAAAATTAATGATCTTCTAATGAATAATGGTTATAGCCTGATTTCTGAGCAAAGTTATTATTTCCAGTCCATGTTACGAGACCTAGATCATACATTGCCTGTTCAAAGTGCCTAGTAGCGCACATTTGTCTTGCGTTAAGACCTCCAGCAACTGGATTGTCGTCCATTGAAGAATCAATAGCCATACTTCCTCTAACAGGCTGTGGTGATTTTTCTCTTGTCATTTTGTTTCGTTTTGAGAACCTCGTTCGTTTTCGAAACCTCCTCCTAAAGGAGATGTCATAAGAAGGACCTTGGTCCTTTTTATTTTCAAAGGTTCATTTGTTACTCCTGTAATTTAGGTAAGATTTATTATCAAAATCTTGTTTTTAAAGCTTTCTAAAATAAAATTCTGTACCTATCCTGCAATAAGTATAAAGGTTTAAAAAACCCTTATGGTTTAAGAATTAGTTTGTGCAGTCTTTTACTAAAAGAGGTTATATGGAATCAGAGCTACAACAATTAACGAAGCTGAATGTTACTGAAAATCAGATTAAGGTTATAAGAGACAAGTATTTAAAAGATTCTCCGACAATAGAACAATGGCTGAGAACAATCTGCCATAATATTGCTTTGTCTGACGTGATTCATTCCCCCATGACAAATGAAGATGAAATTCTTGCAGGAGTAAACTATAAGAAACTTGTATACAAATCAAAAGGAAAAAATGTGCAATACTATTTACTTCATCACACGCTTAAAAATATCAATGAAACGAACGATAATTTCAAGAGGTTTATTCAAAATTTAGAGCAGATAAATAAAAAAAATCCTGAGATTATTTCTGCAACAGAGGAAAAATTTTATGATCTGCTTTCAAACTTCAAGTTCTTGCCAAACTCGCCGACACTAATGAATGCTGGCAGAGACCTTCAGCAGCTAAGCGCCTGTTATGTTCTTCCTGTAGGCGACTCTATTGATGAAATTTATACTTCTGTAAAAAACATGGCATTGATCCACAAAAGCGGGGGAGGAACAGGATTTTCATTTTCAAAGCTTAGGCCTAGTGGCGATAATGTAAGAACAACAAAAGGAGTTTCTTCAGGGCCTATATCTTTTATGCAGATCTTTGACAAGTCAACTGATGTCGTCAAGCAGGGAGGTACAAGAAGAGGCGCTAATATGGGAATACTTCATTACACTCATCCAGATATTTTTAATTTTATTGAGATGAAAAAAACCCCAGGAATGATGGAAAATTTCAATGTTTCTGTAACAATTGACGACAGATTTATGAAAGCTGTCAAAAATAATGAGAATTATGATTTAATAAACCCAAGAGATGGGAGGCCTGTAAAAAGTGTTAATGCTAAGGAAGTGTGGGACAAATTAGTTAAGGGGGCGTGGGAAACAGGAGATCCTGGAATTATTATGATTGACAGAATAAACAGGACAGGAAGCAATGCAACGCCGCATATTGGGCAGATTGAGTCGACAAATCCGTGTGTTGCAGAAGGAACACTTGTTAATACTCCTTTTGGATATCAGCCTGTTGAAAAATTAAAAGAAGGTGATATGATTAACACAGTCTTTGGTGTTGAACCCATAAATAAGATAGAGACGCATGAAAATAGCCCTGTATTCAAAATAAAATTCTCTGATGGGGGAGAGCAAATAGTTACGGCAGCGCATAGATATTATGCAATCAAAAAAGGAAGCGAGAGCAAGAACCTGAAAGATTTAAGATTAGATGAATTAGAAGCTGGAGACTACGTGAGAGTTGAACCAACAGAGACAAAGCAAGACTCTCCTGAAAAATACGCTTATGGACTAAAAAGAGGGATATTACTAGGTGATGGTTGTTATACAGAAGATTCCTATAATAAAAACATTGTAAAGATAGCTTCAAATATAGAGGAAACTGATTACAATAACAACTTGAAAAACTTATTTTCAGAGTTTAACTTTAGAAAAGATGATCCCAGCTCAAATAGCAAATCAGTAAATATGATAATGAGTAATGGAAGGAGCGTAGTCCAGCAGCTTAATTTATCCCCTTCTCATTCTTATGAAAAAACATTTGATATTACTCAAGTTAATACTTCAAGTGAAGCATTAGGAATATTAGATGGCTTATTGGCGACTGATGGAGATGTTTTGCTTAAATCAAACCACCCTCAAGTAAGATTTACAACAAGTTCTGGAAAATTAGCACAGAATATAAGAAGACTCTTATTGATGATCGGATGTCATGGAAGAATAAGTCAAAGCTTCTTAGATGATGGTGGAATTATTAATAATAGAAAGATTGAAAGAAAGAATTTTAAATATAGTATTTGCGTTTCAGGAAATAGTGCAGGTGTTTACGCAAAGAAATCTATACTAGCAAAAATACATCCTGAAAAAGGGAAAAAATTAATTGAATTAAGAAAAAACTGGTTGGCAACAGGAAACACTTGGAAAGCAAAAATAGTTTCTGTGGAGCCTGCTGGATTTTCAAATGTTTATGATCTTTATTGCGAAGGCAGCGATACTTGGATTACAGACGGATATGTCCAACGTGGCTGTGGTGAGCAGCCTTTATTGCCATACGAGCCTTGTAATCTAGGCAGCATTAACCTTTCAAAGTTTGTAAGAGAAGATGGGGGTGATTTCAACTATGAAGAATTAAGAGACTGCGTTTTTGCATGCACGCATTTTCTTGATAATGTTATTGACATAAATAATTATCCTATTTATGAAATAGAAGAGATGGCAAAGAAAACAAGAAGAATTGGCTTAGGAATAATGGGATGGGCTGAATCTCTCGTAATGCTGGGAATTCCTTACAATTCTGGGGAAGCGCTTGCAAAAGCAGAAGAAGTAATGAAGTTCATTAATGTTGCATGCTTAAAGGCATCAGAAGATTTAGCTGAAAAAAGAGGAGTTTTCCCTGGGTGGCAAGGATCTATTTTTGACAAAGACAGTATGTTTTTCAGAGGGCAAGAGCTTTTTCCGAGGCATTCTGCGAGAACAACAATTGCACCGACAGGGACTATTGGAATAGCTGCTGGCTTGCAGGGAGCAGGCATAGAGCCATTTTTTGCAATTGTTTATGTTAGATACAATGCAAAAGGCCTTGATGCATTAAAAAAAGGACTAAGACCAGCTGAAAGCGATACTTTTTTTGAAGTAAATCCTTTATTTGAAAAAATTGCAAAGGACAATAATTATTTTAGGCTGAAAAAAGAAGAGCTTTATTCAAAAATAAATGAAAACCATAAATCACTTGTTGGAATTCCTGAAATACCAAAAAAAATACAGGAGCTATTCTTAACATCCCATGACTTAACTCCCCGCGACCATATTCTCATCCAGTGCGCTTTCCAAAAATATACTGACAATGCTGTTTCAAAAACAGTCAACATGAAGAATGAGGCTACAGCAAAGGATGTGGAAGATGTTTATATGCTTGCTTATGAGAATGGCGCTAAAGGAGTTACTGTGTATAGAGATGGAAGCAAACAGTTCCAAGTCCTTAATATTAAAGACGCAGAAAAAAAAGAAGCAAAGAAAAAGGAAAAATCTTCTGAAGAAAAATCTGATTATTATCTTGTTGAAACAGGGCAGGGTGCGATGCACATACATATTAATTACGATAATGACGGGCCTACAAAAATATTTGCAAACTTGTCTCCAACAGGGACGGATATTTCAGGGCTGGCAACAGCTTTGGCAATTGCATTATCCAAGTATCTTGAGCTTGGAGGAGATCCTGTAAGAATAATAAAGCATCTTAATTCCATTAAGTCAGAAAGACCTATTGGATTCGGCAAAAACAGGATTGATTCTGTTGCGCATGGGATTTCAATTGCTTTAAGAAATCACCTTGTTAAAACAGGCAAGATAAAAACTTTTGAAATTCCTAATAATGGCAGGAATGGAATAATTGAAAATACAAATCCAGATTTAGCGCTTCACTGCTCCAAATGCTTCAGCTCAAATGTCGGGATGACTTCTGGCTGTTCAGAGCCTACTTGTTTTGACTGCGGATATTCAAAGTGCAGCTGAGTTTTCTTAAGATATGTTTTTAAAGTCTTGATTAAAAGAAATTTTATGGCAGAAACATATTTTGGATCGCTATATAGAGAAGAATCAGAACAAAACTCAAAGACAAAATACCATTTTAGAGTAAACCAAGTTGTGAGTGGAGCTGATCAGGAAAAATGGAGTTGGAGCTTTGTTCAAAGATATAATGACCTTACAGCACAGCAAGTTAATGATATTACACGTGAGGTGTTTAAACATAGAGGAGTTCAGAAAACTCTTCTGGATAAAATTGATTCAATTGTTTTGCCTATAAAGTAAAGAGGTAATTATTTATATCTCTTTAAACCTTTAGAAAAGGTTTCCAAAACTAAAATGTCATTAGATAAATCAAAACTAGGTCTTGTGCAAGTTTTTTGGGGAAATGGAAAAGGAAAAACAACTTCTTCACTTGGAACTGCTTTGAGAGCTTGCGGAAATGGCTTTTCAGTTCATCTTGTCCAATTTATGAAGAATGGCGCTAATTCACTTAAACAACAAATTCCTGGAGAGATTATTGCTCTGGAAAAGTTTCCTAATTTTAGTTATAAGCGTTTTGGGGTTGGGGGTTGGGTTTTAAAAAGACCAACTCAAGAACAAATAGATGAATGTAGAAAATCTTTAGAATATGTTAAAGAGTGCTTGAAAGATGAAAAAATAGATATATTGATTGCCGACGAGGTTTTGTACGCGGTTCAACTTGGACTTTTGACTGAAGATGAAATTGTTGAGTTGATTGAACAAAAACCCGCGAATAAAGAATTGATTTTAACAGGATCACACAAGCCGCTTGAAAAAGTTTTTGAAAAAGCTGATTTGATTTCAGAAATAAGGAAGATAAAACATCCTTATGATAGTGGAATTCTGGCAAGGGAAGGAATAGAATTCTAAGAGATGGGTAATAAACAGCCAATTGATTGTTTATGTAATGTAGCCTCTGAGGATTCTAGAATTGATCAAAATCAAAATTGGTTGCTAATCTTTGTAATCTGGAAATTGCTCTGTCATACCTATAACCCTTTTTACCATAACTGCTTGTGAAGATAAGTAAAAATTGATCATTAACAATTTCTCCAAGATGTGCAACCCTTATAGGATTTAGTCTGGTTGGTTTTATTGATTTTTCTATTCTATAATTTCCTGTATTCACCAGATTTATTGGGTATTCTTTAAACTCAAAACCTTCCTTTCTTGCTCGTTTTCTAAATTCTTCCGCATAATTGTACAAATTATATGATTCGTCTTTTTCCATAATTTTACAAAGAGTTAATCTTATTAAAGATTTATGTCCTTAACCAGATATAATTCTAATCTTCCTTCTGATTGCTAAAAATAAACAATCAGACAATTATTTATCTAACTTCTTCCCACCAACAATCCATATAAACCTAAAATTTCTTCTCTGAAAATGATAATCTGGATTTTCATGCTGCTGGACTTGCTTGTAATGATTTCTGTAGGGTTGGCACATTTTAGTGCTGGATTTTACACAACTCTTATTTTAATGAGTGCAGGTTATCTCCTTGTTAAAGGGCTTTTGTTTTTTGATGAATTCATGAGTAAGATAGACTTGGGGATTGCTGTTTATATTTTCCTAGTTGCTATTTTTCACTTTACTACATTCATAGATTATTTTATTTTTGGATGGTTTTTGTATAAGGTTATTTTTACGATTGTTGGATAATATCTTTTCTCTTCATAAATCCTTAAATACCTAATTTAATTCGATAAAAACATGATAATAGGGGTGACTGGAACTTTAGGCGCTGGCAAGGGAACTGTTTCAGATTTTCTAATTTCTAAAGGATTCAAGCATTATTCTGTAAGAGAGTTTATAGCTAAAGAAATAGAAAAAAGAGGCCTGCCTGTGAATAGAAATACTTTAGTTGAAGTTGCAAATGATTTGAGGGAGAGAAACTCACCAAGTTTCATAGCTGAACAAATTTATGATAATGCGAAAAGCTCTGGAAATAATTGCATCATAGAAAGCTTGAGAACTCCTGGAGAAATAAATGCTTTAAGGAATAAAGGCGACTTCGCTCTAATAGCAATAGACGCAGACCCTTTAGTAAGGTATGAAAGGATATCTATAAGGCAAAGTGAGACAGACAAAGTAAGTTTTGTAGAATTTATTTCAAATGAGCAAAGAGAAATGACTTCTATAGATCCGAACAAACAAAATTTAAGCAAATGCATAGAAATGGCTGATTTCAAAATTATAAATAATGGAAGCTTTTCAGATTTGAAAAAAGATCTTGAAATTATATTAGAAAAAATAATTCATAAGGACCACAGACCTTCGTGGGATGAATATTTTATGGAAATTTCCAGGGCTGTTGCAAAAAGAGCTACTTGCGACAGGGGGAAAAGCGGCTGTGTAATTGTAAAAGATAAAAGAATTCTTGTTACAGGATATGTCGGAAGCCCTGTAGGAGTTCCCCATTGTGATGAAGTCGGGCATCAGATGAAAACTGTTACCCACGAGGACGGAAGCCAAAGCCAGCATTGTGTCAGAACAACGCATGCCGAGCAGAATGCAATTTGCCAGGCAGCTAAAATTGGCATCTCTATTGACGGAGCAACTCTTTATTGCAAAATGACTCCTTGCGATGTTTGTGCAAAAATGATAATTAATTCTGGAATCAAAAGAGTTATATGTGAAAAAATGTATCATGGCTCTAGAGATACAAAAAATCTTTTTGATAAATCTGGAATAAAGCTTGAAATTTTATATAATGAACTGGAAAAGTATGAGAATCAGTGATTAATTAGATAATCTTGTTTTGTACTCTTGGAATATTTCATTTGCCACGTCATCAATACTTTTAGTCCCATCAACTCTTATAACTTCTCCAAAAATTCTTGGATCAACTTCAGACATATAAACTAAGGCATTGTAAGCATTAATTAATTTATCTACAAATCCTGAATTTCTTTCGAATTTTTCTATGTTTTCTCTTGTTGTTCTAATTCGCTGTTCTGCAGCTTCTCTTGGAACATCAAGGAAAAATGTCAAATTAGGGGTTAATATTCCTCTATCATCATGCATATGCAACAAATCATGTAAATTAACACCTTGTGTCCATTGATAAGCACACGTTGACATTTTATATCTAGAACATAAAACAACTGTTTCTGCCCTTAGATTAGGCAGGATTAATTCTCTAGTGTGTCTTGCCCTATCATCTATATACAATTCAGTCATTTCTGAAGGATCAGAATATGCATCTTTATCCTGTTCAAGTCTTCTTTTTATTTCTCTACTCTTCCATGGCTCGTGAGTTCTCAAAACACTTTGATACTTATCATGTAACTCTATTTTTTCTGCCAGCCTATGCACATGTGTTGATGTTCCTGATCCATCAATGCCTTCAAAAACTATTAATTTTCCTCTTTGCATTTTAAAAAAATCTGTGAGCTTTTTTTATAAACTCGCCTCTTTCTCTTTTATTATCGAAAACTTGCTCTGCAATTTTTTGCGCATCTTCCCCATTTATGATTTTCTTAATTCCAACAATATCCAGGCGAGATAAGTTAATTGAATTTAACCTATAATCTTCAAAAGCCGTAGGCTAGGGGAGTAACTTTGCTAACTATATCTTTGCCAATAACATTTGCATATTGCCTTATTTCTAATTGAGCGTGAAGATCCATTCGTAAAGATAGAAAGTGGAATAAATTATGCAAATCTATTTTCCAGTAAGATTCAGTATATGTTGAAAGAGGCAAGTCTTTTCTTGCCTGCTCTCTTGCAACTCCGCTATCAAGTCTATCTCTATACAACTTCGCTGCAAGATCGTGAAATTCTGTTTCAGCTAGAGATAAAGCAGATCCTGTGTTAATATCCAGAAAATCCAAACTTCCCTGTTTATTATCTTTAGCTTGGCTCCTCCAATTTTCTGGGTTAGTTTGCTGCTTGTCGTCAATTGCCTCAGAATATCTAGTTGAATATTCATTTACATTTGCTGTTCTATGCCTAATCCACTGTCTCCAAGCGTCCATGGGAACTTTAACATGAAACTTCAATTCAACCATTTCAAAAGGTGTAGAATGCCTATTTCTCATTAAATATCTAATAAGACCTTTGTCCTCGCTGACTTTTTTTGTCCCTGCACCATATGAAACTCTTGCAGCTTGGACAATAGAAGAATCTCCTCCAGAATAGTCAACTAAGCGAACAAATCCTTTATCAAGAACTTGAAATTTTTTCCCTAAAATTTCCTCTGCTTCTGGGACAGTCACTCTTTTTGTTTGATATGTTTCGTCCATCTTCCCTCTTTTGGCTTAATAAATTGATTTAGGAACTTTATAAAGAAATATATCATATAAAATATAATTCTAAAGTCAAGAAAAACCTTTATAAATTAAAAACTTATTAGAGAAATATTGATCAACATGGAAATAGAAGATGAGGTTCCTGAAATTACAGGCAAAGAATTTGATGCCTTTATCAAGAAAGGCATTGTCTTAGTAGACTTTTTTGCAGAATGGTGCATGCCATGCCTTATGATGGAGCCGATAATGACTGATCTTAATGATAAGTTTCATGGTAAGATAAGGTTTGTCAAAATAAATATTGATAATGAAAGGGAAATTTCCCATAAGTATAATATAAGGTCTATACCGAATTTCATTCTTTTTAATGACGGAGAAGTTTTAGAGCAGTTTATTGGAGCAATGTCTGCTGGTGAGTTTGAAAAAAAGCTGAGGAAGTATTTGTGAGAAGTTTAAACAGAATATCTTTTTTTATAAATTCTATCATGATGATCAAAATCTACAAATAAAATAAAATTGTTTGGGATATAAACTTTAAACACAAGAACAAAGCTAGAGTCTATATGCACTCTTTTGAAGTCTTTTAAATCGTGTCTTAGATTTTTATAATGTTCAATAAAGGTCGGATCAGAATTAATTATCTGCTTTATTTTCTTATTAATTATTTCAGCTCTTTTTTTGTCTTTTTTGACAAGTTTTTCTATTATTGATTTAAGCTCGTCAGTAAGGTTAAAATTAAACATTTAAGCCTCACAAAGTTTGTCAAGCTCCTGCACGCTCATTTTTTTAGAGCCATATTTTTTAAAATGACTATTAGATATAGCAATAATTTTTTGAACATACTCATCAGTAGACTCTCTTTCAAGAATATCATCTCCATATAATTCAATGAACTTATTCAGAGCTTCTGACTTGTCCTTCAGTCCATATTTTATCTTGATAATTCCTAGAACTTTGTTTGCATAATCACCCAATTCAAGTCTTGCTGAAATGGTTTCTTCGGGCATATGTGGCATAAAGTGTATTTAGTATGCACTTCATATACACTTTGGATATTTAAATGTTTCTATAAATTTAAGAAGTTTTAAATAAAAGACTAACTCTCTGCAGCAGATTTCATTCCATTAATAAAATCTTTTTTCCCTCCGTAAGAAGGGTGTCTAATATAAAAAATGTTCTTGTTGGGGGCTTTGTCCGGATTGAGTAAATCTCAATCTGGTAAAAAATAAAAGTTTGACT
>CAYQXU010000027.1:0-12822 GCA_964421685.1 Candidatus Woesearchaeota archaeon
ATATTTGTATTAAATGGGGCGTGATTAGTCCGGAACTTACCTAATCACCTAATTTTATTATTAATTTACCCCATTATTGGAGCATTACTATCTCATTTGTTTAAAGTAAGCACATTAGGATCTGTAATAATTTTTTTTGGATTACCCTCACTATATTTAACAATAAGAGCTTTTCAATACGCCAAAAAAGCAATTATTTTCTCCCTCATTGGAGGTGTCCCTCTCATCATAATAATAGATTATATTGCTCAACTAACAAAACAATGGATCATTCCAAATTCTATTCTCGCATTCAGATTATTGGGCATAGTTACTCTCGAAGTTATTTTATGGATAATTCTGAATATTTATTTTGTTGTGATGTTTTATGAATATTTCTTAGATAAACACGTTACTAAAAGGCTCTGGCTTCCAAAGATGAAGTATTTCTTAATTATAGCATTATTTTTATTTGTCGTGTTTTTGAATATGTATTTTTTCCTTCCATCGCTATTAAATATTCCTTATTTCTACTTATGGTTTGGTATAATTTTGTTGCTAGTTCCAGTAGTGGCTCAATTTATGACACACTCTAGAATGGACATGAAAATATTAAAAACATCTGCTTATTTCTTTTATTTGACCTTTATTTATGAAGTTACAGCATTGCAACTTGGATGGTGGGATTTCCCAGGTTCAAAGTTTATTGGATGGGTAACTATATTAGGTGTTAAATTCCCTATTGAAGAACTAGCTTTTTGGATATTTCTTTTTTCTATGGCAATTATTTCATACTACGAGTTCTTCGATGATGACGAAAAATAAGTCTTCCCAGTAACCTTTAAAAGTTAACTTTATTACTTAATCTTGAGGAACTTGGCTATGCTTCGGCTGGAGTATGGTTGAGTTCTTCGATGATGATCAAAGTAAGCATTTCTAATAACATTTAAAAATATAAATGGGATCTCGGGGAGTCGAACCCCGGACACCACGAGCTTCAGTTTCACATTACTCAGACCTAAAGGCATGAATAAACGTGTGCTCTCCCGCTGAGCTAAGATCCCAAAGTGCCAACGGGATAAACTCATATGTCTTCCAAAAATTAAAACAATGTTTCTTTTTTAAACTTATTGAATGTAAGTTTTAGCTCTATCCAACTTGTATTTGTTAGAAAATCCTATCTCTCTAATCCATTTTCTCAAGTTTTCTTTTCCATATAAAGGAACTCTATAAGCAGGGAGTTTGCTTAATTTTGAAGTAGATTTTCTTATATTTCCCACTATAAATCCTTGCTTCAATAATATTCTTCTTAATTGCTCTGCTAACAACTGACTTGTGGTGGTTATCTCCATTGTTGGATATTTGTCAACTCTTGGCTTTTTAGAAACAAACACTGTCCCATCAGTGTCCATAATACCTCTAATTGTATATTTCACAAGATTCCAATCTTTAGCTATTTCTTCGGGAATCTTAACCTTTTCACACTTTCCTTTTCCAAAAGGAAGCTTCAAATAACCTATTAAAAAATCACTAACTTCCTTTGATCTAAATATCATCCTTAATCCGTTATCTCTAACTTTAAAGTTAACTTCTTTATCCCATTCCTTTTTTATTAGCTTCTTAACTCTTTTAAAAAGACTAACATCAGTCATAGGACTTCCTACAAAACCTATCTGGTATTTGTTGTTGTTTTTATAGGTGTAACCATCTCCAATATAAACTCCAACAATTTCTGCTTTTGCTTTAGTTATTTTCATTTTGCCCTTATCTTTTCAATATTCACCCGCAAAAAATCTCCTTCTTTCAGATTAAGTAACTTAACAATTTCTGCTGGGATGTTTATAGCCAAGCTAGTTCCGTTCTTCTTTATGCTTTTGACGAATTTTTCTCCCATAATATTTTATAAGATATTATAATATATAAATCTTTCTATGAAATACTCGCAAGATTTATAAAACAGAAATCATTAAATAAGACATAAAATAAATAAACAAAGAGGAAAATATGCCGGAAAGAAAAGAGGATTTAAGCGCTCCAAGTTATATTTTTGGGATAGCCAGCATAGTCCTTGCATTTTTCACACCTCTTGCTGGATTGATTTTTTCAATAATTGGGCTTAAGATGTCTAAGAAGCAAAATTCATCTCTGGCAATGAAAGGAAGAAAATTCAGCCAAATCGGTTTAGTGATAAGTATACTAGTGCTTATTATTACAATTGTCGTGGCTATTGTTGCAAGCACTAGTTCAGGAGTTTTAGGAAACTTCCCAATTAAATAATGAACCTTTAGAAAAGGCTCCAAAATGAACCTTTAAAAAAGGTTTTCAAAAAGAGATAAAAATAAAATGGCAAGAAATAAACAAGCAGCAATGGAAATGAGTGTAGGAACACTCGTTACTATAGTTTTGCTTATGGTTGTTCTTGTTCTAGGAATTGTTCTTGTGAGGACTATATTCAAAAGCGGGACTAATGCTGTGAATGAAATTGACTCACAAGTCCAAGATCAGATAAACAAATTATTCGCTGACGAAGCAACTAGATTTGTTATTTATCCTCCTTCAAGAGAAATAAGCATTGCTCAAGGAGATACTGGAGGAGTTGGATTTTCTATGAGAAATACGATTGCAGGAAAAACTTCAGAAACATTTGGTTATAGCGTTTACGCTGATCCAGCCGATAAGACTATACAGCAGAGGTGTGGAATAACCATCACTAACGCTAATAATTTAATAACTCTTGGAGGCAATGGAGTATATACTATTCTTAATGGAAATAAAATGGATGTTGCTGCACTTATTAAATTCAGTATATCAAAGACTACTCCGCTTTGCCTGATTAGATATAAGATAGATGTTAAATCAGGTGTTAATAAAGACGGGACTGGGGGAATTTTCTATGGCCAGCCACCTGACTTTGATCTTAAGATTGTTTCTTAAAAATTAACCTTCACAGAAACTCTATCTTCCCATGAAGGAATGAGTTTATGACTGTCTTTAGGATTAAGCGCTGGGTTATAACTAAATGTAATCGGTCCAAATGATTTTCCAAAAGAAAATTCTCCATAATCCCATGTTGCTCCATTTCTGTCTGCTGTGTTCCACTCTCCAAAGGCTTTTAATTTCATGGAAAAAGCCAATTATTGCTATATTAATCCACTCTCAAAGCATGGCTGATAACTTCAAGAACTATTTTGAAAGTG
Source organism: Candidatus Woesearchaeota archaeon (assembly GCA_964421685.1). Lineage (GTDB taxonomy): Archaea > Nanobdellota > Nanobdellia > Pacearchaeales > GW2011-AR1 > CAYQXU01. The sequence goes on from CAYQXU010000027.1 coordinate 3,177, forward strand.
TTTGGAAAGTTGCGAGGAAATAATTAAACAAGCCTGAAAAATTCTTCCCTGATTTTTTGAAATGTTTCTTTGTTTAATCTTGCAACGCTTTTGATCACTATGTTCTTGTCTAGTGTAAACAACTTGTCAACCTTAACTCTACTTTTTAATGGAATTGTCCCTTCTAACAAGTTCTTATTTTCTATTAGAACAGAATGGCTTGCATCTTTTAAGTTAGAGGTTATGCCACAGGTGACAATATCTTCTGATCTTTCAATATCTTGAATTTTTGATAAAATTACAACCGGCCTTTGTTTCACACTGCTAAGATCGGAAAAAGGAAAGGGTACAACAACAATTTCCCCCTGCTTATACATTATTCCACACCTCATCTTCTTTATTATTCCAAAGCTTACTGGCTACTTTCTCCGAATGTTTTAGTAAATCAGAGAAATCATCACTTTTAATTCTCTTAATTATTAGTGCATCTTTATTTTTTGTGACAACTAAGTCATCACCTTGTTTAATGTTAAGAGATTCTCTGAATCCTATTGGTAATGATATCTGTCCCTTGTCTGTAACCTTGATAATTTTAATCTCCATAATAAAGTAAGAATTTCCTTACTTATAAATTTTTCTCTTTTAAGAATTTGTTTGGAAAATGGCAAAATCGTAAAAATTACGGGTATCATCTTATACGGGCACATTTTCAGGATAAGGCTAATTTGTGCCCACATGCACAAAACTTAAACAAAAACCTTAATAAATTCCCTTATAGTTTCTTATTTATGCTCAAGCTTTACAACACACTCACAAGAAAGAAAGAAACATTTAAGCCAATAAATCCAAAAGAAGTTGGAGTTTATTCATGCGGGCCAACTGTTTATTGGTATCAGCATATAGGGAATCTAAGAACTTATATTTTTTCAGACTTGCTTAAAAGAACTTTGTTATTTAATGGGTATAAAGTCAAGCATGTTATGAATGTTACTGATGTTGGACATCTTACAAGCGATGCTGATGAAGGAGAGGATAAAATGGAGAAAGCTGTTGTCAAGGAAGGTAAGAGTGCTAATGAGATTGCTAATTTTTACCTTAAAGTCTTCAGAGATGATTTCAAGAAACTCAATATTCAAGAGCCTAGCATTTGGTGCAAGGCAACAGAACATATAAAAGAACAAATTGAACTGATTAAAATCTTAGAAAAGAAAGGCTACACTTACAAAACAAGTGATGGAATTTACTTTAACTCTTCAAAGTTCAAAAAATACGGTAAGCTAGCAAGAATAAATGTCAAAGGATTGAAGGCTGGAAAAAGAATTGATCTTGGACAAAAGAAGAATAAAACTGATTTTGCATTGTGGAAGTTTTCTGAAGAACCTGGTAAAAGACAGCAAGAATGGAATCCTAAAGATTTTGGGGCTAATTGGCCCATAGGATTCCCTGGCTGGCATATTGAATGTTCTGCAATGAGCATAAAATATCTTGGAAATAGCTTTGACATTCACACTGGAGGACAAGACCATATTCAGATTCACCACACAAATGAAATTGCCCAGAGCGAGGCTGCTACTGGAAAGAAATTTGTGAATTATTGGATGCATGCTGCCTGGCTTTTGTTTAAAGGAGAAAAAGTTTCAAAAAGTTCTGGTGGGCTTTATACTATTTTACAACTTGAAGAAAAAGGATTTAATCCGCTAGATTTTAGGTATTTGTGCTTAACAACTAACTATAGAAAGCCTTTAGAATTTTCTATTGAAAAGCTAAAAGTTGCTCAAGATTCTTATAAAAGACTTAAGAATTTAATTGCTGAAATCAGCGACGACAAATCCATTAATGAAAAATACTTAAAGGATTTTGAAAAAGCCATTAATGATGATCTTAATATTCCTAAAGTGTTACAGATTTTATGGAAACTTGTAAGAGACTCTAAAGCTAAAGGAAAGTTAAACACAATTAAGAGAATAGATGAAGTGCTTGGCCTTGATTTGCTGAAGAAGGAAGAAATTTATATTTCAAGAGAAGCTCATAGCCTTGTTAAGCAAAGAGAGCAGGCAAGAAAAAATAAAGATTGGAAGAAGTCTGATGAAATAAGGAATAAAATTAAAAGTTTAGGCTATTTAATTGAAGACACAAATGAAGGCGTTAAGGTGAAGAAGATTTAGGAAGTGTTTTATTTTCTATGATATAACTTCTGGCTGCAAGCTTTGTTCCGGAATCAAAAATATATTCTTGCCATTCGTCAATTTCTGAATAAATTCTATTTGCATTTTGAATTGCATACTCCTTGCCTTTGACTCTTTCTGTCTCTGCAAGCTTGTTGATGGTTGATATATACTCTAATGCATTAATAGTAACTAGTACAATAGTTCCAGCTGTTAAGATATATCTAATTAACCCAGATCTTCGTCTTGGTTTATGCTCCATCTGGTCTCCAACAAAAACATTTATATAAACATTTTGATAATTTATTATATTATGGAAATAGAGGTAGCTATTGAATCAAAAACAGTTGGTTTTGATGCGATTTTCATCAGAGGCAACGAGAGTTTACAGGAGATAATTCAAAAGCGAGTATGGACACGAGTATTAAAAAATCGCCCTTCCGCAATGAAAAGGGAAAATCAAAAAAAACCGCGAGGTTTTTTTTAATGGCAGTTCAATTTGATTATGTTGCTCCGAAGGGCTGGAAGCCTAAGAATCCTGATGAAGACTATATTATAACTTTGATAAAAGTTGAATTAGATGAGGCTGCTGTAAAAGAGGCTAAGTATCATCATTTAAAGAAGAACTATTCTAAAAAAAACTTTAAGAATGAGCTTTTTGCAGAAGCTGCTGGAACTGTTGCAGCTGAATCTTCGACAGGAACATGGACAAAGGTTTATGACGGGAAAGATTCTGGAATTCCTTTAGCAAGAGCAAAAAGAGCAATGGCTTATGATTTAGATTATGAAAGAAAGATGTTCAAGGTTGCTTATCCTTTAGATTTATTTGAGTTAGATAATATTTCTGGCTTGTTTGCTGGAATAATAGGGAATATTGCAGGAATGAAAATGGTTTCTGCTATGAGAGTTTATGATGCAAGACTTCCTAAGAAAATGATTCAAGCATTTCCAGGTCCTGCGTTCGGAGTTGAAGGTGTAAGAAAAATTCTTGGGAAGAAAAAAGAGTGCTTAGTTTGCACTGTTCCTAAACCTAAAATTGGGAGAACTGATGTTGAGCAGGCTAAACTTGCACATATTTTATTCAATTCTGGAAATGGAACTTATGATGGGATCAAGGATGATGAAAATCTTTTAAGTTTGCCATTTAATAGTTTTGATAAGAGATGTAAATTGGTTTTAAAAGAAGCTAGAGAGGCAGAAAAGGCTACAGGAAATAAAAAATTCTACCTTTGCAACACAACTCATTCAAATATTAATGAAATGCTGAGAAGAGCTAAAATGATTAAATACAACAAGGGAATTTTCATGATGATGGATGTTGTTACAACTGGTTTTGCAGCTGTTGACAGCGTTAGAAGAGCTAACACCGAATTAGCAATTCACGCACATAGAGCAATGCATGGCTTTATTACAAGAGATAATTCTCCAGGAGTGCATGGAAAAGGAAAACTATATGGATTTTCTATTTCAATGATATTTTTAGCTAAATTTTTTAGACTACTTGGAGTTGATTCTTTGCATGGTGGAAGTCCTTTGGCAAAAATGGAAGACTATGGAGAAGCAATATACATAAAAGATGTTTTACAAGCTAAAGATTTGAAACCGCATCCGCTTATTCCTTCTTTAGGACAGAAATGGTGGCATATAAAGCCTGTTTGGATGGTTGCTTCTGGAGGATTGCACCCTGGAGACTTTGAAGGAGTATTAAAAGCTCTTGGAAATGATATTATTATTCAGTGTGGTGGAGGATTGCTAGGACATCCTCAAGGAGTTGAAGCAGGAGTTAAAGCAATTGAACAGGCAAGAGATACTTATTATAAGGGAATTCATCTTAAAGATTACGTAAAGAAAAATCCTGATTCAGAGCTTGCTGCTGCAGTAAAGCTTTGGGGTTACGGACCTAGAATTGTTTATTGAGATCTAGAGAGGATATTATTATTTGTAAATTTTACTAACAGCTTTTCTTCTCAACTTAAGAGTGTTAGCCCATTTAGCATAAGCATTCCATCCTTGAAAACTTTCTAGAATCTTCTCTTTAGTCAAACCTCCTGCTTTATATTTTTTTATCTTAAAGAACATTTTTCTTATATTTCTAGTCCTTACTAGGTTAAAATGGTAAAAGTTTCTAAAACCAACAAAATCTATCCCTTTGCTTAACGGGATTACTTTAGACTTATCTTGGTGAAGTTCCAATTTTAATTTTTCTATTAAGAAAATGTCAATTTTATTTTTCCAATCTTCCAATTGTAGCTTTGACTTATGCAATATTACAAAATCATCTACATATCTTATATAATATTTGGCTTTTAATTCGTGTTTTACAAAATAATCAAGTTCATTAAGGTAAACATTTGCAAAAAATTGGCTTGTCAAATTGCCGAGAGGCATACCTTTGTTAATAGACGTCCGCCTCTCTCTCTCTCTCTCGTTCATTGTTTCAATGGACGACCAAGGGGACTTTGTTCCCTTGTATTTTCTTTCTCTGAATTCTGCCTCATTTTGCAGAATTCTTTCAATCAGCCAAATTATTTTTTCGTCAGTTATTTTCTTTTTTATTATATTTAACAATATTTCATAATCTACTTCTTGAAAATAATGCTTAATATCAGCTTTCAGACAATATCCCTTAATTTGATTTTTGTTGAAAATACCCTTGACTTTGCCATTTTCAGATACTTTTCTTGCAAAAGAATAAAATCTTTGTAAAGCATACAGATTTCCTTTGCCTTTTCTGTTTGCGCAAGAATCATAAATAAAAGTCTTGTCGAAAATAGGCTCAATAACTCTTACTAAAGCATGATGGATTACTCTGTCTCTAAAATCTGACTTTGAAATTTTTCTTGTTTTTGGATCTCGTAGAATGAATGTTTGCAAAGGCTTTGGCTTATATGTTTGATTCTTCAGTTCTTCTTGTAAATTCAGCAAGTTTTTTATTAAGTCTTTTTCAAATTCAATAACGTAATCTTTCTTCGTTTTACCTTTTCTTGCCTTTCTCCAAGCAAGTATTAAGTTGCCTAGATTGGTAACTTCTTCATAAAGATTTTTGTAAGTGTTCATTTTTATCTTAGTTGCTAGAGCCATTCCAAAAGCATAGCCGTTGTTGTCGTTCCAGTTGTTGCCGTTAACATTCAACCTGTTGCCATCAATGTTCCTGTTAGAGTTAAGACTGGCAACCAAACTATGTAGCACCTTACTTCAAAGTAAAATCACCAATGTTTCATATTTCAGCAATTTCTCCAAACGCTTACTTAATGTCACATTTGCATTTCATACCATTTCAGGCATAAGCAAAATGCGTGTGGCCCTAGCATAAAATCATAAAGATTCTAAACTAAGACAAGAAATATTAAAATCAATAATTAATAAACTTTACGAAAGAGAAGAAAAAAACTTGCTAGCTCAGCGCTTCACTTCGTTCGCGCTTCGCCCTGACGCACCCCAAAAGCACAGCCGCCGTCGCCGCTCCAGCCGATGCCGACAACAACCAACCTGCCGACAACGTACCCGCCAGAGGCAAGACTGGCGACTTTTACAACAGGCTCTTTAGTAGGATCAAAACCCCAAACGTTAACTCCCCTCTTATAATGTCTTAGAGAAGCTATTTCTCTTAATTTTAGAGCTGTTTTTTCAGAAGTATGTTCTAATGCTCTAGCTAATCCTCCTTGACTGAAAGTATCACAATCCTGTACTCCTCTTTCAAATGTTTCATAAGGGGCAAAAGCAATATTATTATCAAGAAGATAAATCCCATTAACTTTCCTGTCATTTTTCAAAAGTTGTTTTAAGCTAGACTCATTTGTTTCTATAGTATTTGTGAATACTCCTTCAGAAGTTCTTACAACATATCCAGTCTGAAGCCACCTTGGATCAAAAATCTCAGGCTTTGCTAAATTCCCAAAATCATGAAAAGCGGCTGAAATTGACTCAGAAGTTGTTGCTGGTCTGAAAGACATTTTGCTTCCTGTTTCGGGATGGGAATAATTTTTGCTCATTTCAGCAATATTTCTTTTGTAAGTATTAGCTCCAAATGCAGGATAACTAACAGTTAAATCTCCATTATTATGTGGGACAACAAGTAGCTCTCTAACTGGAAATTGAGGGTTTGCTTGCCTAATTATTCCGTATTTTGGCTCTGCTGTTTCTACCATCTCTTATCCAAAAAATCCTTATTTATAAACTTTTCTATTCTATAGTTACTTAGAAAGAGTAACAAAGAAGAAAGGTTTAAATATTACTTTAAGGAAGGTATAGAATGACAAACATAATTAATCCACAAAACCCGCATGAAAGATATCCTTATGAGCAAATTGGACAGCAATTTAGAATGTTTTGTCCTATTGATGGAAGGGAAACTTGGCATAGGTATGAGGGCCAAATGGCTGATGAACCAGATAGGTTTGGTTTAAGTCTAGGTCAATATAGAACGAGGGGCTTGTTTACATGTAATGAGGAGTGCAAGTCTACTACTTCTATTGGAAATAGAACGCGTGCACAAGATAATGAAATTCAGGAAGCAAGAGTAGCAGCATAGCTTTAAAATCACTCTATGCCTAATTTCTTTTTATAAACCTCAAGACGATTTTTGTAAACTTTTATTAGTTCTTTATAATTTGGATTTGTTCCTAATAAGCTGATTTTATGTTCTAAAGCAACAATAAGGCTTTTGTCTATTTCTTTAATGTGATATCTTGCTAATATTTCATTTTTTTCATTAAAATCATCATCTATTTTATTAAAATGTTTTTCTATCTCCGCTTTATAGCTTTCAATAGCCATTTTTAATCTCTTAACTCTTTTTGCCATGCCTTAAATCTTTTACCCTTTTTTTTATTTCATCAATTAATGCCATTGCTTCTTCAGCGGTTATAATCTTCTTTGGCTTCAAATCGTTCTTAATTCTTAAATAAGCTTTATAAGACTCTTCTGTTGCAATTTTTTTTATTATATTTACAAACTCTTTATTTGATGGTTTTTTATTATTTTTTATACATTCTATCAAATATAATTCTCTTAGCCTTAAAATTATTGAATATAGTATCTCATCCATTACTTTATCATTTAATTCCATGTCTATTCTTACTGACTTTTCATTTATTTTTGTTATGGATTTTATTTCATCCAAATGTTTTTTTATTGGGATATTTTGAACCTTGCTTTTGTAATATTTAATAAAGTCCTCATTTAAAATTGCTTTTGCTTCATTGATTAAGGAAGCCAAATAAAGGCTGCTTGCAATCGACTTTTCAAATTTATCTCTTGAAATGAAAATTATCTCATATTTTCCTATTTTCATTTGTTTATTTAAATTGTCAGTTATTATTAAAATATCAATATCACTAGATTCTGTTTCTTCCTCTCTGGCATAGCTCCCAGCTAAAAAAATACCCATTGTGTTTTTTAACACATCTTTCTCGTCTAAAATCTCAATTATTTCCTGCGTAATAGACTTATCAATAAGCTTAATTATTACCTTCTTATCCCTCCAATCAATTGGGAGGAGAACCCCCCCAGAATTTCCAAGTTTAAATACCTGCTTAATTATCTCATTTTTCATGTTTATACATGTATAAACATATTTATAAATCTTCTGTTAATTTGCATTGACCTTGATCTTAATGAACAAATACCTTTAAAATCTTACATGGCTTATTTCTTACATGGCTAACTTCAGGCAACACATAAGCAAACAAGGAACTTTATTTCTTGCTGGGAAAAGTTCAGAAACGAACGAACTTTTAATTGCGCAAGTTGAAAAAGATGAAGATGTTTTACATACAAAAGCTTCTGGAAGTCCTTTTGTAAACATTAAGGGGAAATCAAAACCGGGGGATTTAAAAGAAGCTGCGATATTTTGTGCGTTTTATTCTAGAGACTGGAAGAAAAATAAAAATGATGTTATTGTGCATGTATTTAAAGGTAAAGATATATTCAAAGAAAAGATAATGAAGCAAGGAACATTCGGAGTTAAGAAATTCAAAGAAATTAAAGTGAAGAATGGGGAAATTGAAAAGTGGGAGCATGGTTAAAGACAAAGAGTATAGTCTTAAAGTTAGCACTTCATCAAAAATATGGCAATTAGGAATTGGCGTTATAATCTTTATTATAGGATTAATTTTTTACATTAAAGAGAAAAATTTAACTGCTTTAATTGTAGGCACTTTGTGGTTATTGTTTATTGGCTTTTTTTCGTGGCTGGGAGGGAAGTTATTGTCAAAAAATAAAGTAATAATGACTAATTTGTATATAATATTAGATTATGTAAATGGAGCTTATATTAATCAGTCTGGAAGGTACAATATTCCATATAAAGTAATAAAAAATATAAAAATAAAGGGAAACACTTTATATATCTCCATAGATAATTTATATTTACAGAAATTTTTTCCTAATCTTGATACTTTAGGAGAAAAATGGCACTTTATGATTCCTGAACTACCTGATCAAGCATCAATTGAAATTATGAAAAGATGCGTGACGAATAATCTTGAAATAAATAAAATGTCTCAACAAATCTCTCAAAAAGACCCAATAATTGTTGCAAAAAAACTTTCAATGTTTTATATGATTCTTTTAGCTGGCATAATCTTAGGCATAGCTATATTTCCTACTGCTTTTGGAAATTGGAATTATTCTGGCGGGTTTCTTTTTTTCATTATTGGAACCTTTTTTATCACGGAATACATTCTAATTAGGAAATATCGTGTTGCTCTAACTAATCAGTTTGGTGTCCTGAGAGGAACTAGTACCAACGTTATAAAATATATTTACCTTATTTGTGGAATCATCCTGCTTCTTTTGGCGTTATTTTTATACTTATTCACGAAAAGAATACTTTAATAAAATAACTAAACTTTTATAAACGAAGAGAATAAATAACAAAATGGTCTTAGTCGGAAAAGTTCAAATGGGAAAAGCAGGGTTAACTGATAATTTCATAAAAACCCTTGAAAATCATTTTAAAAAATACAGCATAATAAAAATTTCTGTTTTGAAAAGCTGCTGCAGAGACCGGGAAGAATTTAAAAAAATTTCTGATAAAATATTAGACTCTCTAGGAAATCATTATAATATAAAAACAATCGGGTGGACCTTAATAGTGAGAAAGTGGAAGCGAGTAGTTAGTTAAGAAACAAAACTTCTAGATAAATAATATTTCCTGGTTAGGAGCAGAGCGGTTAGATAAAAAATATATAAATCTTTAAAAATAAGTCCGCCATAATCTTCTCATGGATAATGAAGTTTTGTATGAGGATAGACATTTTAAAGTTACTTCTGAAGGAGATAAGTTTGTTCTCCATTTTAATTTACCCAATACAGATTGTCGATTTGATAAATTGGAAGTGGAAAGTTTAATATCTAGTAAAAGGTCTGAACTTGAAGACATGTTAAATGGTAAACTTGAGGATGCGAGGCGATTTTTAATTGACCAGGGATTAAATTACGATTCAGTTGGGTTTGTATTGGCGCAGGCTTATTTGATTCATGGGAATTTAAGAGGAGAA
>CAYQXU010000028.1:0-3498 GCA_964421685.1 Candidatus Woesearchaeota archaeon
CAATCTGCGGATTAAAATCCGCAAAGGGTTTCTTTCAACTGGCTCGTCCTAAATTTTTGATAAAAAGAGTAGGCCAGCCAATTGACATTGCAGGACCAGCAGTTTTCTTGGCAAGCGACGCTTCTTCATACATGACCGGAAGCGAAATAGTTGCAGATGGCGGATGGATTGCTGCTTTGTAAAGGTTTAAATCCTCGTGGGGGCGTAGAACCATTTTGACCAGATGATGGGCGTCGAAAAAAGTATTCCCATAGTGATGACATAAATGTTATCGGCTTGGTTCGGGCGTCATACCTTTTTGGTATCTTCTAGAGATTTATTACCAAAATATAAAAAACTAGGACTAACTTCAACTAGGAATAACCTGCTTGAAAATATAGAAAAACTGCTCAAAATCACACATCCGTAATTTTCGTATGTGTTTGGGACTTTATAGACGATAAGCCCCTCTAATTCTGCCACTTTTTTAAGCTCCGTATAATATATATCTTCTATTAAGGAAGATAACTTTTTTAACCTGTTTTATTTCTATTAACTATGAACTTATCTGAGCAAGAAACTAGAGAAAGAATAATTGATCCCAGACTTAAAGAAGACGCGGAATGGAGCGAGAATTATATCAAGAGAGAAGTTAATTCTGTTAAATCTGACTTTAAAGTTGGAGTTTATGAAGTAAAGAAAGGTGAAGGTAAAGAAGAAGGGAGATTTATAGACTATTTACTTTTAGATAAACATAAAAAACCGTTGGCTATAATTGAGGCAAAGAGATTTTCTTTAGATGCTGAAAAAGGAAGTATTCAAGCGACAACTTACCAAAAAGATGTTGAATCTAAAACAGGCTATTCTGTTCCTATTTTTTTAACCAATGGAAAGAAATGGTATTTTAAAGAAAAAGGCTATCCAACTCGTGAGATTTCTGGGCCATTTTCTCAAGAAGATTTGATAAGAAGAAGGCAGTTGTCAAAAGAAAGACAAAGTCTTTCAAACATTGGAGTTAGTCCAAAAATTGTTGATAGATCGAGAAATGTTGAGGTTGTCAAACAGATTCTTGACCATTTTGAAAAGGGAAATAGAAAAGCCTTGATTAACATGGCTACTGGAACAGGAAAAACCAGAGTTGCTATGGCGATAATTGATGCATTGATTAAAGCTAGACATATTCAAAACATTTTATTTATTGTTGATAGAATTTCTTTAGGCAGACAAGCATATAATGCTTTTGGCAGTTTTATCAAAGGGGAACCAAAGACATTGATTAATGAGTTTGGAGAGTTTGAATTTGGGAAAAGGATCTATGTTTGTACTGTTCAAACTCTAATGAATAAAGATAAAGAGAAGACCAATAATTTCCAAAAGTTTAGTCCTGGTTTTTTTGACTTAATTGTTTTTGATGAGGCACACAGATCTTATTATGATAAACAAAATTTAGTCTCTCAATATTTTGATGCAATTAAAATAGGATTAACTGCAACTCCATCAAAAGGTGTTGAAAGAGACACTTTTGATTTGTTTGATTGTCCAAGAGGAGAGCCAACCGTAAAATATGATTATGACGAGGCTGTTAGAGATGGCGTTCTTGTTAAATATGATGCTCAGATTATCGCTACTAAAGTTACAGAGTTAGGAATTAAAGGAATGGATTTAGATAATGAACTTAAGACTCATTTAATTAAGCAAGACGAAGATCCTGAGCATTTTGAGGTTCCAGGAACACGTTTTGCAAAGTATTTTACAGATAAAAAGACTAATGAACTTATTGTTATAGAATTTATGAACAGGTGTTATAAGACTGAAGATGATAGGCCATGTAAAACTATTTTTTTCTGTGCAAGTGTTAAACATGCTTATGAGCTAAAAAAAGTTTTTGATAGTCTTTATCCCAACTTATGTGACGATACTGTTGTTATTGAGTCTAGTCCTCATAGGTATATGGATGAGGTTAATAGGTTCATTAAAGACCCAAGTCCAAGAGTTGCCTTATCTGTAGGAGTTTTAGACACAGGCGTAGATTTGCCTGAGATTATGAACCTTGTATTTGTAACCCCTGTTTTTTCACATATAAGGTTTTGGCAGATGTTAGGAAGAGGAACAAGAAGTTTTTCTGCGTGTAAAAACAAAGCGTGGCTCCCCATAAAGGATGGAATTCATGTAAAAGACGATTTTAGAATTCTTGATTTTAAGTTTGGAGATTTTTCAAACATAAAACAACATCAATTAGAATCAGCAGATAGATCAAGAACTAGTGAAGATGTTAAAATCAAAATATTCAATAAAGAGGTTGATCTTTTGAAGAGAAAGCTTTCGGGTGATGAAAAAGAGATAATTGAAAAAAGGATTATAGAAGACGTTAATAAAATAGATCAAAGATCTTTCATTGTTAAGCCTAGTGTTAGTTTTATTAAGAAAGTTGTTTCAAAAAAGTTCGATTTGAAAGAACATATTGAAGAGTTAAAAAAGGAAATTGCCCCTTTGATCAAATTTACTGATTTTGGGGATGGGAGAGTTCAAACGTTCATTTCCCACTGTGTTGATTTATTTAGTTATGTAAAGGAAGGGAATAGTGAGGCAATATACGAAGAACAAGATTTCCTTTTGGAGAGAATAGAAAACGTCTGGAGTTCTAATCTAAATGTTGTTAGGGAAAAGCAGGATAAAATAATGATTGTTATGCAGGACAAATTTTGGAGAGAGCTTACTTTTGCAGATGTAGATTTCCTGATTAGGGAAATTGCTCCCTTGATGAAGTATTATGAACCTGAAAGAAAGAAGATAATAAGAATTGATGCTCCGGATTTAACTAGAAGTGTTGAGCAATTTAAAATGCCTGATAAAGAAGATCCCATCCTAGAGCAAATTAAGAAAGATCCCTTAATGCTTAAAATGGCTAAACAAGGAGTTACATGGAAAGAGCTTTTTGAGATTGAAGAGCAGTTAAGAAAGAAGAATTCTACTTGGACTATTGAGAATATTCAAAATAATAGAAAGATTGATTTTGTACTGTTTTTAAGACAAATCTTAAATCTTAAGGACTTGCCAGATCCACAAGAAATGATAAAAAACGAGTTTGAAAAATTAATAGTAGAAAACAATAAAGAATATAACTTTGAACAGATTAAATTCTTAAGACTATTAGAGAGGTTTTTTGCTTTTAATAAGCACTTAACCACGAAAGATCTTACGGCTCATCCTTTGGCTGATGAAAACCCACTGGACAAGTTTAGCCCGCAACAGCTTAAGGAGATAATTAAGGAAGTTGAGAAGATTAGGATAAGATAAAATGAAATTAAAAGAAGTCAAAGAGTTATTGGCAAAAAAGAAGCTTACATATTAGAAAGGACAAATGCAACTAAAGAAGAAGTGGTTAAGGACTTATTGTCTCTTGAAAATTTGGAACTTGTCGAAGAGCAAGAAAGAGGGGATGAAAAGAGATATGCGTTGTTTTTTGTTTATTCAAAAAGGAGCGGTCGTGTTTATGTAATAGCTCTTAGGGATAAGTTA
>CAYQXU010000028.1:3598-12801 GCA_964421685.1 Candidatus Woesearchaeota archaeon
AGGATAATTACTGCCTATCCTTTAGGGAGAAGGACACTATCCAAATATAATAAAAAAAGATTTATAAATTCATAAGGATAATTACTGCCTATCCTTTAGGGAGAAGGACACTATCCAAATATAATAAAAGATACTGTCAACTTGCCGTGATATCCTCTATTTTATGAATAATATAAAATTCTCCTAACATATTTGATAGATTTACTTTAACTAACTTTTATAACAAATACCGACGATAATTTAGTTTATTAATAATATTAGCGCATAATCGAGTAAGAATCTACTTATTTTCTAGACGTCTTTTTACAATCCATGTCATGATAACTTGACAGTATCATAATAAAAAAAGATTTATAAATTCATAAGGATAATAGATAATATGGAATATGCATATGATTACGATGAGGAGAATGACATTTTGGCTGTTTATAACTCTCCTAGAAAAGTCAAAGAAAGCTTAGAAGTCTCTGAAAATATTGTTGTGGACTTAGATAAAGACGATAAAATAAATGGGATAGAGATAATGGACGCGAGTGAATTTTTTGGTTCTTTTAACCAAGAAATAAATAAAAAGTTCTTATCAGAGCTGGATTTTGTAAAAATTGAGCCTAGAAGCTTTAGAAACCAATGGATTCTTTTGGTTATTTTACAATCTAAAGGCAAACAATTTTCTCAACCAATGCCTCCTTTAAGGAAAACTGAATTTACAAGTCCCATACTTGCAGGATAAATAAGTATACTCAAGGTTAACCTAGATAGGAAGATTTAAATATAAGCTAGTTCTGTAAATCTAATGGATTCAAAAGAGCCTGTTAGAAAAGAAGATAATAAAGTAGTTCTTGCCAAACTTCCTAGAGATGAGTTTGCTAATTTTAAGAAGATATGTGATAATGAAGACAAGACAATTAACAAGAAGCTAAGAGAGCTAATAAACAAAGAGATAAACGAGCAATATGGCTTTGCTGTGGAAGTTAATGGTTCTAAGAAGAGGTTCTTTATTCCTGCTGAAAACAAGTTTTTGGATGTTATTGAAATGAGGGACGAAGGAAAATAAAAAATGGAATTAGGAACTTTGTTTATTTTTTTAGTAATCTTTGGAATTGTGGGTTTTATTACTGAGAAGATTTGGGGGTTGAATCCTTATAAGATTTATTCAGATATTGGAGCATTAATTTTGTTAACAGGAGTTTTATTTGTAATGCTTCCAACAATTGTAAATTCAGAGGACATAAATGGAAATACTAACAGGTTGGTTTTATGGTTTACTAATGTTTTACCGGGAGCATTAATTGGAGATGTTGCTGGTTCTTTTGTCGCAGAATTAACTGGAGAAAGAAGATGATCTTTAGTGGAGCCACACAACAAGATGAATCAACTTATTTTGAAGATAAATTAAGCAAGGCCAGAAATAAACTAAAAGAATTTCCCACTATTCTAAGCGTTGTTGATAACTTTAATTTAGCTAATAAATATAATCATACCGAAAATTTGTTATTAAACTTATTAAGTGCGTCAGTTGAGGATATTTTTTTGGATAATAAGCCTAATGAAAGATATAATCAAAAACTAAAACTTATAGATTCAATTTTGAACGAATTAATTAAAAATTTATCAAGAGAGAAAAGAAATAATTTAATTGCTAGATTAAAATCGTTTGGGAGCAATCATCGTGAATTGATGAATGAAATTGAATTTTTAATAGAACTAAAACAAAACACTAGTCTTTCAAAGGTAAGCTATGAAAATAAAATCTTGGGAAACCACGATTTTAATTTTTATATTGAAGGAGAAGAGTTCAATATAGAACAAACTTGTTTAGGCAAGGGAGAAATACAACAAATTGTAGAGGAAGCCTTTAATCTTGCTTCGAAGGAGATTATAAAAACGATTCCTAAAAAGGTTTTTCTAAAAATTGATGTGGAAACTGATAAGATTCTAAATGAAAGAAATAATAATGTTGAAGAAATAAAGATAATCTTAATGAAAGATTATGAAAATTTAAAAGGGATATTATTTGTTGACTTGAATGGAAGTTGTAGTATGGAAAAAAATATAGGCGACTCCAACAAATTCTTATATGAGGTAAGAAACCTATATGAATATTATGATGAATTTGGACAAAGACTTAAGAAAATGTTGTCTAGTGAAGAAGGCCTTGCCTACTTAAAGAGTAAAAAGATAGGGGATGTTGCTAATGGTTCTATAACTCATTTCATTGTTGGGAATGGTAAATTTGGAAGTGTAAGCATTCATTCACAATGTTTATGGCCATCAAGAGCAGAATCTTTAAGAAAAGAATCATTAGTTAGTCAGTTAAAGAGAAGAATTAAAGAAAAAATTATTGGTAAGCAATTGTTTGGAAAGAAAAATCCAATCATAGCTGTAAGATTTGAAGATTTTATATTTATGAATTATAGCTCAGAAACAGATATTTCGTGGCAAGAGAATTTTAACGAGCTAAAAAATATTGTTGATGAGGTTTTTAGAGAAACTCATGACAAAGAAATTTTAGGAATTTTACTTTATGAGGATACTATTAAAAAATCAAGACTTATTAAGAACCCCAATATAAAAGTTGAAGAAGACATTTTAAATAAAATTGATTTGTTAAAAATATGAAAACTAATCAATTATCTCAAGAATGGAAAGAAGTTGAACTTGAAGAAGTTACCGATTGTTTAGATGTTAAAAGAGTTCCTTTAAACGATGAAGAAAGAAAAAAGATACAAGGAGATATCCCTTACTATGGCGCAAATGGTCAAGTTGATTCTATTAATAAATTTATTTTTGATGAAGAATTGTTACTTATCGCTGAAGATGGTGGAAGTTGGGGATTAAACCAAAAGTGCGTGTACGTTATCAAGGATAAAGCGTGGGTTAATAATCATGCCCATGTATTAAGGGTTAAAAAAGAAAAAGCCAATATTTCTTTTTTAAGATATTGGTTAAATAAACAAGATTTAAACAAATATATTTCTGGGACAACAAGAGGTAAGTTAAACCAGAAAGTTATGAATAAAATAAAAATCCCTCTCCCACCTCTTCCAATACAAAAATTAATAGTCTCAAACCTAGAACAAGCTGAAATTTTAAAGCAAAAGCGAGAACAGGCAGATAAACTAACAAAAGAATATCTACAGAGTGTTTTTTATGGGATGTTTTTGAATAAGAATTTTCCTAAAGATAAATTAGGAAATTTGATAATCAAAGTAGAAAATAAAAACCCTGCAAGAGAATTCCCTAAGGAGTATTTTAATTACATAGACATTTCTTCAGTTGATAATACTAATAAAAAGGTCGTTTCAGTAACAAAATTATTAGGTGAAGAAGCACCTAGTAGAGCAAAACAGCAAGTTAAAACAAATGATATTATTTTATCCACTGTTAGACCTAATTTAAATGCTGTTGCTTTAATATCCAAAGAATTAAACAACCAGATATGTTCAACAGGATTTTGTGTTTTAAGATTAGACAAAAATAAAGCTATATCGGATTATGTTTTTATGAACTTGATTAATAACAGATTTATAGAAGCCATGACAAAAATAGCTAAGGGGGCTTCTTACCCTTCCATTTCAGATAAAGATATTTCAGATTTTGAAATCCCTCTTCCTCCTATCCAACTTCAACAAAAATTTGCTTCTATTGTTGAACATGTTGAGAAATTAAAGGAAAAACAACTTGAATCTAAGACTAAAATTGAAGAACTATTTAATTCATTAATGCAAAAGGCTTTTAATGGGGAGCTGGTAAAATGAAACTAACGAAAACCGTCAAATATCATTATAAGTTAACGGAGGAAACCTTGGAAAAGGACATCGAAAGTTTTATCAAAGAAGCAAGAAAAGGAGTATTTTCATTGGACTATAGGTATAATGGCGAGGGACTTAAAATAATAAGACAATATCTCAGGTGGTCGCAGGAAAAATTTGATAAGAAAGAATATGGAGAATGCAAGATTTGCTATGGAAAACTAATTTTATTCTTAATTGATTCCTCTGTTGGCGAAGATGATGCTAATTTTGGTTATGAAGACCTTCTTTCAAGAATTGATAAGGATTTTGATAAGTTTATTAAAAATTACTTTATTTGCTTGGTAAAAACTTGTGATATTGAAGAATTAATAGAAAGAACTGCAGATTATGCTATAAAATTAGAAAGGGCAGAATATGGATTTGACTCAGACATAAAAACTTTGATTGAAGATCTTGATGAGCAAACATTAAAAAATCTTGAACAAAGAATGTTAATAAAAACAGAAGGAATGACAAAGAAAGACGAAGATAAAATTGATATAGTTCATTTTCTTATGAAGATTGCACAAGAACAAAATGATAAGAAGAAATACCTTAGGTTATGTGAAACGCTTCGAGGAGCAGTGCCTGATAAAGAAGTTGACTATATTGTTTGGGAATTCGATGAAATAGGCCCGGAGCCAGAGGTATTTTAAAATTAAAGAGTTAGAAAAACCAACAATAGAGAAACTTGAAGAATTAGGAAAACAAACAAAAGATAGATTTACAAAAAAATTAATCGAAGATTTAAAGAAACAAATCAAATTTGCAAATGAACCAGAAATGTTTGAAATACTTAACTTTAAAAGGATACTCAATTTGATTAAACACGAAAATAAAAGAGAAAAGCTAAATAAATTTAAGAAAAATAAGTATAAAGATATTGCTTATGATTTAAAGGTGTCTTTAAGAGGCAAAAAAAGAAATTTATTGTTAAATGGAGAATTTTTATTAAGTGAACTTTCAAGTATGATTCAAAAAGAATTTGATTTGGAGCCATTTCATTTATATGAGTTTCAAATAGGAGGATATAAATTTGGTCCAGAATGTGATGAATGGCCGGAGATTTTTGATTCCTTAGATAATTATAAACTCGGCTCTGCAATTTCTACCGCCAAGCTAAATAAAGGAGATAAATTCAGATTTCTCTATGATTTTGGTGATAAAATTTTATTTAATATAGAGATTGTTAATATCAAAAAATTAGATTTAAGGGTATTAAAATGAGCAACGATAACGGATTAGTAGATGAGTATGAAAAGCTTGAAGTTCAAAAGAAAGAAATAGAACAAAAGGAAGCAGAGCTAAAAAATAAAATTATTGAATTAGCAAAACAAAAGAACACAGAAGTTTTATTTGGAAACCATAAAAAATGTTCAATTAAAGAATATGAAAAAGTTACTTATCCAGAAGACAAAACACAAATACTGGAACTAATTAAGAAAAAAGGACTTTATGATAAGTTTTCATCTGTTAATTATCTAAAATTAAGTCCTGCGATTATTAAAGGGGAAGTTGACTCTGAAATTACTAATTTGACTAAAAAAGAGAAAGCCTTTAGGCTTTTATTTAAGGAGATATAACATGCCAAACAGCAAAACTTATAAACTTCGATTATCTAATTATACTAGCAATCTTAGGATTGTAAGTATGATCCCCGGTGATCGCGAGGTTGCCGGAAGATTGTTTTATGCTTTAAGTCCCCGGTATGACTCTTCTGAGGAATGCCGGGTTTCCTATTCACTTATTTCTGGAGGTTATTATGGCTAAAAAAGCAATATTTTTCTTTGACGCAAATAATTGGTATCATAATATTAAAAAATATCATAATCCTTCAGATGTAGATATCCAAAAATTAGTAAATTTCTTTTGCAAAATTAAAAATTATTATTTAATTGAGATTAGGTGGTATGCCTCTGTTCCAAGTATTGACGATGGAAGTGATGTATATTATAGACATATATCTTATTTAGAATCATTAAGAAAAAAAGGAATAAACGTTATTACAAGAAAACTACAAAAACTTTCTAATAAAGAAATTATAAAACAAAAACAAAATTTAATTAATGAACTTGATTTATGTGATAATTGCGAAAAATTAGTGGAAGCAAATTTTTTAGATTTAGCAGATATTAAAAGAAAAGAAAAGGGTATTGATATGTGGATTGGAGTTGATATGTTAAATCTCTCCGTCATCAAAAATAAATGTGATGTTTGTGTTTTAATCTCTGGGGATGCTGATTTTGTTCCTGTATTAAATATTTTAAAAGAGAATAATATAGAAATTCTAACAACAATGACTTCAAGAGGTTATTCAAGAGAATTAATAAAAGATTTTCCTTTCTTTATAATTAAAAATGAAACTTTATTAAGATGTTTAAAGGATTATCCTGGGAGAACAATAAAATAAACATGCTAGATACAAACCTAAAATCAAAGATAAACAAATTATGGGATAAGTTTTGGAGCGGAGGCCTTAGTAATCCTATAACTGCAATAGAGCAAATGAGCTATCTTATTTTTATGAAGAAACTAGAAGACGAAGATGAAAAAAGAGTTAGGGAGGCAAGTTTTACTGGTGAAAAATATCATTCTATATTCAAAGGAAATGAAAAATGCAGATGGAGCGAATGGATTACTCTGCCTGCTGAAACTATACTAGATCATGTTAGAGATAAAGTATTTCCATTCATGAGAAATCTTGGCAATGGAGATTCGTTATATAAAGAATATATGAAAGGAGCTAATTTTGGAATACCTACTGCGTCTTTGTTAATTGAAGCTGTTAATATAATAAATGACATGCATATTAAAGAGCAAAATCAAGACACTCAAGGAGATATTTATGAGTATCTGCTTTCAGAGTTGTCGACAGCCGGTAAAAATGGACAGTTCAGAACTCCAAGACATATCATAAATATGATGGTTGAATTAGCTAATCCTCAAGTTGGAGATAGAGTGTTAGACCCTGCTTGTGGAACTGCTGGTTTTTTAGTTAGTGCCTATCAACATATATTGAAGTCTAATAAAAAAGAGGGAGTTAGTATGCTTTCTCCTGCTAAAAAGAAAATGTTAGATGAGGACTCTATAACTGGCTATGATATTGATGAAACAATGACAAGGATTGCTTTAATGAACTTGATGATGCATGGGATAAAAAAGCCAAAAGTTTACAGAGGAAACACTCTTTCTGATTCTGATCCTAGAATTTCAGATAATACTTATGAAGTTGTTCTTGCTAATCCTCCGTTTAAAGGGAGCATAAACATAGCTGAAACAAGCGAAAGATTTAGAGTAAAAACAACCAAGACGGAGTTATTATTCTTGGAATTAATGTATCATGCTCTTGCTAATTCAGGCAGATGTTCGGTAATAGTGCCAGAAGGAGTTTTATTTGGCAATTCTAATGCACATAAAAGAATTAGAGAGCTATTATTGACTCAATGTAGGTTAGATGCCGTTATATCCATGCCTTCGGGTATTTTCAAACCTTACGCAGGAGTTTCAACTGCTGTTTTATTCTTTACAAAAGGCGAGCCAACTAAAAAGGTGTGGTTTTACAAAATGGAAGCTGATGGCTTTAGCTTAGATGACAAAAGAACATTTATAGATGGAAAAGGAGATATTCCTCATATTTTAGAGCATTTTGAAGACAGAGATAACGAAAACCCAAAAGATAGGAAGAGGAAATACTTCTTTGTCCCAATTGAAGAGATAAAGGCAAAAGACTGGGATTTAAGCATTTCAAAATATAGGGAAATAGAATATGAAGAAATTAAGTATGAAAAGCCAGAAGTTCTTAAAAAGAAAATATTGGATTTAGAAGAAGAAATTATTAAAGGGTTAAAGGAGTTGGGAGTTTGAGATGAGCAAAGCAGATAAGAGATTATACAAGTCTTTGAAATTTTTTGCTAACCATAACGAAAATAAGGCTATGGATATAAAGAAAAATAATCCCAAAAAATATTTGAAACATGTTCCGGAAGGTGCTGAGGATTCTCTTAACACTACAGATTACATTCATTTGGCAAATCCACCAAGCAAAACTCATTCAGCTATAACAACTAAAGGTCTAGAACAGTTAAGAATTTTGGAAGATAATCAAAGAAAAAATTGGACTTTGTGGATTTCTATAATTGCTATTTTAATTTCTTTAGTGGCTTTATTTAAAAGTTTTGGAGCAGTATAACTTCATCATCTTTTCATCGCATGCATCAGCATACGACAATATTTATAAACTTAAACAGCATCGGTAAATCAATAATATAAGTTAGCATAAAACTAACTTAAAACAATCCTAACAGGATGCTAAGAGGGGAGTCAGTTTCGTGGGGGCGTTCATCTTCTAGGAGTTTTTATAAACAATATTATCCTCAATAATTTATGATACGGACAAAAGAAATGTATAGATTTGGAATAGGCATTTGGATCGGGGCTGGTGTTTATAGTGCAATAAATATGTTTATGAATCTTAAGGGTGTTGCTCAGTCCAATATTTTAAATTATAATTATATAATTACAGGGGTTGCTGTTATTGGTTTAATTTTGAATATAATTCTATTGAAAAGAGCGAAAAAATAAGATTTTTTGTTGAATAATTCTATATCACGAGGAAAAAGTTGTAGAGTTAATCTTCAAACCTGAAAAGTGAAGCATCGGAAGATTTATAAACATTCATTAATAATGAATAATTATTCACTTTAAGTGAAAGCTATAAGATGATACCTAAAAACACAAAGAAGATAATACTCTACCTGTTTAGGAATTTAGAACTTGTTAATATTAATCAAATATCTAAGAAGCTTAGTATTAGTGTAGGAAGTGCTTTTAAAATTCTAAAAGAGCTGGAGAAGAACAACATAGTCTTATCTTCTGATTTAGGAAATGCTAAGTTCTATCAAATTAATTTAAACAATGAAGAAACAATAAGGTGGTGTGAAATTCTTTTATCAGAAGAGAGAAGAAACTTAAAAGGATACTCTCAAGTCTATGCAGAAGAAATACAGAAATTTGAACATGCAGAAATCATTATTTTATTTGGCTCTGTTTTAAGCAATAAAGATTTTAGTGATGTAGATGTTTTGTTTATAACTAACAAGCCTAAAGAAGTTACAAAGTTTTGTTTAAGCTTATCAAAAGTAAGAACAAAACCAGTTGTTTCATTAATATTAAAGAAAGAAGACTTGATTAATGAAATTAAAAACAAGAAAGAAGTAGTTCTAAATGTACTCAAAACAGGAATTATACTAAAAGGAGAATCAACCCTTTTAGGAGTGTTAAAAAATGTCAAACAGCAAAGATAAATTAAGTTGGTGTCTTGAAAGTGCAAAGAGAATGAGAAAGATTAAGCCAAATGAGATATTGTAAGATTATAGTGAGTTAAGCTTAAATAGTAGATTTTCCTCCATA
>CAYQXU010000029.1:0-12716 GCA_964421685.1 Candidatus Woesearchaeota archaeon
GGAAAATCTACTATTTAAGCTTAACTCACTATAATCTTACAATATCCGAAAATACATACATTTAAAAATAGCTTGATTATTAGATTTTTTATGAAAGTTTATGAATATATTCGCTATGGAAATGGAAAACAAGCGATAACAAGATATCTTCTAGTAGATGAAAATCCTCCTAGAATAATCATAGAGGCATCTTCTGAAGAGGAATTAGGAAGAAGAATTAGACAATATGTAAAAGACCAAGCTTCTGAACAGATTACTAATATTCAAAATATGAAAAGAGAAGAGTTAACATTGCCATCTAGCTCTAGGTTGCATTCAGATCATTTTGGCTTAAGAAGACCATTAAGTTCAGCTCAGCTTGAAAAAGTTTTAGTTGCTGCATCAATGGAACCATCCTCTTAAAAAGCTTTTTATACTATTTTCTTTTAATATTTCTATAAAAGGTGATAAGATTGGAGCAAATATTTATTCATTTAGCAATAATTCTTTCTGTGGCATTTGTTATTTCTTATATAGCAAGAGCATTCAAACAGCCAATAATTATAGGTTATATCATTGCAGGAATTATAATAAGCCCATTCCTTATTAAATACGGATTTTCAAAAGATATCATCAGCGTTTTATCTGAATTTGGGATAGCTTTTCTTTTGTTTACTGTGGGCTTGCACTTAAATCCTAAAGTAGTAAAGGAGATAGGAACAGTTTCTTTGCTTGTTGGATTTGGACAGATGATTTTGACTTTTGGATTAGGTTTTTTAGCTTCTACTTTAATTTTAGGCTTTAATTCAATTACTTCTTCTTATATTGGAGTTGGCTTAGCATTTTCCAGCACAATTATAGTTATGAAGCTTTTGTCTGACAAAGGCCAGCTAGGCTCTCTTCATGGAAAAATTTCAATAGGGATACTCATGATTCAGGATTTAGTTGCAGCTGCTGCATTAATGTATATTTCTTCTGTTTCAGGTTCAATTAATTTTGGATCTTTTGCACTTAGGGGATTTTTGAGCGGAGCAGGGCTGGTTGTTGTTTTATTTTTGGCTGGATTTTTTATAATTCCAAGAATTACAAGGAGCATTGCAAGATCGCAGGAGCTTTTGTTCTTGTTCTCAATAACATGGGCATTTTTAGTTGCCGGCTTGTTCAGCTATTTTGGATTTTCAATTGAAATTGGCGCTTTGCTGGCTGGAGTTATTCTTTCTATTTCCCCTTACAGCATTGAGATAAGCTCTAAGATAAGGCCTTTGAGGGATTTTTTTATAATAATATTCTTTATTATTCTTGGATTTTCATTTAGCGCTGCTAATCTAGGAACTATATTAGTTAATGCCTTGGTTTTGTCATTGATCGCACTTATATTCAAACCTTTAATATTAATGATTTTAATGGCTTTCTTTGGATTTACGAACAGAACTAACTTTATGGTTGGAACTTCTCTTGCGCAAATTTCTGAATTTTCACTTGTTGTGCTTGCATTGGGGGTTTCAGTCGGCCAAGTTTCTCCAGAGATCCTCTCAACTATGACTTTAACAGGAATTATAACAATAACATTCTCCACTTACATGTTTATTTATTCACAAAGCTTTTATGACAAAGTTTCAGGATTTGCCTCTATTTTTGAAAAGAAGAAGCTAAGAAAAGAAAGAAAAATCTCTAAAAATTATGATGTTATTTTATTTGGCTATAATAGAATAGGGTTTAGCTTGCTGAAGTCTTTCAAGGAAATAAAGAAGAAATATCTTGTTGTTGATTTCAATCCTGATGTTGTCCGCGACTTAGAAAAGCTTAGGATACCTGTTCTTTATGGAGATGCTTATGATTCAGAGCTTCTTGCTGAGCTTCCATTGAATTCTGCGCAAATAATAATTTCAACAATTCCAGATCCTGAGATAAGTATACTTCTTATTGAAATAGTCAAAGCTGTGAACCCTAAAGCAATAATTATTGTCAGGGCGCATAGTATTGAGCAGGCGCTTGAATTTTATAAGAAAGGGGCGACTTATGTTTTGACCCCGCATTTTTTAGGAGGCGAGTATCTTGCCGAGATGCTAAGAAATTTAAAAACTGATGGAAAAGGCTACGATGATGAAAGGGAGAAGCACATGAAAATGCTTATTGACAGGATAAAAGCAGGGCATGATCATCCTGATGTGGAGAAGAATTGATGTTCTTCTGCGTTTCCCTCGCAAGCTCTGTAAAGAGAAGAATTGAGTTTGTTAGATTTATCATTCATTTTCCATTTGATATGCCCTTGCATATCCACTCAATGATCTCGGGTTTGGAATTCTGTAATTATCTTTAAACCA
Source organism: Candidatus Woesearchaeota archaeon (assembly GCA_964421685.1). Taxonomy (GTDB): domain Archaea; phylum Nanobdellota; class Nanobdellia; order Pacearchaeales; family GW2011-AR1; genus CAYQXU01. The sequence continues at coordinate 2,304 of CAYQXU010000029.1, forward strand.
TTGAGGATCATTATTTCCTTTTTGCCTAGCTTCGTAATATCTATGGAAGTTTAATATTGGCTTAGGTCCCATTCTCGGTTTTTGCCTGCTTGCTGATCTTCCTCTTGTTTTATAAGAGGTTCTGGTTTGAGGTTCTGGTTTGCCATTTTCTTCAGACATTAAAACCGAAACTAATTTTGTAAGGCCTCCAACAAAGATATTTGCTTTTCTTATTGTTTCTAGATCTTGTGTTTTATATGCAGCAGTCACCACATCCCTAAGTTCGTGATATAGTGAATCAAAATTTCCTATGGTCTGCTCTCCCTTTAATTTAAAATATTCTTCTGGTTCTAGAGTTCTTATATCTCTTGTGTATCTTGCCATATTTTCCCAATAGGTTTCAATTTATTAAGGATTTATGTGTTTCAAAATATATATTCAATAAATTTAAATATTGCTTTAATCTATTACAGATATGATAGACATAAAACTTATTCGTGAAAGCCCAGACTTGGTAAAAGAGAATATTAAAAAGAAATTTCAAGAGGAGAAGCTTGTTCTTGTTGATAAAGTTAAGAAGCTAGACGAGGAGTGGAGAAAGATTAAGCATCAAGAAGACAATTTAAGATCTGAAAGAAATAAGATTTCTGAGAAAATTAATCAGCTTAAGAAAGAAAAGAAAGATGTTTCTACGGAAATAAAGAATGCAAAGGAAATTCCCGGAAAAATTTCTAGTTTGGAGGAAAAAAGAAAAAAGCTCGAAGAAGAAATAAGGCTTCAGCTAATGCTTATCCCAAATATAATTGACTCGAGTGTGCCTTTAGGCAAGGATGCTTCTCAAAATGTTGAAGTTAAAAAAATTGGAAAGATGAGAAATTTCGAGTTTGTTCCTAAAAACCATATTGAGCTTGGCGAGGCTTTGGGAGTTTTAGATTTTGATGATTCTGCAGATGTTTCTGGCAAGGGATTTTATTATCTTAAAGGTGAGCTGGCTATTTTGAATCAGGCTTTGATCAGTTTTGCAAGAGATTATATGATTAAGGCTGGATTCCAGTATGTCGAGCCTCCTTTGATGATTAGGAAAGAGATTCTCGACGGAGTTGTTAGTTTTGCAGATATTGATAATATGATTTATAAGGTTGAAGGAGAGGACCTTTATCTTATAGGGACGAGTGAGCATTCTCTTATTGGCCAGTTTATCAACAAAACGCTCAATCAAAATGATCTGCCGATTTTACAGACAGCTTATTCTATGTGCTTTAGGAGAGAAGTTGGTAGCCACGGAGTTGAAGAAAAAGGCTTGTTTAGAACGCATCAATTCAACAAGCAGGAAATGATTGTTATCTGTGAGCCAACTGAATCTAGAAAGTGGTTTGACAAAATGTCTGCTTTAACTGTTGATTTTTTTTCTAAATTAGAAATACCTATGAGGATTTTAGAAATGTGCTCTGGAGACTTAGGAGATTTAAAAAACAAACAAGTTGATATTGAAGCCTGGAGCCCTATAAAAAAAGAATATTACGAAGTTGGCTCGTGCTCTAACTTAACTGATGCACAGGCAAGAAGGCTTGGAATTAAAATAGAAAATAAAGGTGAGAGATATTATACGCATACTTTGAACAACACTGTTATTGCAACATCGAGGGCTTTGGTTGCAATACTTGAGAATTTTCAGCAAAAAGATGGAAGTGTGAAGATTCCAAATGCTTTGTGGAAGTATACTGGATTTAAGGAGATAAAACCCAAGACTTCAATGCCGTCCAAGCTTGGCCAGCATAAGAAAATAAAGCCTAAGATGATTCAGGCTAAGAAGATAATATTGCCTCCGAAAAATGAACCTTTAGAAAAGGTTTCCAAAGCGAAAGATAATAAGAAACTTATTTTACCCCCAAAGAAACAGCTTATTCAGCCGCCGAAGAAAATGATGAAGAAAACTGAAGTTAAAAAGGCAGCTAAAAAGAGAGTGATAAAGAAGAAGGCTGTGAAAAAGAAGAGGAAGTGATTTGTAATGGGTAAAAAAAATTCGCTTGTACCCCTTAGAATGCTTATTGGGATTATGTTTTTAGCTTTAGTAGCCACTAAGATTTTTTATTTTTCTAGTTATATATCATTAATTCATTTTGGCCAATTTTCAGTGTATGTTGGTGTTTTAATTATGATTTTTGAATTTGTTGGAGGTTTTTTTCTTTTAATTAATTACAAACTTAGAATAGCTTCGGTTTTATTAATTGCAGTTTTATCCGGTGCACTTTTGCTTGTTTTGATTCCTAACTATGTCCTTCAGGACAATCTTTTTTCTTTGGCTAGCATTACTCAGATTTTTTTGCATTTAATTGCAATACTTGTTTTAGTTAACATACATATTAGCAGCAGCAAATAATAACCTTTAAATTCTCTCCATTCTTATGTATATTATGGTGAAAAAGAGGAAAGTTAAGACTGGCAGAAAAAGAAGTTTTTTTGATAAATATTTTACTTTAGATTGGAAAGAAGTGTATCTTCTTATTATTGCCTGGTTTTTGTTCTTGGCTTTGCATTTTTTAGTTAATGATATTTTTAAGAGTAATGACCAAACACTTATTTTTATTGCAATGAAGATTGTTCCTGTGTATTTTGCGCTTGCGCTGGTTTATACTTTTGCAAAGAAGCTTAGGAAAGGAGTTTAGATATTTTAACAGCTATATTCTTCTTCACATATTCTTATAAATGGCTTATTTATGGTATTTTTATGATAGTTAAGGTTAAGAAGCAAAATCAAGATGGCATTGTCAGGCTTGAGAGTTCTGGGGAAATTAAGGAAGTTTTGATAAATGAGGATTTTATGAATCCTAATGGCGCGAGCGTTCACCTTTGTTTTAAGGGAAAGAACAGCTCTGGAATAATCGAGTTAAGTCCTAGGGAAATAGATTTTTTGAATAGGAAGGTTGCGCCGAAGACGCATCTTCTTAAAAATATTAAAGTGCTTAGGTTTGATAAGAGTTAAATAGTTTTAAAAATATAGAGGCAAGATGGGAAGTGTAAAAGATTTAAGGGTGGATGAAGACCCGACTGAAGAAACAACAGGAATGGGAGACTTTATTTTTTCTGATAGATTCTCTGTTTTTGATTGGGGAGAAATGCCTGACCATATTCCAAACAAAGGTGCTGCATTATGTTTAATGGCTGCATGGAATTTTGAACGTCTAGCTCAAAGAGGAATTTCATCACATTATCGAGGAGTTAGAAATTTTGAAGGTAAGATTGTTAAGACTGGCAGTTTAAATGCCCCTGCAAACGAAATGTCTGTTTTTCTTTCAAAGGTTGTTAAGCCTGAGTTTAAGAATGGAGCTTTTGATTATTCTTATTTTAAATATGGAAGAGGAAGAATAAATAATTTTGTTGTGCCGTTGGAAGTTATATATAGAAACGGTGCGCCAAAAGGAAGTTCTTTGTTCACAACATTAGATACTTTGGAAAGAGACGGAAAAACTAATGAAATTCAAAATTTGTTATCTAAATATGGATTAAACGAAAGGCCAAAACCTGGGGATCTTTTTCCGCAAACAGGCTTTGACTTTACGACTAAATTTGAACCCCATGATAGAAAGATTAGTGATTTGCAAGCATTTAATATTTCTGGCCTTACAGAAGATCAATTTTCACAGCTAAAAGAAATAAGAGGGGAGGCAGTTGACGTTGTTTCTAAAAGAGCAAGAGAAGTTGAGCTTACTGATTACGATGGAAAGCAGGAATACAGGATTTATAATGGAATCGTCTCACTGGTTGATGTATTTGGAACACCAGATGAAAATAGATTTATGTTTAATGGAAGACAAGTCAGCAAGGAATTTTTAAGGCAAGTATACAGAAGAGAACAGCCAGATTGGGTGAAAGATATTGGGAGAGCAAAACATGAAGCTAAGGAAAAGGGAATTGAGGATTGGAAATCATTAGTAAAAGTTCAGCCGAGAAAACTAGAGCCTAGGCTTGTTGAATTAGTTGGAGAAATGTATGCTTCAGCTGCTGATCTTTATACTGGATTAAAATTATTTGGCGCAAGAGATCTTGACAAAGTTATGAAAGATTTGGAGCCTTATTATCAAAATTAACATGGCAATAGATGATTTTAGCAGTTTATGTTCTTTAGCCTTTCAATCTTTTCTTATGAACTGCCAAATACCTCTTTAAAAAATACTCAACAAATGCTTCTTGGCCTTTTGGAAATGCATCGTAATAATATTTCCTCTTCTTATATTCAATAATTAGCACGGGATAGCCTGCCTGCCAAAGAATATGGTTCATAAGTAATCTCCCAATCCTACCATTACCATCACCAAACGGATGTATGCTTTCAAACTTATAGTGAGCTCTCCCAGCCAATTCAACAGGATTTAATTTTGACTTGTTAATAAATTCTATAATAAGACCCATTGTTGGCTTTATCTCGTTCCAATGAGGAGCAATATAACTTCCTACTCTTACGAGATAATTCCTATATTTTCCAGCAATATTTGGCTTAGTTTCTCCAAAAATATCTTTATGCCACTTTAATAATAAATCTTGGCTAATTTTTTCTTTTTTATCTAACATTTCTAAGAATACTTTATTATGCATTTCTGTCTCTTTTATATCTCTAATAGGCTTATTCGGAGCAATTTTATCTTGAATAATTTCCCTTACTTCATTTAAAGTGATTGTTGAACCTTCAATAGCATTAGAATTATAAGTAAAAGCTATAGAAATCTGTTCTTTTTCCTTTTCCTGGATACTTTTAGGAATTCTCTTCCACTCACTTTGAAAATTAGATTTTATCTTCTCTAATTTTTTATAAAGCTCTTTTTTCAAATCTCTGCTAAAATTTCCTTTTATATCATCCACATTTTTTGGAATTTCCATTCCAAGATACTTTTCTTTTGTAATTACTTTTTTCCCTTTTCTGAGTGAATGCTGCAGATAGTAATAATCCTTATTGCCCTTCTTTTTAGTTATAACTCTCATAAAATACTTACCATTACAAACTATTTAAATTTAACGTTTTCAACACAAATGTAATGGTAAGAATAAAAGGCAAGTCTAGGTCGGTAGATTTTGGGCGTAAAATCAAATAAACCACAAAATCAAATTCAGTATAACTAGAATTGTTATAACAAGAAAAATTACTAAAGTTGTGAAAAGTAGCGTGATGGCTTCTTTTTTCTTTCCATTAATATACCAGACAACAGGCCTGCCAAAAATCAAAGAGCCGACAAGTGCAGCAGAGAAAACTAAGAGCATAATCGCTGAAATAGGCCCAAGAATAGTGTGGGAATTTTCAAGACGACTTCCGTTCATAACATTCAAAAAAATTCCGATAAGCGCGATGTAAGCCGCAGTTCCAATGGCATTCAAACTTGCATATTTGAATATCTCTGACATGTTTAAGAAAGTAGAAATAAGGCTATTAAGGCTTATGGAGGAAAAATAAAAAGAAAGATTTAATAAATATTTTAGGTTAATAATCAAATAAGAGGAACAAGGAAATATGTCGACAATCCGTTTTGAAGCTAAACTGTTTAAAATCGGCTCATGGATACTTCTTAGACTGCCTAAGAGTGTAAGCGCAAAGCTTCCATCACGAGGCATGATAATGGTTAAGGGAACAATCAATGGTTTCCATTTTCAAGCTGCACTCGAACCAGATGGGAAGGGAAGTCACTGGCTAAGAGTTGACAAAAACATGCTCGAAGCTGCTGGAGCAGATGCAGGAGACAATGTAATGCTGGTGATTGAACCGACTAAAGAATGGCCTGAACCCAAGATACCAACGGATTTGAAGAACGCTCTAGCTGCAATACCACAGGCACAAAAAACATGGATGGACATTACACCAATGGCACGTTGGGAATGGATTCGCTGGATACGTTCAACAAAACAACAAGAAACTCGTAAACGACGGATTGAGACCGCATGCTCAAAACTCAAGGCTAGAAAACGAAGACCATGTTGTTTTAATAGTAGTATGTGTACCGAGCCTGATGTATCTAATAATGGGGTGCTCATTGAGCCGACGCAAACAAAATCAAAAAAATAAATTCTAGAAATTAATCTATAGGATATACACCTCAATTTGCGGAATTCACTTTTCTGTTCAATGATTGAAATCAATGTTGTTCTTAATAATTAATTACTGTATAGTTACATTTAAAAATAGAGATTTTTTGAGAGATTAATGGAAAACGCAGATTTTGTTGAGACATATCACCTTAGTGAAGTAAGGGAAAAACTATCTAGAGACTCAATAGCAGATACAAGTGATTTGGGAAGAGTGCTTGATACTGCTATGAGTTTAAGAACACGTGTTGGGAATTTGGAAGTTGGAAAAAATGATGGATTATATGAAATCCGTTTTAGCACAGATAGCTACTTAGAGAGAAGCTATGAATCTTTTGTACTGGCCCCTTTTGAAAGTTATAGGCCTATAAAAAAACTTGTTAGGGTTGGACTTTTAAGAAAAGTTTTTAAAAAAATAGGCAATCCTTTCATTTCCTTAGCATATTCCTTTGAGAACGGAAGACCTGCAGTGATTATCCAGTATATTCAATCAACAAATAGAATGGATCAGAGTATATATGACTCTTTAAAATCTGAATTGGGAGTTAATCCACATGAATTCCTTTTAGCACATTTTTTATCTAGGCTTTCACCTGTATTAGATGCTAGACCAGAGACTAATGTTTTGGTTTCTGATAGTTATACTTCTAAATCAGTCTACCCTAGATTAAGAGATAGATTCTTTGATGGGATGTATCATTTAAACCCAGAAAAAGAAAGGGTGAGACAAATTCTTGGAGAGGATAACGCATGGATAAAATCTAGAAAATGAAAAAAGAAATAGACTATAGGAATTTGTATAAACTCGAAGGAAGAAATGTATCTGTAGAAGATGTTATCTTAGGACAAGCAGTTGACCAAGCAATGGACCACTCTACACCTCTTGGAGATTATCATGTACGTAAAAGAGAAGTAAGTGATTTAGTAGTTTTTGGAAGGCATGAGACTAATCAGATTGAGATGGATTCTAGGAATGCACTGTTAATTTCAGGGAATCAGAGGCTTCATGAAGATGCCCAGCCTTAGTCTTGCGTTATGAGGTGTATCCAAGGGAAATAGTTTTAGGATATATACAAACTCCTTTTGATGTAAGTTTTGAGGATTATAAAAGAATGAAATCTGATTTAGAAGTGCGTCCACATGATTTAATCTTCGCTCATTTTCTCGATAGAATATCTCCAGTTCTGGATAAATTTCCAGATATTAATGTGTTTTTCTCTCCAATTTATTTACATAAACCAGTGTATCCTTTCTTGAGAGATAGATTTTTGGACGATGGTTATCTTCTTAATCCGAATAGGGCTAGAGTACGGCAAATTATAGGCAGAGAAAATTCTTGGCTGAGAAAAGATAATGCTCAAAAAAGATCTCTTGTACAATATCAAATCAAACAAAGATTGATTAATAGAGTGGGATATTGGGATCTATTTGTTTAGTTTTTGTAAAACACGCCTCTGCCGATAGAATAGGGAGCCGAAACGTCTCGCTAGATCTTTTATTGTGTGTATCAGAAAGTCAAGAGATCATTCATCTTTTTCAATATACTTGTAAAATACTTTTTTGCCAATTTCAGTCAAAGTAAAATAGCATATTAAAATAGAGGATATCCAGATTAAAATTCTTGCTGAATTTCTTCCAAAATCAAAAAGATTTGATAATGGCGTAAATATAGCAATTAGTGTTAATGCAACCCCAAAAATTGAGGCATAAACTAACAATCTGCTAGGTTTGGACTTCCAAAATGAATCTTTTGTTCTTATTGAAAAAGTTATCAAGATTTCTGAGAGTACAGACTCTGTAAACCACACAGTTCTGAACATTTGTACATTCCCTGGAGCAACAATAAACCAAATTAAAGCCATTGTGGCTATATCAAATATTGAACTTATTAAGCCAAAAAAAAACATAAACTTTGATATCAGTTTGATGCTCCATCTTTTAGGTTTTTTTAAATATGAGCTATCTACATTATCTGTAGATATAGTTGCTAGAGGCACGTCTGACACAAGATTTGTCAAAAGGATTTGCGAGGGCAATAGCGGTATAAATTTAAAGTATAATGAGGATATAGAGAGAGTAAACATATTTCCAAAATTTGCACTTATTGTGTTAAGTATATACTTCATGGAGTTTCCAAATGTTTTTCTTCCTTCTATCACCCCTTCAGCCAAAACATCTAAATTCTTTTTAAACAAAATAACATCAGAGCTTTCTTTAGCAACGTCAACAGCACTTTCGACAGTTATGCCCACATCCGCGGCTTTTAAAGCAGGAGCATCATTAATTCCATCCCCCAAAAAACCTGTAATATGGCCTGTTTTTATTAATCCAGAGACAATTTTATATTTTTGTTCAGGAGTGACCATCGTAAAAACATTATTGTCATTAATTGCCTTTAAGAATTCAGATTCTTTGAAACTATCAAGCATAGACCCTGTAATAATTTTTCCCTTTATTTTTAATCCAACTTTGTCGCATACATTTTTGGTGATTAATTCATTATCTCCAGTCAAAACTTTTACCTCAACACCAAGCATATTTAATTTTTCTATAGCTTCTTTTGTGGTTTCTTTTGGAGGGTCAGACATTGTGATGAAACCTAAAAAAACAAGTTCTTTCTCGTCATTTATAGTATAGTCTTTTTTGGCATTAATCTCTTTGTATGCAACTGAAATAATTCTAAGCCCTTTTTTGCTTAGTTCTTCAAAAGTTTTTATTGCATTATTTTTGTAAGCTTTTATTCCCACAACTTTTCCATGCTTTTTGATTTTGCTGCAAATTTCTAAAACTGAAATAGGGCTTCCCTTGCATATAATTATCCTCTTATTCTTAATTTTTATAATAGAGCTCATTCTTCTCCTATTATGATCAAATTCAATGTCTTCAATTCTCTCATGCTCTCTTATAGGAATCTTTTCTTTTTTAACAAATTCCAAGATTGTTGAGTCAATTATGTTTCCCCTAACAGATTTATACTCAAAGAAAGCTGAATTGCAGATTGCTGCATATTCTAATAACTCTTTAGATTTGATGTTGTCTACATCAAAATAATTTTCAATGCTTACTTTGTTTTCTGTTAATGTTCCTGTTTTATCAGTGCACAAAACATCAATGTTCCCCAAATCCTCTATTGATTCAAGCCTTTTAACTATAACACTTTTTTTTGCCATACAAATAGCTCCATGAGATATTGAAATTGTTATAATTGCCGGGAGCAATTCGGGGGTCATCCCAACAGCAAGAGCTACTGCAAAAAGTAATGAGCTAAGCACACCCTTTCCTAGAAAGAAATTAACTGCAAAAACAAAAGCAGTAAGAAAAAATACTAATTTTAAAAGAAAAGTGCTGAATTTTGATATTCCTTTTTGAAAATCACTTGGCGGCTCTTTAGAGCTTAGCACCATTGCAGTTTTTCCAAATTCAGTTTTTTCACCAATAGACACTACAATTCCTTTGCATAATCCATTTGAAATAATCGATCCCATAAAAAGAATATTTGATTGTTTTGTTAAGGCGAGCTTATTACCAGAGATTTCCTTATCACTTTTTTTAGCTGGAAATGATTCCCCAGTTATAATTGACTCATTGGCATATAACTCTTGCGACTCAATAACTCTAATATCTGCAGGAACAATATCCCCTATGCCTAGGTATACAACGTCTCCTGGAACAATATCTTTTGTGTCAATTTCTATTTTTTCCCGATCTCTTAAAACTTTAGCCTTAAAAGTTATGTAATTCTTCAGTATTTGAAGAGCCTTCTCGCTTTTGTACACCTGATAAAATCCTAAAACTGAGTTGATCAGAATCACTCCCATTATTATAAGTGAATCTGTAATCTCTCCAAGAAAAAATGAGATAATATCTGCAAAAATCAATATTAGAACTAATGGGCTTTTAAACTGAGAAAAAAATATTTTTAATGGTGTTTTTTTATCTCTCTCTTTTAACACATTCTTTCCAAATTCTCTCCCCCTTTCTTCGGCTTGAGATTTTGTCAGCCCTTTTTCAGAAGAGTCTAATTTTTTAAACAATTCTAACTTACTTAATGAATAGTATTCATCACCCATTTTTACCTTTTATACAAACAAATAACAGAATATAAATCTTGTCAAAATAAGAATCAAAGTTAGCATATCATAAATAACTTGCAGTAAATTAGCGTGCCCATTAAAATAGACAAAAGGTAGGACGCCCACGCCGGGAATCGAACCCGGATTACATCCGCGACAGGGATGAGTCATAGCCGTTAGACCACGTAGGCTTATATATAATCTAAGAATTTTTGTTTTTAAAGCTTATTGTATTAAATTTGTGAACTACCCACAGACTAAAGTCAGGGGCGTCCACTTGATCTGCTAACAC
>CAYQXU010000030.1:0-12447 GCA_964421685.1 Candidatus Woesearchaeota archaeon
CAATCTGCGGATTAAAATCCGCAAAGGGTTTCTTTCAACTGGCTCGTCCTAAATTCAATAATTTGACAAACAATACCGTAAGTTCAAATCAATACAGCGGCATACGCCTCGACTTCGGCTCATCTTCTAATGTCCTCTCGAACAATACTGTGAATTCAAATGGTGAAAGAGGTATTCTAATTGTAAAATCATCCGGGAACGTTTTAAGAAATAATATCCTTGTATCAAACAGAGGAGAAGGAATTGCCATGTTCCATCACCTTGATCCTTCGGGCATCTCGCAATCCTTCGACAACAAGGCCATCGGCAATATAATAATTGACAATGGAGAGTATGGAATTTATACGTCAGCCGATAGGAATACGATAGTGAATAACATTGCTAATGGAAATCGCTATGGAATTACCGTCGCATCTGATGGCAATGTAATAAACAACACCGCAAATTATAATCTAATTGGATTTATTCTTGACCATTTCTCTAGCAATTTCACCAATAACGTCGCAAACTCGAATAATCAGACTGGCATCTCCTTTACGTATACCTTTGGTGCAAACATATCAAATAACATTGCAAACATGAATAATCAAACCGGCATATTCATTCAGGGTGCCGGACCCCAACAGAACATTATCGCAGACAACATAGCAAATTCAAATGGGCAGAATGGAATCTATACGTATGCATCAGGAAAGAACAATATAAGAAACAATATTGTGAATTCTAATGGTCTGTATGGAATCTTAGTTTATAGCTATGCAGAAGATAACTTAACAAACAACACTGCGAACTCAAACGGATTTGCTGGAATTTCGCTTTCAGGCACAAATAATAATAATCTTGTCAACAACACAGCAAGCAGCAACTACATAGATGGACTTTCAGTTGACCAGTCGAGCCAAAATAAGATAACAGCAAATACATTTTGTGCAAACAGCTTTGTAAGCGGATATGACCTAAACAATATGTGGGTAGACAATTATGGGGATGACAACACCTGTGACTCAAGTTCTAACTGGTACGATACGGGAGTTACTGGATGTACATATTTATGCAGTTCCTCAACCCTCTTCATAGTCACAGAATCTTTGCCTTCTGGAGCCCTTGGTAAATTTTCCTCACATAAGCTAAAGGCTGTAGGCGTGCCTCCGTATTCCTGGGTTTTAGTTAATGGAACGCTTCCTGCCGGCATGGTCCTTTATACTGACGGCATTCTGAACGGGACCCCAACAAATGCAGGGACTTTTACATTTAGAGTAAGGGCTAATGACAGTAATAACAGTATGGCTGAAAAAATATTTACAAAAATAGTTTATGTGACACTGCCTCCTGCAAAACTGAGCATTCACAAATGGGGAACTGCGGCCGTGCCTGGAAGGATTATGGATTATTTCATTGCTGTTACTAATATTGACAATGCATTGCCTGCTGAAAATGTAACAATTATGGAGCTATTGGAACCATCGATCTTTAATTTGACATTTGCAAATCCTCCAGCTTCGGTAATAGAATACAGTGATGTTAGGCATGTTGTATGGAATATTTCACTTATTGGTCTTGGTGATACAAGGATCCTCAATTATAAAGCTAAACTCAATTCATCCACCAAGTTTGGCTCAGATGTAATAGGCGGGCCTGCATGTTACCCATCCAAAGATTCATGCAATTGTGAAGATTTTGTTAGTTGGCTTGGCTTGGATGCATGTCATAACTCTACAGAACTTGATAACTTGATAGCTTGTATTAAAGAAAAAATGAATGAAAATACGCCACCAATACAAACTGGTAGCATTTTTACATACGAAGGAGGTCATAGTTGTGGCCCTTCTATGCATTTTGGAGGAAAATGTGCAGATTTAGGAATAGGTTCACTTGCAGTTGATTACGGACTTGGTGTTAATAACGAGGAAATACTCTTTGGTGACAGAGTCAGGGAAATTGCAATAGTAGATTGTGGGGCTGGCTTAGCCGAATGCGAAGACGGCAAAAATTTTGTCAGCTGTAACAGTCGAACTTCTACGCATGTCCACATAGAAGTTTACAAACCTGAATGCGGAGGATCTAAAGGGACGGGTATGTGTGTTGAACATAAACAGCCTGCAGCACGCCCTAGAGACCCCAACGAAAAAGGAGTTTTGAATGACAAATTCATCAACTCAAACGAAACCCTTACCTACACAGTCCATTTCGAAAATGTGGGGAACGCATCCGCCGCCGAGAATGTTTTTGTAAACGACTCTTTGGACCCGAACCTTGACGCTTCAACAATTGAATTATTTTCACCGAATGGAACGTTCATTCCAATCAGCAATGGGCAAACCTTGCGAATTTTCAACCAAACAAAAAATCAGACTCTCGGAAACGGGACCATAAATATCTCAATAGAGGAAAATTGGATGGTGAGCTTGAACGGCAGGATGTTGTTCTGGAACTTGTCAGAAATCTTCTTGCCGATAAACGAAACCGGGACTTTGATTTACAGTGTGAAGCCTATTCAAGGACTTCAGTCAGGCACCGTTATTAAAAATAATGCCAATATTCAGTTCGAGACATTCGAGAACGTGACAACGAATAACACGATCAATATCATAGATGACATAAGCCCCCGGTGTACTGTGAACCCCCTGCCTAATGAGTCTAAAGCAAAGGATTTCACAATATCTTGGAACGGTTCAGATGAGGTGGGGGAGATAGAAGGCTATACTATCTTCGTTTCGACAAATAATAACAGTTATGTGCCATTAATAAACCGTACCAGCGATATGAGCTTCAATTTCACAGGCGAAAAGAACAAGACTTACGAATTCATTTGCATAGCTACTGATACTGCAGGAAATGTTGAAATCCAGGATCCTGTTGCCGAGGCTTACATTTACGTGTTGCTTGGTGTTTGCGGCGATGTCAACAATGACGGAGTTCATAATGTTCTTGATGTTGTTAAAATGATTAATGTTGCATTTAGAGGGCAAAATCAAACGAACCCTCCTCCTTTTGAAATATGGGATGTTGATTCATCTGGAGCAATAGACATCATTGATGTTGTAAAAATAATAAATGTTGCATTTAGAGGACAGAGTCCAGAAAGCCAACTGACATGCCAGCCAGTTTCAGCTGTTCAAGCGTCAGCAACAATAACCATTCAAAAAACAAGTGATGGCTTTTCAGCTTCCTCTAATTTAGACAGAGATATTGCTGGAATGCAGTTTGACCTAACTTATGATCCTGCTAAAATTATAATAACTAAAGTTAATCCGTCAACAAGAACATCCGAAATGACAATTACAAACACACAGATTTCGCCCGGAAAAAATAAAATAGCTATTTACAGCAGCGACGGAGGAAAATCCATTAAATACGGGTCTGGAGTATTATTTACTGTGCAAACAACAGGAAGCGATTTCAGCAGCCTTAAAATAATTCCAAAAGTTGTAGATTATAAAACCTCAAATGGATTTAGCGATGCCAAAGTTGATTTTAAATTTAAAACAATAAAGACTTCAACATTCGGTTCTAGAGTTCTAAATTTTTAGTTTTCCCAGTCACACTTTTAAAGATGAGAAATTAACGCTAAAAGGAAGCTTTAACTCAATGCTTTCCAAAGATTTTGTTCTTTCTTTGAAATTAAGTATTCCTATCCCTACTATCTCATTTGTATTATTGTCTTTAAAGATGGTAATATCATCATCTATGTCTTCACCATAGTTTGGTTTGGAGTCACCTATAAATATTGTCAGATAGTCTCCTTCTTGATCGTAATAAATGTTCATTTGCCCTTTCATTTTATCTTATATCTTTAACAAAATATGCTGTAATAACATACCCTCCCCCGTTTAAATACTTAACGATAACTCTGAGGTAATTTGTTGGTGATTTTTTGTATTTAAAATATTGATAATAAAAATATCTCTCGTTGGTTTTTTCAATAATTTTTAGTGGATTTTGGATGGTTAGTTTTATCTCTTCTTGAGTAACATCTGGATGTTCTACCGTTATATGCTCCCATTGTTTTTTTGTCAATCGTATCTTTCTTCCACTCTTATCTATTGTTTCAAATACATTGTTTTCCATTTATTAATTTCCCCAATCAGCCTTGGTTTTTCTTTTAATTTCTGCAATTTCCTGCAAAATCTGGAGTTCTTTGTTTGAAAGAAGATCTTTGTTTTTTTTGAAATTCTTAAACTGACTTTCTCCTAGATTTGAATAAAGGAATTTTTTGTTTTTTAAGTGTCTTTCATAATTTTCTCCCGGAATTGAAATGGCGACTTCCATTTCTTCATGCGCTTGCTCAACACTTTTATTTTCTGATTGTATATTTTTTACTCTTCCAACGTCTTCTCCCGTTTCATCTATAAGATTTAATCCTGACACTAACTTTCCTCCTTCGACTCTTGCTCCAAATATTGCTGGCTTTGTGTTTCTGAAAACATATTGATGTAGAACTTGAAGTTTGCATAATGTAGAAAGGCCCATGAGCCTGTTTTTTTCTATTTCTCTTCTTTTTTCATCCCTGAATTTAACGCTGTTTTCAATAAGCTTGTAAACTACTTCATCAGTTATTATTTTTATATTTCCCTTAATTTTATCGGCTTCCTCATCAAGTTTTGAATTAAAACCGACAATCATGGCGTCTAATTCATTTATCTCTAGGTTTGCTTTCGCAGAAATAATATCTGTTTTGTTAATATTTCCAATTCCTGCTTTTAGAACAGGAATATTTGCTTGCTTTAATAGTGTAAGAAGAGCTTCTAAACTTCCAAGAGAATCAGCTTTTGCTATAATTCCTTGTTTGTATGTTTTTATGTTTTCTGAAAGTTCTTTTTTGAATTCTTTTTCAATTGTTTCCTTATTCCCTTTGTAGATGATAAATGGCATTCCTGGCAAGATATCCATTTTTTCAGTTAGCTGCATTCTAAATCCTGATGCTGCCTGGATTTTTTCTCTAGGAGAGAATTTGTTTGATAATGGTTCTATTTCTTCCAAGACTCTTATTCTTGTTATCGCTGGCTTGCCTTCTATGTTTGCTACAGCTATTTCATCTGTTTTAGCTAGGACACCGTCATAAAGTATTGATTCTGCGTAGCTCCCTGATTTTTCTTTTTTAATTTCCAGTATAACTCCTTTTGCTTCCTTGCCTAACTTAAGTTTTTCAGAAAGATATCGCTGTGAAAGACCGCATAACATCATTATTAGTTCTTGAATTCCTTCTTTTGTTCTAGCTGAACATGGAATTAAAGCTATTTTCTGAGTGAAATCTTGTATGTTATAATATAAATCAGCATCAAATCCATAGCTATTCAACGAACCTATTATTGTCAAATATCTTTCATCAAATATTTGTTTTACTCTTGCAGGCTGGGTTTCAATGCTTCTTTGCAGCTCCATCTGTTCTTTAACTCCATTTCTCCAGCCTGAAATATTATCTATTTTATTTAACGCAATCATAAACGGCGTTTTGTTATGCTTTAGAATCTGAATTACCTCTGCTGTCTGGGGTTTTATTCCTTCATTAATGTCAATCACAAGAACTGCTAGATCAGCAAGACTGCCTCCCCGTTTTCTTAAATTTGTGAATGCTGCATGACCGGGAGTATCAATAAGCAGAAATCCTGGAATGTTTAGCTTAAGTCCTTTTTTTTCTATTAAAGGGCAAGCTTTTTTTAGCTGACTCATAGGATATGATGTGAATGAAATTTTCTGGGTTATTGCCCCTGCCTCCCCTTCTTGAACAGAGCTTTCCCTAAGACGATCAAGAATTGATGTTTTTCCATGATCTACATGTCCGCATACTGTAACTATTGGTTGTCTAATTATCATGGAATGAGAAAATTAAATGAGGTTAAAAAGGTTACGAGTCAGAGAGAATACGAGTAAGAGTAAAAATTTTTACTTGAATTTATCTGGGCCGAAATTAACTAGTATTCTTTTAATCTCATTAATAGTTTCCTGCTGGTCTTTTTTATCAGACATTCTAACGAATTTTATTAACAAATCTACCAACTTTGATTCGTCCATTACTTTTAATTTATATCCGTCTGTGATAAAATAAAATCTAAAGCCTTTATATCTAAGTTCTTTGATAACAACCCCTCCAACACTCCCAAGCAATTTTCCCTTATGTGGATTATTTTCTAATGTTTCCAGTAGATCAATGACTTCATGAGCTTCTTGCTTAAATTTTTTCTGAATTTCTTCGAATAGAGATCGAATTATTTCGACCTTGGCCATTTTTTATTCAACTCTTTTCTTGCTTCTTCTATAGAAATAAAACCTTCGCTAGACATTAAGAACTGTCTTAGATGTTCTTTTGTTGCAAGAGTGTAGATTCTTCTTATGATTTCATCATAGCTTTCACCTTTATTTCCAAAAGATGAAATTTTCTCTTTTGTTTCTTTGCTTAGTTGTATAGTTGTTATTTCCATTTTAATCTATAGTAACTATAGCGGCTATAGTTTTTAAACTTTTCGATTAAGTGTTAGGGTTTCATTAATAATAAAAAAGTTTTTTACAAAAGATAAAATAAATAAAAAGGGATAAAGGCGTCCGAAGCCAGCAGAGCATATCCGAAGATAGGCTGAAGGCTGATTGCTCCGCCTTATCCGCAACTACTTATTTATTAAGACGAGGTTGTATATAAGTTTTATGTTATCACAATAATGCTTAAAAAATTGAATGTCTTACTCTTGCATGGCTGAAGGAATTTTAGTTTACTCATTGGATAAGCTGCCTCCGTGTGTTATTAGAGTAGCAGATGATTCTAATTATGGTCGTATTTTGAGGGTTCTTTCTTCTGATAGGAAATTTCATTATATCTGGGACAAGCAAGGAATTCCTGGAGAAGAGGCTGGCGGGATTGTTAGAAGAATTTTTAATATAATAAATGGCAGAGCTGGAGATGATAAATCTGTAAGCTTACATGAGGAGTTGGATGCGGCTTTCAACTAGACTGCAATAATGCTTAAATATTCATTTTAATTATTAAATTTATGGCAATCATTACAGGAAGACATTTGGAGGTTTTAGTTAAATTATCTGAAAATGATACTAATGTCTGGATTGAATCTAGCGGATTTTTCCCAAAATTAATAGAGGCTGTTTTTGATTGTGTTCAATTAGGATACGTTCAAAGAGAAAACTCCTATCGAAGGCATAATGATAGAACTAATACTGCTTTTGGAAATATTCCTCCTGTTGGTGAAGCTCAAATTGAAAGATTTTATGTTGATGCTAGTTATAAAATAACTATTCAAGGAGAGAATTTTTTAAGAGATATACTAAAATACGCTTCTGAAAAATCAAATCCACCTCATCATAATAGCCAAGCCAACCAAGAACAATAAAATTCCTGCAACTAGATGCAGTTTTCTTATATGCTGATCTTTCCAGCCAGTTACTTCATCGACTTTTGCGAATCCGAAATAAACTATTCCAACAATAATAAGCATTGGCAGAACAAATACTAAATTGTAATATAATAGCCATGGAAGGGCTCCTAGAGTTCCTAAGTCAGCAAGCAATCCTGAAGCGACTATGTAAGGACCCATTGTGCAAGGAAGAAGAAATAAAGTTACTATAAATCCAATTACAAACGCTCCTGAAGGAGAGATTATTTTTTCAGCCCATTTTTTAGCCATAGGCCTCATAAATATTGGCATTTCTGTTGCAAAACTTCCTTTTTTATACATAAAGTAATCTTTAACATGCAATGCTCCCATGACCATTGCTATTGTTGCTAGAATATTATAGATAATAGACGAATTTTCTCTTAGAAATTGTGCGAAAACATTGAAGAATTGAATTATTATTAAACCATACGCAAGATAACCTACAAGGACTGCTGAAACAAAAGCCAACCCTCCATAAAGCACTTTTCTTTTCTTGTCAGGATTGTTAATAAGTATTGATATAAGAACCATTGTAAGAATTGCTATTTCACAAGGATTTACAGAATCGGCTAGCGCAAGAGTTGTTATTCTAAGAAGGTTTATCATGATTTATTTAATGAGATTGTGTTTTTAAAGATTGATTCTTGAAAAAGATTATCTTGTTACTTCTTACAAGTAATTACAAAATAGGAGAGTTTTTAAACTCTCTTTTTTTAATAATAGAACAAATATGGAACATCAAGATACTAAACTTCCAATACTTTCAAACCAAGAGTTTTATGGAAATCGAGACGAGTATATAACTTATTTAGAGAGAACTAGAGATGAAATAATCGGAGTTATGAATCGAGACCCGATTTTGTTTGAAACTGCTCTTAAACACAAACATTTATCAGTTAGTAATACTGCCATCTTAGCTAAAGGGAACAATTCTGTTGTAAATGTTGACTTATTAATGAGGAGTCTTGCTTTAGTTTATAGTGCACTTTACAGAGAAGGAAGAGTTAGTGAAAAAAGATATAGTCCATTTAACGAGGTTTTTTCAGTCGGAGGAACTTCTATTACTATGAAGGTACTTTCTCCAGAAAGAGCACGAATTGAAGAAGAGGCGTTAAGACAATACGGCATTTTACACATCATGGGAAATGGTGATGGCGCTTGCCAAGTTCCTTCATTCATTGATAAAGTTGAAGATGGGGATCATGCTATTTTACTTATGGAGGCTTTGAAAGGCCAGAGCGTTCCAGAAAGGCTTGGAGAATTAAAAGGAGATTATTTTTCTGGGGATAGCGAAAGAAGAAGCCAAGCTAGAAAAAAAGTTAGCGGTCTCTTTTCAGGATTAATTCAAAATTTAACATTCTATCAATTAATGCCTCCGAAATTTGATTCTTCCCAAATAGAAAGAAAGAATTATTCTGGAGTTGTTAAAGGCAGCTTGGAAAATTTGGTTGGTTTTTTTGGATTGAATTCTAAAATAGGCTCTCTTGATAGAGTTATTGAAGATAATTTGAGAAATCCAAGATATGTTCGTTTTAGAGATAGTTATCTGCAAAATTTTAATGTGAGTGATGGAAGCGTTAGAAATCTAGATTATGGAAAAACAAATCTTGAAGTCGTGGATTCAGAAGATGCTGTCATGATGTTAGAAAATCCATGGATGAAGATGGGTGATGACGAAATTAAACTCAAGGAAATAGAATATTTAGTTACTCGTAATGTTCTGCAAAGAGGAGATTTTTGTTCTAGGGATTATCCTTTCTTTTGTGATATTGCAGGAAAACTTTTTGTTAGAGGAGATATTGCAGAGCATATGGAAGGATTAGAGGAAGGGGCTTTGGCGTTTGTTCCTGAAAAAGAATATAGAGATTACTGGCATAATAGGAATTATGTTGCTTTAGCAAGGCATTTAAGATTAGCTTCAAATTATGCGGGCATGGTTAAAAAACATGGAGAGAAGAGACCTGAGTTAAGGGGATATATTCAATATCATTTGGCAATGGCCGGGAAAGCTTTGGGAAAGGTTGATGATTCGGATTCGCGAATTTCACAAATTAAGCCGGTTGTTTTTGAGATGATTCGCCTTTCTTCTCAAGCAGCTCAATAGAGGCAGATAATAGCAAGCTATTCAAATTAGTTATATGATCTATTATTCCTAAACAAATTGTTAAAATAAATGCGTCTTTTTTTTGCTCAATTAAATCATTTACTTTTTTCTTCAAATTTTCGGTTTCTTCAAATAAAGAAAGACTATTCTCTAAAGAGTAAGAATAAAAATTTTTTATATAACTATCCATTAAATGTGAAGTCTTTTCCAATATTAATTCAACGTTTTTACTAATTTCTATTTTATTCTTCTTTGTTAAGAATATGCTCAAGTCCCTATACTTGTCAGAGACCTTTTCTAATTCTTCAATAATACAGTAATAAATTGGTGTTTTTTTGTAGTCTTTCCATCCTTCCTTCAACAAAACTCTTCTGCAATAAATGCTGAAACGGTTGATTAATTCTTCAGAAAGAATTAAGCTTTTTATTGTTTCTTTATCTTTTTGTTTTATGCCTTTAACTAACTCTTCTGACATCGATTTTATAATAAAAAAACACCTCTGCAGAATTTTCTCCAGTTCCTGTTCTATTGTTTCTGAGATTAATCTTATAACTACACTTGCTGATGTTTGCTCTACAATCTCGTATCCTATAAAGTATTTTTGGAGTATGTTTTTTATTTCTTGATTGTTTTTTGTTTTGTCCAGTTTAATATGAACTTCATCATATCCGATTTTGTACACTGCAGATAAAACCCTCCCGAAAGACTTTTCAATATCCCTCATTTCTAAATTTATGATTCTTGATTTCCTTGGAGACTTTTGATAAATCAGCAAAGCATTATCGCTCTCTTCTATCTCAACTTCATCCCCTTTTTTTAAGCCGTGTTTTTTTATCCACGGTGCAGGCAGAGAAGTCACTAAGCAATTCTTACCAAGCTCAACGAGTTTTCTTTTCATATAAAAACCAAAAATCCTTCATTTATATATCTTTCTAAAAAACATATGTTTATATGTTAATATATATAGTATATGGAAAAACCTTATATATGTCTATTTTATATGATTATTATATTATTCACTATAGAATAACAACAAAACAATAAGGAAAAACAAAATGACACTTAAACAGAGAATAAAAGAGTTAAGCACTAAAACCAAAATTGGATTAGCAACACTAGCTGTGGCTACATTAGTTGGAACAATCGGTGGTAGCGAGGGAGTTCCGCCATTTTATAATGTAAAAGAAGGAACTTCTTATGGAATAAATATCGGCATTGTTAATCGTTTTAAAAAAGATTCAAAACACTATGGAATAAATATTGGAGCTTTTAATGTGTATGATGGCGCGACGATTAATGGGTGTAATTTTGAATTGTTAGATACTTCGGCTGCTGATAAGGAAGATTACGAAAGCGTGAATGGTTTGGAGGTGGGTCTTTTTAATTTTGATATGTTTTCCGAATATTCTCTTCGAGGTCATCGCATAAATGGAGCTCAGATTGGCTTAGGAAATGTTGGTCATGGAAATTTTGTTCAGTTAGACTTTTTAGGTAAAACCACGTCAAAAGAACAAAAACGTACAACTTTTGGTTTAAATTGGAGGTTTGAAAAATGACACTCACAAATAAACTATTAATTGGAGCAATGGCAGGATTATTGAGTTTCGGTTGTAGTGCAAAGAACATAAAAACTCATGAAGTAACTCCAGCAAACAGTGAAAAGATTTATGATATTGCAGGAACAGTCAATATAAGAGGCAAACCAACAAGATACCAAGTTATAATTGGGGGCAATAGCACTGATATTACTTTTCCTCAAGGTGTTAAATTGGGAGATACAACCTTGGTAAGCATGGATAATGATTATGAAAACACAAGGTCGTGGAACGGAGATTTTGGTAATGACAGCAGGGACGAATGTTTTATAGTTTTTCCTGAGTCTGAAAGAGCATGGAGATCCTGGAATCCTTATCCAAAAGGTTACGCGATTCCTGAAAATGTTCGAGACGTTTACAAGGTTGTTCAAAAAGATTTAAACAGACTTCCTTGGTATTGGGATTTGGTAAGATAAATAATTAGAAAATCAACATCCCCTTAGTCCTTTTAATTTTCGATTTTCAATCTGAGTTTTTAGCAGAATCTATAACTTTCTTTACGTCACCAGAAAAAATTTTGCTGGCATTAAAAATTTCCATTCCTATAATAGTTCCGTCTTTAGAGATATCTATCACAATGCCGTTAGGCAATTCTATACTTTTCCAGTATTCTTTATTCTCAAGTCTTATTCCAAGGACATCTTCTTCCTTATCAAACCATTGTTCCATTTTAGTCTAGCCAATAAGCTGTTATTATTCTTTTTAAGAGTGTTCAATCTGCATCTTAACATCCAGCATAAGTTTTTAGATCATCAATGCTTTGAACGCCTTCATAATATCTTCCGCTTATAAGCCATGTTGGCGTAGCGTTAATTGCTGCACACTTGTCCCTTTCAAAGAAACAGTCTATTGTTTTAAGATACTTCACGTTGTCTCCAAACATTTCTTCCTGAGTTTTGCAGTGAGGACATCCAAGCTGAACGTAAAGCATAGAATTATCTCCAATACATTTAGCAATTGCTTCTGTTGTTGTGTTGCTTGGTTTTCTTATGATTAAAATAGATAATATTACTACGAGAATTATTATTCCAAAAGTTATCCAGCTTCCTTTTTTCATTTTGAAACCTATCTGCATATGAGATTTTTTGTTCTTTTAAATGTTATGAAGAAATTGGTTTCAAAATTTATAATTAATTTCTATTATGCTAAGGCGTCAAAATTTGATAGTATCTTTCAATAATTCTGCTTGGCAATTCTGTGCTCCCACCAGACATATGTCCTACCCCTAAATTAACTTAGAAAAATCAAAATATATCTGGCTAGGAGTTTTATTTTCTAGACTTGTATGGGGCCTAAAATGATTATACCTCATTGTGAACTACCCATGGGCTAAAGCCCAGAGCGTCTGATGTTAAAAATCACTCAA
>CAYQXU010000031.1:0-12261 GCA_964421685.1 Candidatus Woesearchaeota archaeon
TCAAACTTTTATTTTTTACCAGATTGAGATTTACTCAATCCGGACAAAGCCGAATCCTTCAATTATCTAAACTTATTGTAAACAACAGCAAAGAGCCAGCCTGCAATCCATCCGAGAATCATTACTTCAATTATTCCTAAGACAGAACTTCCAACAGTAGCTGTTTTTGATATCTGGTTTAAATCAATGCCATGAAATATAGCTCCGAATAAATTCACTGTAAAGGCTTGAGCCATCAATATCAATAATGCACATGCAAGGGAGAATATTCCTGCAGTTATTGCCAAACTATTAGCTACCCTTCTTGGGTTTAATTTATCTACCATATTACCACCTCCTTTTGCCTGTACAGCATTTTAAATTTTCGCAAGTGCATTCGTCAATCATTGTGCATATTTTTATGCTCATTTTTCCGTCTTTGGATCTTATTTTTTGTAAACATCCTTTTTTTGCATTCTTCTCTTTTGCCATTTGTTCTTTTTTCATATTTAAGTTAAACATTCTTCTCTTTCAAATTTTTATTTTCTAGTTTTGGGAACCTTTCCTAAAGGTTCATTTTAGAAACCTTTTCTAAAAGGTTTACTTGTAAGGTTATTCGTTTTTGGAAACCTTTTTCTAAAAGGTTTATTTTCCTTTCTTTTTTGAACCGCAACAGCACATTTTATCCCTCCTTTAATTAAAATATTTCAAGCAATCTTGTGTTTGAGCGTGATGGCTCAAATGCTCTTTCCATAATTTTATATCTTGTCCTGCAGTGGGCCTGCATTTTTCAGGAAGATTATCATAATTTCCAGCGTCGGCAGAATTGCTGTTTATTTCTTTGCCAATACCTTTTATTCTAATAACCCCGAAACTAACAAGCATAAGAAGTAAAACTAAAACAATCACAATTCCATAAACTATTATTTTTTTATCCATTAATGACATTTACCTCCATTTATTCCTATTCTAGAATTCATTTTCTTTTTATGATGAATTATAAATCCAATTCCCAAAGCGCTTGAAGCTATGCCAATTGAAAAAAAGAGCTTTTGATAAGTCATTAAAAATCCTGCTAATCCAGAAAGCCCAATTATAGGTATAACATTAAACAAAAAATGAGAACAGCACACAACCATGCTCCCGCCTGAAACTGTTCCAGATGTTGCAGCTCCTGCATTTACTATTGCGCTATGCTTTATTGAAGTATAAAGCCCTATTTGAGTTCCAAATCCTGCTGATAAAGGTAGTATAAAAATCCACAATCTCTTAAATTCAGAAATTGCGAATGAAAAATTGACAAATATTGTCAGGATGATAATAAAAAAGGATAAGATTCCAATTCCAGAAAGCAAGCCATAAAAAACTGCCTTATTTTTTCCCATAAACTGTTTCATCGCTAAATTTTAATTCAGAATATTTTTTTATTAGGGCATCTTTAACTTCTTCTTTGCTTTTTCCTTCATTATAAAGATTTTTTGCTTCCAAGGCATCTTCATAGCACAATCCACATTCTGAAGCGTGTTGATCCCATTTTCCGCCGTTATTAATGTCTCCTTCTGTAAAACAATCTAATAATCCTCTAGAATGAACTCTGCTTCCATGCGCTTCTGCGCCTTTAGGAGTCCCGCATCCACAATTGCAGGGCAAGCCATTTAATTTATCTCCTTCGAGCTTTGCAAAAGAATAAGCTTCTTTTATTCCTGGTTTTAGTAAAGCATAACTAGGCAAACTTAATGGGTTAGCATAAGCAGTCTTGATTAAAATTACCCCTCCGATTATACTAGCCAGCAAAATTCCAATCCATAAATAATTATATTTGTTTTTCATTTTTTGTTTGTCATTCCTCCAATCGGCTTCTAGACGATTGCGGAATGGTTTTGAGTTTTCATTCCTTGCAGCACTCCAAAAGTTTTTTTATTGATGAAAAAATTCCTTTTGTGTCTTTATCTTTTATTTTTATTTTGTTTTTTGAATCCAAATTAAGTTTCCAGAATAATCCATAAAGTTCTGCAGCATCTTTATACAACTCTTTTGCTTCTTTTTCCTTGTCTTCTCCAAGAAGCCTGTTTCCAACCTCATAAAGTCTCATGCTTGAGGCAAGAAAATGCTTACTCATGCACCATTTCTCGCTTTCATCATCTTTCTTAACTATCAAAGCAAGAAGTTTTTTCCTTAATTCCCTTACTGTACTTAAAATCTCTAGAAATTTTTCGTCCTGCGTTTTAACATAGCTAAAAAAGGAGTGTTCTTCTAAACTAACAAGATTCATTAGTCCAATACTCAAGTCTTCCCATGCAGAAATGTCCAGACTATCTTTAACTTTCATTTCTTCTACTTTTTTAATAAAATTTTCTGTTTTCATTTTTATCTCGTTTTTGGAAACCTTTTTCTAAAAGGTTTATTTGGGAACCTTTCCAAAAGGTTCATTTTCATTTTAAAATATTGCCCAAAATAATAAAGCATTTAATATCAAGCTCCCAAAAGTCAAAGCCATTGTTTGGTAGCCAAATTTAGTTTTTCCATTATTATTTTTTTTTATGCTGTTACTGATTCCAAAAGCAGCAATAGACACTACACTTCCAGATAATGTTCCAAAAACAATCTTTTCTACTCCAAAAATCCTATACACATTTCCGGCTCCAAAAAGCCCTGCATAATAAAAAGTAAGGAAGGTCAAGACAAATGTTGCTATTGTTATACTTACCAGCCTTAAAACAGCGCTTCCACCAATGTTTTTCTTTTTAAGCACATTATTTGCCCACAAAGCACTTGAGACTATCATAGCCCCGACAAAAACTCCGACAATAGAATCATCCCAGCCAAGAGACCTTGTTATTCCAACTCCAATAATAGTTGCTCCGGTACATAATGGGCAGTGGGCCATTATAGTAGGAATAATCGCAATTAAACTCAATAAAGGGATTAATAACAGCCCAAATATCCTATAGCTACGGCTATTTCTTTTGCTTCTCTTCTCTTGAGTAATCATATTTACCATTTTTCTTTGTGTTTTTGGATATTTAAAATAAAAAATTAAAAAATAAAATAAACTCTATTAACAGCCTCCGACCATTCCTGATCCAGCCGATGTGCTAGGTGCACTTCCTTTAGCACTCGCAGGAATTATTCCGTGCATTTCATAGTTCATCTTTTCATTTGCTGTCCATCCACTCGTGTCAATTTGATCTGTGGCTTTTCCAGTTCCCTGGCTTGATACTTTAAAAGTCAAGAAGAGTACTGCTAAAAATAGCACTCCAATAAATGCCCACAGTAATGTTTTTTTTCTGATTTTCATTTTCTTTTTTTATTTAGCACCCACCGACCATTCCGGAAGATGAGGCTATACTTTTTGTTGCAGCAACAGTTTCACTAGCAGCGCTTGTGCTGCCCGTCATAAATGTTAAATACAACACTCCAAGGAACAAGGCTCCCACTATCATCCACATTACAATTCTTCGCTCCATCTTAATTTTGTTTTTACCCCCTTACAATTATTTTCAATTTATTTTAGTATGCTGAAAATTAGCAATCCAAAAACCAATAAGATCATTATTATCCAAAACCAAGATACTTTCTTTTCTTCCTGGTTGACATTGCTTGCATGATCACTTGAATGTTTTTCTGAATGTGCTCCACAGCAGTCCATTTTATTTTCGTTTTTGGAAACCTTTTTCTAAAAGGTTTATTTGGGAACCTTTCCTAAAGGTTCATTTATTTAATTTAAAATAACATTAAAGGAAAAAATAAAAAATAAAATTCCTTTAACATCCGCCGACCATGCTACTTCCACCAGCTTGTGCTTGGCCTTTCTCAGCTCCTCTGTAAAGATTTGATGCAAGGTTAACGTAGTTTGTAGGATCAATGTTTTGAGCTTTCAAAGCCTGAGCTTTTTGCTCATGAACTCCTGGAAAGAACAAAACTTTCCATTTTCCTAGTTCATTCAGTATTTGTTCATCAGCCATATCTGGATGTTTTGTAAGCAAATACTTAGCAAGTCCTCTCATAGCATAGCTATGTGCACATCCGCAAGCTCTCTGTCCATTGCTAAAAATAAGGGCTTGGGCGCCGCAACAATACTCACAGCTTATTGAACTTCCAATTTTTATATATCTAGTCATTTGTTCTTTACTTAATTCATTGGCTTCATAAGAGGATAACTTCTTAATTGCGGCTTCAGTTGTTTGAGGGTTGCCTGCAGAAACATCATCGTAATTAATTCCTAATTCTTTTCCATAAATCTCAGGAGCTCCTTTTGGCATTATCTCTGATGCAGAAACAGTTCCTATACCAGTAGATAAACCTCCAATTGCATTCCCTGTAGATCCAGCAGATGACTTTCCAAAGCTATATACTAATAATATCATTAGCACAGCTATCAAAACAATTTGCACTACAAACTCGTAGTCGGTCTTTTTTCCTCCTTTCAAGGTTTCATTTTCTTTCATGGTTTTTTCGTTTTCCATTTTCAATGTTTTGGTTTGAGAACCTCGTTCGTTTTGGAAATCTTCTCCTAAAGGAGATGTCATAAGAAAGACCTTGGTCCTTTTTATTTTCCAAAAGGTTCAGTTCGTTTTTGGAAACCTTTTCTAAAAAGGTTTATTTCCATAAAAAACAGAGAAATAGAATCTATATAACCGCTTTGGAGAAACTAGTTTCATCTAGAGGTTTATAAGAGAAATTAATGCACTAAACTTACAAATTAGATATATGTTATTATTAATTACCTATTTATATTAGAGAACTTTATTAACATTAAATTTTTATTAATATGTTAAGAGGCTCAACTTGTATTTTATAATTAACCCCGTTAATCAATTCGACTTATATTCAATCTTAATTTTATCGCCATCTCTTAAAATTAAATTTCTAAATTCAGAGTTTTCTTGCCCATTAACAGTCATTTTCAATGTTCCATTTTCAGTTGTTTTATCAAAAATTCTTGTTGAGTCAAATTCTTTTTTCCATATGTCAAAGAAATCCCCTAATGTAAAGTTTCTTACGCAAGGCCCCTCAACATGAATTTCCCCTGATGAATCATGCGTATGAATCGGCCGCATAATTCCTGGGAATATCCCAATATTTGAAGGAATTAATTGTTCCTCCCCATTTATAATTATTTCAAGATCTTGATGAATGTGGTTCTTTAGATTTTGGTGGCTCCCTATGTTAATCTCTGTTGCAGGAAGATTCTGGCAATATTGATCTTCATTTATTGTTCCACTAAGAGCATAATACCCTAAAACAACTACACCACTAAGAATTAATAAAAATATGGCCCAATTTCTAATCTTTTTTTTATTTATGGGCTTTTTCTCTTTCTTAATGCTCTCAGAATGCTTAGCTGCATTATGCTGTTCAAGGCTTTCCTTGCTTCCAAAAACCTTGTTGCAGACTTCACACTTAAATTCATCAGCCATTATTCCTTGAGCTTTTTAGCATTTAAAAATACTTGGGAGAAGCTAGTCCAATATTTACTACTTCCACACCTCGGGCTTTTCAAGAATAAATTATTCGCAACATTTAAATACCAAAATAGTTCACGAATTTAATGGATCATAAAGATGAGATAAAATTGAATGTGAATGGAAAAGTTGTTTCTGCGATTATAATTACAGCAGTTATAGTATTTGCAATTTCATTCGTAATATTCAAGTATATTCCAGACCAGAATAAAAACTCTGGAGTTAATGAATACAAAAAGCAGATATTTGACAGCGTCTCCTGCCAATATAAATGCCCCCTTACCTCCCAAACTTCTCAGAACAAAACTCAGCTTCTTCCAGACCTATCTTGTGTCCAGAAGTGCACAGCTGATTTAAAGACAAGGCAGAATGACACAACACAGATACAGTATAGTGATCCAGATTTAAAAAAAGATAACTTATTTACAGACATACAAAATTTAGTAACCTCCTGCAAAACCACAAGCATTGACCAAAAATTAACACCCCCAGCTATAAATAATACAATGTTCTTTACTTGCGTAGCTCAAGGCTTAGATACAATCAAGCCTAAGTATAAGTATCTTTGAGAGAAATATTAATTAATCACTTTATCTTCAAAATTTTTCTCAAAGCATCTTCATCAAACCCGACAATTATATTCCCATCAATATCTATTACAGGAGTTCCAAGATGCCCTGATTTTTTGACCATTTCTTTAACTAACTTCTGATCTTTAGAGACATCAATCTCCTGAAACTTTACTTTATGCTCTTTAAAGAATTCTTTAGTTAGCATACACCAATGGCAAGTAGGTGTTGTGTATATCTTTACTTTCATTTTGATTGCCTAAATATATGATGGAAAAGACATTTTTATAGTTAACGGCAAAAGTATTTAAAGACAAATCTCTAAAATTACAAATGGTAATTGAAAGCCGACTCGTGATGGGCCTCATAGAAAGAGATATAAATGAAATAGTTAGTGATCATTATCCAAATAGTAGAGTTGTAAGAATAGGAAATGGGAGTATAGGAAATCCCACGGTTTTATTTATCAGAGAGAGAAGATATTCTGGAAAAATTGATAGAGCGAGATTTTATGCTGAAATGATGCCAGCATGTTTTGTGCGAGCAGATGTCTACAAAGATGAAAAATACAGATATTCTATTGGCACTGCATCAGGTTATTGGAAAGAAAGATTAAGAGAATTGGAAATAGCATTAATAAAAGTGTCTCTAAGAGGCCTAAATGCAATAAGAAAAGACATAAAATCAGAAATATTTGGAAAATCTTATCAAATACAAGAGTAAATAAATTTTCATTTTCTATTTTATCCTATCAATCTTTGCTGCAAGAATAAAATCATTCTCGTGTAAGCCATTTATCTTATGAGTATAAGTGATTACCTTGACTTTCCCCCATGATAAGTAAATGTCAGGATGATGGCCTTCTTTTTCAGCTATCTTTCCAACTTTGTTAGTAAAATCAAGTGCTTGTTTAAAATTCTTAAAATAAAAATCCTTTTCAATATGATGTTTCCATTTTGCTTTCCAACCCTTTACTTTTCCAAGAAGTTGTTTTATTTCTTTTCTACTTAAAGCCTTAGCTCCAATAGAGCACGGAACGCATTTTTTATTACTTAGTTTCATTCTATAACAAAGTAATACTCCTATTTAAATTTTAATATCATTTTATAATATAGAGCAACTATTAGGAAGAAATGCTCCCTGAAGTTTAGGTATAACAAAAATTATTAAAATAGTATATGTTACAAGCATAGAAAAAATAGCAATTAAGATGAATTTTATTTTTCCTTTAGGTGTTATTTCGCATACCCCTGAATTTTTTCTTCTAAAATAAACAAACGTTGCTGTAGCTAAAAAACCCAAACCCAAAGCAAAGAATTGTGGCCTATATTGTGTATAACAAGCTCCGTTTATTCCAAAGAAAGCTCCCAAACCAGCAATTATTAAGATAGTTGGTCCTAAGCAACACAAAGAGCCTATTAATCCCCCAAAAGTACCTGTGAATATTTCTTTCTTCATTTTCGTTTCTCTTTGATATAAAAATAAAAATTATAAAAAATAATAAAAATAAAAATTTATTGAACAGCCTGAATTGCTGAGTCAAATTGCGCATAAGGAACTGCTCCTGAAACAGCTTGTGTTTTTTGGTTTTTGTTGTTTACAACAACAAAATAAGGTGTTCCTTGTCCTCCAGCAGCCTGAGCTTGCTGTGACTCTTTTGAAACTTCAGCTGTTGCTTCTCCGCCATCAAGGCACTTATTGAACTTTCCAGTGTCTAGCTTAAGCTGCGTTGCATATCCTTTAAGAGATGTTACAACAGCGCTAATTCCTCCACTTTGAAGTGTTGATGTAAGTGTTGCTTGGTCAGTGAAAAGCTGATTATGGTATTCCCAGAATTTGCCCTGCCTATTCGCACACTCCGCAGCCTCTGCAGCTTTTTGGGAATATGGATGGATGCTTGTTAGCGGAAATTCTTTATACACTAAATTAACCTGTCCTTTTTTGAAGTAATCGCTATTTTTGAAGTCAGCCATTGCTCCAGTATGTGCTCTTTCACAGAAAGGGCATTGGAAATCACTGAACTCAACTATTGTAACAGGTGCGTTTTTATCTCCAAGCACAGGATCATCTGCTTCAATTTGAACCTTGACATCTGAAGGGGCTGGGTTTGTTGGGTTTGTAGGCGCAACAGCATTACCTGTTATGCTTCCTCCAGTAGATCCTCCACCAATTCCAAATCCACCTGTAAATAAGCTAATAATAAACAAAGCAGCAAAGACAAAAGTCCCTACTTGCCACAATGTGTGCTTCTTTATGGTTATTGCTCCTTCGCTTGATCCGTTTTCTTCACTCATTTTTAATTAACCTCCTTATAATTGTATTGAGCATCTAATTATTTTATTTTTCTACTTTAATAGTTTTATTGTTTCAAAATGTAGGAATAGCCAGTATATATGTCTAGTGTCTGAACGGAAGCCCCAAAAAGCCCCAAAAAGCTTAAATTTTAAGGAATTAATGTTCATGGGGGGATTATTATGTTTTTCTCTGACATCGTTGCACTAAAATCAATCCTAACTGAAAATAGACAGTCTCGCCTTCGCTCGCAGAAAAACTTCTCTTAACCGACAAAACGAGAACAGAAACCAAATTTTCTAACGAAAATTCTGTCTAACAATGGTTAAGGGGTCCGCTATCACTCTTCTAAATTTTTTTATTTTATAAAGGGATTTTTACTTATATGCCTAAATGTGGAATTCATAAAGCAAAAACTATTAAAGTAGAACATTTTATAAGTATCATATGGAAACATTTAAAGAGGTTGAGATGGTAAAAAAAGAGCCAGAAAAAATTGAGTATTATATTAAAAATAACAATATCGGAGCTTTAATTAAATTTTTGGATAGATTGGGAAAACTCTCTTTAAAATTCGATAATCAACCTCTTATAAGTTTACTTAACCATGAAAACGAAAGAGTAAGGACTTTAGCTGTTAAGAATCTAGCTAAGATATCAGATATAAAGCTATTAGAAACTTATGTGGGTTTAATTAAGAGTGACTCAAGTTCCATTGTTAGAAGAGAAGCAGTATCCGCAATTGGGAGATTAAGAAACAATATCACTAAACCGATATTATTTAAATATTTGGGTGATTCTGATCCAGAGGTGGTTTTGCAAGCAATAAGAGGATTATTAGTTTTTAAAGATGATTTGGATGTTAAGAATAAATTAATCAAACTTGAGAATCGTCCAAATGAGATTATTCAAGAAGTAATAAAAAAGGAGTTTCATAATAACTCACCTAATGGTTTTGATCCAAATCATACAAAATCTCCAGACTTCATGAAAAATGTAGTAGTTCATGGAGACGTAAGAGAAACATTGAAATCAGTCCCGAATGAGTCTGTACATCTAACTTTTACTTCTCCACCATACTATAACGCGAGAGATTATTCTATTTATCCAAGTTATAAAGAGTATTTAGAATTTCTTGAAGAAGTATTCAAAGAAGTTTATAGAATTACAAAAGAAGGACGTTTTTTTATATTAAATACATCGCCCATAATTATCCCTCGCGTAGGTAGGCAATATTCTAGTAAAAGATATCCAATTCCTTATGATATTCATCCACTTTTGATAAAAATGGGCTGGGAATTTATTGATGATATCGTATGGGAAAAGCCTGAGGCAAGTGCTAAAAATAGAAATGCTGGATTTTTACAACATAGAAAGCCGTTAGGATATAAACCAAATCCCTGTACTGAGTGCGTCATGGTTTATAGAAAAAAAACAGATAAGTTACTTGACTGGAATATAAAACAATATGAATGGAGGGTTGTGGAAGAAAGTAAGATAAATGGGGATTTTGAATCTTCTAATATATGGAAAATTGACCCCACTTTTGATAAAACACATAGTGCGGTTTTCCCATTAGAATTATGTAATAAAATAATCAAGTTTTATTCATTTAAAGGAGATTTAGTTTTTGACCCCTTTGGAGGAAGTGGTACATTTGGAAAATCCGCAACCAATTTAAATCGTTTTTTTTTCTTAACCGAAAAAGAGAAAAAATATTTTGATAGGATTAAAGAAAATATGAGCCAAATAAAAATATTTTCGGATAACAAATTTATGCCAAGATTCTTGAGCGTAGATAAATTCAAAGAGGTATAAAGATGACTATTACATTAACTGAACAAGTTGCAAAAAATATTATAAAAAAATTGATGAAGGGAGAAGATTACAGAATTGAAATTGTTACACTAATAAATGCAGGATTTTTACAATATACTATTGACTTCTTTAAGAAAATAATTGATGCGAAATTGAAGAACAAAGGCATAACAATTGATTGGTACAAAAAAGAATTCTTAAATAAAAATCTTCTTGCTGAAGATATAGCTATTAATTCAGGCCTTAATAAGAAAACCATCTCCAATATGTACAATTCTGCAACAAAAGAGATAGTTATTGAAGCCTCAAATGAACATTATGATACATTATATCAAACAATACAATCCTTAGTAGATGGTGAAGAAGGATTAAACATTACCCTTACCTTAAAATTCAAAGGAGTAAGTGTAGACTTAAATGTTGCTGAAAGTTTAATAATCATAAATACATTGGCAGTCAAACGAGCGGCACTTAGAGGCGGACTATGGAGTACTGCGGGCAAGAGAGTTGAAAAACCATTAATGTTAAGTCTCTGCAAACTTTATTGTGTAAGTGATAAAAATTATAAGATTAAAGTTAAAAGTCAAATAAAAAGTGATGAAGATTTTGAAAGAGAAATTGATTTTTATCTGACAAATAAAGGTAAGGATTTTCTTTGTGAAGTAAAATTAATGGGAAAAGGAAATCCTGAGAGTGCAGATGCTGTTATCGCAAGAAACAGTTCTGTTTTTATTGCTGATAAACTATCTGATACTAATAAAAAGCAGTTGAACAGCTTAAAAGTAGGATGGATTGAATTAAGAGATAAAGAGGGTTACAAGCGTTTCAATAAAGTTTTGGAAGATTTGGGTATTCCTCATAAGGAATTCAAAGGAGATGCAAATAAAGAATTAGATAAGATTTTCGCAGAGATTTTTAATGATTGAGTAGTTTTTTCTTCGTGAGACTCCTGCCCTTCTTTTTTCCTAAAAAAGAATCAAAAAATCACGCGTCGCCCCTTACTATAACATTGGAGATTTAAATCTTTTAACGTCTTAAACCTTGCTAAATATCTGCAGCGTCTTTCCTTTCTCAATCCTTTTAATCAGCTCTCTCTTCTCTAAATCTTGCAAAACATAACTTAATTTTGCCTTAGACATATCGAGTTTTAATCTTAGGGTGTTTTGAGTTATCCCCTCTTCCTCTTTAATTTTTCTAAGCACCTTTGCTTCGTATGGGTCAAGAAATTTCATGGCGAATTCAAATTTTTCATTGTCTTTCTCTTCTCCAAATCTTTTTATTAATCTGTCTTCTGTTTTATTGAAGAATATGAGATAAAAACCTAAAGCAATAATGAATGCAAAAATTCCTACACCAACATGAGACATCGATAGTCCTCTTTCAAGTGGTAGACAGTTGGGATTGTTGAAGCAGCCCAAAACTTCAGCTCTATTTGAGAGAATATTTATATAATAGATTATTAATCCCCCCACAAACAAGCCTATAATTATTAACAGAATACCTAATTTTTTATTTTCCATGAAATTTCTATGTTTCCAATATTTAAAAATTAATCGTTAATCTCTTAAAACAACAAGATTATTCATACCTCTTCGCTTTCTTTCAATTAATTGTTTTGCTTCTAATTTGTCTAGAAGGCGAGTTGCTTTTACTTTGCCGATTCCAAGCTTCTCCATTAAGTCAGCCTGGAACATTGCATTTCCCTCACTTTGAAGAAGGTCAATAACTTTCTTTTCATCTTTCTCCAATCCGACCGTATCTAGCTCTTTCTTTTTCTCCTTAACCCTTTTCACAATTATTCTTTCCTTTGGTTTTTGGAACATTATCACAAGTCCAATAATTACCACAACACCTATAATCCCAAGGCTTATTCCTGTCTGGGTCCTTATTGTGTCAAACATAGGGCAAGTTTTGGTATCGCCATGAATTAATCTGCAATTAGCGGTTACAATATCTTTTAGAGCAGTATTGAATATGAGAACAATAATTGTCATTACAAGAGCAATTCCAATAATCAACCAACCGACATTCTTGTTTTCCATGATTCAGAAAAGAAAACGCAATATTAAAAGGTTGCGAATTAGGGGCTTTGTCCGGATTGAGTAAATCTCAATCTGGTAAAAAATAAAAGTTTGACT
>CAYQXU010000032.1:0-11802 GCA_964421685.1 Candidatus Woesearchaeota archaeon
TATTCGATAATAACTATTTTTCGGTTTTATTTTTAGAACTCCGGACAAAGCCCAATTTTATAAACATTTATATACACAAATTCAACCATATATTTATGACAAACTATGAACAACTATTAGAACAAGCATATTCAAAAGTAAAAAAAGTCGAGTCTAGCAGCGATAGGTTTGAAATCCCAAAAGTCGAAGGGCACTTCGAGGGAAAAAAAACAATATTAACAAACTTCCTTCAAATAGCTGCTTACTTAAGAAGATCTCCAGAGCATTTTCAAAAATTCCTTCTTAAAGAGCTTGCAGCTTCAGGGCAAGTAGAGGGAGAACGTTTAATCCTTAATAATAAAGTTCCAAGTGCAAAAATAAATGAAAAAACATATGAATATGCAAAAGAGTTTGTGATTTGCAAAGAATGTGGAAAGCCCGACACAGAATTGAAAAGAGAAGATAGATTAAGTTTTATTCATTGCCTGGCATGCGGTGCAAAGCATCCTGTAAGAAGCAAGATATAATTCTATAAACTACTGAACATAAATATATTTAAAACAATTATTTTTTAAAGCAAATGGCAAAATCCACTAAATCAGCTTCTTCTAGAAAAGATAAAGGTCAAAGTGCATATACTGCAACGCTTGAAGAGATATCAAGGCTAGTTCCAAAAGAACAAATAGACTCTTTTGTTTCTGCATACGGGCCAGAAGTAGGGCTGCAAAAAGCAAAAGAAATGTATCAAAAAAGGATTGAAAGAGGAGGAGAAACAGGAAAACTAGAGAGAGAAAGTGAAGAAGATTGGGAAAATAAATATCTTAGAAGTTTAAGCATCAGAGAAATTGTACATAGGGGAAATAATGGAGACTTAAAAGAAGTGATAAGTATACTCTATGACCGGTATCACCATCGACTAAGAAATTTTATCTGGGGTTTTGTAAAAGAAGACAATATAGCTGATGAAATAACACAAGACACTTTTGTTAGAGTTCAAGAGAAATTATCTACATATAGAGATACTTATGAATTTTCAACTTGGATATACACTATTGGAGGAAATCTGGCAAAAAATTATCTAAGAAGGCAGAAAAAAGAGCTAGATGTTATTGCAGGGAGTGTAGATGATATCGAAAATGCCGAAGAAATGTTCACAGACCAAAAGAACATTCCTTCAACTAAAGGGCTGGCATTAGACAAAGCTATTGATAATCTCCCTCAAAGATATAGAGAAGCTTTTGAATTGAGATACATACAAGATTATCCCTACGAAGATATAGCACAAATGCTTGGCATTCCAATAGGAACTGTAAAATCACGGGTTAATAGAGCGCGAGAGACTCTAATGCAAAAACTTTCAGTGTCTATTATGGCAAATCCTGAAAGAATAAGTTAATCAGGAAATTTTCTTCAGCTGTCTCCAAATTCTTTCTCTCTCACTAGAATACTTTTGAAAATCAACTCCTCCCTTAACTTTAGCTCTATTCGCAGCTAAAACATCAACAACAGCTGCAATCATTTCTGATTCATAATGTGATCTGGACTGAAAGGGCAATTTTAGCTCGCCAGAAGGAACCACCAAGCTTGGGTGTTTTGGATTCAGTTTTATACGGGAAGTCTGCACTTCAACAGCCCCCAACTCTCCATCATTAAAATTTTGTGAGATAACAATTTCAGTTGCAGAACGAAATTCAGCAACTCTAGATCTATAAAAATATTCAGTAATCCTTCTAAGAGCAGAAGGAATATTTCCTTCAATTGCGTTTTTCTTTGTTCTCTCAGACCTCTTCCTAGCAATCCCAGAAATTTTTTGATTTAATCCTTCAACAAAGCCTCTAAACTTAACAACGTCAGGATCGCTCTCATCAAATTTCTCCCTGTCAAATAAGATGGCTTTCTCTAAAGGATTAGAATGCAATACTCCTAAAATCTTGCCATCGCAAGCTCTTGATAATTTAGAATAATTAACAAACGATTTTGGATCTCCCACCTGCCTTCCATTGACATAAACATGAATTCCTTGATTCTCAACACTTCTTTTTGTGAGATACATTGTTCCGTGAACTATCCCACTAAGGAAATCCTCACTAACCTCAATTCTTTCTGCATAAGGAATTTCTTTAGATCCGACAAACTGGCTATTAAGAGAAATCTGAAAGTCAGGAGGCAATTGAAATTCCCAATGGAGTTTAGTAAATAACCTGTTTAAAATAAAATCATTCCCCTCTCCAAATCTTAAGCCTTCCATATGAATTTCAGTTCCATGCAATTCAGAAGATACCTCTGTTGGTTTTTCATATTCAATCTCTTGTCCTCTCCTTAAAGGTCCGTCGAAGGTTTCTCTTACTGTAGTTTCTAATCCATCTTTCCGAGTAATTAAAGTATATGATGCACACATATTAGGAATTACAATTGTAGCAGCTCCAAATTTTCCTATTCTCCTTCTCCCTTCAGGAGAGACCGGCTGTTTCCTTTTAGGACTGTCTCCAATCCAATAAAAACTAACCAAATCTTGAGGGGTCATACCTGAACCATCATCTAAAATAGAGAAAAGTCCTTTTCCCGAGTTATATTTCATTTTTACTCTATTTGCATCAGCGTCATAAGAATTAGCAACCAGCTCAATCACTGCAGCATAAGGATCTCTTGTGACCATCCTGCTAACATCATCAACTCCGCTATCTCCAATGTCCCTAACGAGAATAACTTTAGATTTTGATCTTGCCATTTTAATTTCAAACAAAGAGAAGTTTGATTTAAAAAGATATATGTAAAATAAGGTAATCATCTAATCAATAACATTTATAAAACACATTTTACTAACTGACTCATCAATTAAATAAGGAAAAATAAAAAATGGTACAAGGTAGATGTATGAAATGCAAAGCACAAGTTACATTGAAGAATGTGGAAATTGTTCAAACTGCAAGAGGCGGGTACATGGCAAAAGGAAAATGCCCTATCCATCCTGAAACAACTGTTTGCGCTATGCTTTCAAAGGACAATGCAGAAAAAGCGATCAAAGACGGTGCTAAAAAAGCATTTTGATTAATTTTTAAAAAATAGCTAAATCAAATATGATCTCTATAAATATAATAAGAACTTACAGAGAGGTCGTAGCAATTTGCGATTCTAATTTACTAGGAAAAGTTTTCGAAGAAGAAAAGCTTCAGCTAGATCTTAAAGAGAGTTTCTACAAAGGTGAAGAAGTTGACGAACAAAAAGCTATAGAGATAATGAGAGATATGCTAGCAGAAGATGCAACTTTTAATATCGCTGGCAAAGAATCTGTCAATGCAGCATTAAAAGCAGGAATAATTGAAGAAGAAAGTGTAGGTGAAATTGCAGGAATTCCTTTTGCACTTGTGCTATTGTAATACACTCACATAAAGTGCTCGCTGATTAATATTGCTCCGAACTAAGACTCTTCTAACACAGGAAATTTCTCCACTATAAAATTGTTAATGCACTAACTTTATTATTTAGCGAAAAACTTGGTGAAGCGAGTGTTTTGACTTTACTAAATAATATTAATCAAGAAGTCAAGGCACGAATAATTAATCTGTGAGCGAAATTTTAGTTGAGCTAACGTGTAAAAGCTTCTACAACATCTTTATAAAACACAATTCTCTCGTATAATTATGCCAGAACAAGAAGAAGAATTCAAGGACATTAATGAAGAAGTAAATGAAAATGATGCTAGCCAGCCTACAGGCCCTATAAGAGTGCGCCTTCCTAGAGGAGAGCAAAAACTCGGAATTATAGAGCAAAGGCATGGTGGAAATAAAATGATGGTAGCTTGTCTTGATGGAAAATCTAGGAACTGCAGAGTCCCGGGAAGATTAAAAAGAGCCCTATGGCTGCGTCCTGGCGATGTTGTTATGATAGAGCCCTGGGAATTCGACAAAGACAAAGGAGATGTTATTTTCAAATATACCCCAACTCAAATTTCATGGCTTAAGAAGAATGGCTATCTTAAAACAGATAAGATGGAATTCTAAGATGAAAAAAGTATATAAAATAATTTTAACAATAATCATTATATTGTTATTTATAGGAACAATTTTATTAATAGCCCTTGGAAATCCATTGGCAAATGAAATATTAAAGAAAACACCCTAATTATTAAAAATCAAAAAACTTATAACATTAATCTACATTCTTCAAACATGATAAAACTAATCATAGACAAGCTCCCAAGAATAACAAAAAACAGAGAAAAACTCCAAGAAAGGTTAGATGTTAAAATAACAAATAGAGGAAAAGAAGTTTATATTGATGGGGAAGCTGAAAACGAGTATGTCGCTGAAAAAGTAATAGAAGCCTTAGATTTTGGTTTTCCATTCTCTATAGCTTTGTTAATTAAAGATCAAGAATTTGAATTTGAGATATTGAACATAAAAAATTATACTAGAAAAACAGATTTCATAAGAATAAAGGCAAGAATTATAGGAGCTAATGGAAAAACTATAAAGACTCTTTCAGAACTTACAAAATGTGATTTTGAGATAAAGGATAATGAAGTTGGAATTATTGGCGATCCAGAACATATGAAAAATGCTCAGCAAGGAATTATTTCTTTAATACAGGGCTCAAAGCAGGCAAACGTATACAATTATCTTGAAAAACATCAAGTTCAGCCAGTTATAGATCTTGGCTTGAAAGAATCAAAGAAGAAAAAATAAAACGCCCGAGGCGGGATTTGAACCTGCGACCCCATGGTTGCTGTAAGTTATGATTTCTAACAGCCATGTGCTCTAACCGGACTGAGCTACCCGGGCATAAAAAACCTAAATTAAATCGACTTTTAAACTTTCTCATCCACAAACCTTTTTAATCCTTCTCTAGCTAATTTATCAATGAAAGAGCAAAAAGCAAATGAGTTTGTAAAAATAAGATATTCCAAAATACATGGAAATGGGGGATTTGCAAAGAAAGACATAAAAAAAGGGACTAAACTTATAGAGTATATTGGAAAAAAGATTACAAAAGAAGAGGCTGAAAGAGTGTCTGACAAAGATGGAGTTTTTCTATTTGAATTAAGCAAAAAATGGGATATCGACGGAAATGTGCCTGAGAACACAGCCAGATTCATAAATCATTCATGCGATCCAAACTGTGATTTTGAAATAAAAAACAAGCAAATATGGATACGTGCAATGAAAGACATAAAAAAAGGAGAAGAGCTTTCATACAATTACGGCTTCGATTTAGACGGCTATAAAAGATATCCTTGCAGATGTGGGGCAAAAGCCTGTGTAGGATTTATTCTTGACAAAGATCATTGGAGCAAGGTCAAAAAGAAAAAAACTAGAGTTTTAGTAGCAATGTCTGGAGGCGTCGATTCTAGTGTAGCTGCTCTAATGATGAAAAATAAAGGTTATGAAGTTATAGGTGCTTTCATGAAAAACTGGAGTGATACAAAAAATGATCTTGGTGAATGTACTTGGCGTGGAGAGCGTAGAATTGCCCAAAGGATAGCATCAATGCTCAATATTCCTCTAAAAACGCTTGACTTTGAAAAAGAATATAGAAAATTAGTTGTTGAAGATATGTACAAAAAATACAAAAAAGGCATAACCCCTAATCCAGACATTGATTGCAATGAAAAAGTCAAATTCCCATTATTAATTAAAGCTGCCAAAAAGCTCGAGTGTGATTTCTTAGTTACAGGACACTATGCTAGAATAAAAAAGATTGCAGTTGGAAAAAATATTAGCAATAAAATTTTAATGATTAATAATAAAACAGCTAATAAAAATATCGACAGATTAACATCTAATAAAAAATATGTGAGCGAAGCGAACCAAATAGGGGAGGGTGACTGGGGAGTTGTTAGTGAGATGGAATATAGGTATTCTCTTTTAAGAGCAAAAGATGAATTAAAAGACCAGTCTTATTTCCTTTACAGGCTAAAACAAGGTGAGTTAGCAAAAACTATTTTTCCCATAGGAGACTTCACAAAGAACGAAATAAGGGAAATTGCTAGAAAAAACAAATTTCCAAATTTTGACAAAAAATCAACTGTTGGAATTTGTTTTATAGGTAAAGTTAACCTTAAAAAATTCTTGCAGAAAAAAATAAAAGCAAAGAAAGGAAAAATCCTAGATCCTGAAGGAAAAGTTATTGGACAGCACGATGGAATCTATTATTATACAATAGGTCAGAGAATAGGTTCAAGATTTGGAATAGAAATTGAAAAGAAAAGCAAAGAAAGCATGAAAAAATGGTACGTTGCAAGAAAAAATGCAAAAACCAATACAATAATCGCAGCTCCTGAAGGCCACGAATTAAATTTTAGAAAAGAAGTTTATGTTAATGATGTTCACTGGATTAATAAGAATTCCATAAATAATGTAATAAGAAATAATAAAATTTCAAAAGATAGTGCATTAATATCCAATAGTAGATATGCGAGCAAAGCGAGCCTATTTAAGGGTGGGCGAGTGGTTTCACGAGATAATCCAAAAGCGAGTGGGGCCACGAGTTGGGGTGGGGATAAGTCTCCCAAAGTCTTCTCAAGAATAAGACAAGTTGGAGAGCTTCTTCCAAGTAAAATTTTAATAAATAAAAGCAAAATTCAAGTAACTCTTAACAAACCAATAACAGGTGTTTCAGAAGGACAAGCAATTGTGATCTATAATGGCAAAGAATGTTTGGGTGGTGGAGTTATAAGTTTTAATTAGTCAAATTATGCTTCTTTCATTATATCTAGCTCTAAAGACTAAATCTTTTTCAATTTTTCTTCTTAGCTTACTAGTGCCATTTCCATTTAGCGTAATCGGACCTTGTAGTTGAAAATGAGAAGAGTCTATAAATTCAGGTTTATACCATGCAAAATAGCAACCTTGAGCATTTTTATAAAGCTGAGCATTAACATAGCTCCCATTTCCAAGCTGTAAGTTTCTTTTCTCAACAAGCTCCAAATCACTTTTCTTAACCATTAAAAATCAATAAAAGTTTAATTTAAAAGAATTTCTATCATGCAACAATAGTCTTAAAAACATAAAGTTCTTCCATAAAACATGAACTTTGACAAACTCATAAGATCTAGAAAATCTATTAGAAGCTTTAAAAAAACAAGTCCTGATTGGAGAGACATTATAGAGTGTATAGACGCAGCCAGATTTATTCCAACAGCAGGAAACAACTACACCTTAAAATTTATAATGATTGATGATATGGAAAAGATAAATCAAATTGCTAAATACTGCCAGCAAGACTTCATTACACAAGCTCACTATATTGTTGTTGCATGCTCAAATCCTTCTAGAACAATAAACGCATATGGTGAAGCAGGAAAAATATATTCTAGGCAGCAAGCAGGAGCAGGAATGCAAAATTTCTGGCTTAAACTTGTTGAAAAAAACCTTTCAACGTGCTGGGTAGGTTTATTTGTTGAAAGTGAAGTAAAAGAATTATTAAAAATCCCAAAAGAAGTCAATGTGGAAGCAATATTTCCTATAGGTTACAGCAATGAAAAATCAGAAAAGAAGGCAAAAATAGAGCTGGACAGCATTTTATATTTCAACAAGTACGGCGAAAAAAAGATGAAAAAAGAAAAGGTGCTTAGCGCATAATAATAAAAGGGTTAAAGATTTTCCTCAAGGGGTAAAAAGAAAATCGCTTGAGGGACGAGAGTTTACACGATGGCAAAAATAAATTCAATGACGAGTGTGGGCTCGAGCAAAAAACCGTAGGTTTTAAAATGGCAAAAGAAGAGGAAAAAAGCTATTGGGCAGATAATGATGAACTTGAAGCAATAGACATTCACAAAATATTTTCAGGGTCTAGCGAAGCAAAAAAAGAAGAGCATTCTGTTCCTAAAGAGAAAAATATAATTCTTCTAGTTATATTATCAATAATAACACTTGGAATTTACAATGCATTTTGGTATTCTAAAAAAGCGTATGAGTTTGATAATCTTGGAACAAAAAAGAAGCTCTCTAAATTTGTAGCAACATTATATTTAATAATCACAATTGCAGCAGTTTTTTCAGGGATAACATTCGTTCTTTCATTGTCCCCTCAAGACATGGGAACATTCTATCAGAATACAACAACATTTCAGAATTTACTTGTAATTGTTTTTTTAGCAGGCTCAATTCTCCAGTTCATACTTTCATTATTTCTTGCTTTTATTTCTAGAGGAATAATAAATGAAGCAATAAAATTCAACAAAAACACAGACAAGAAAATCTCAGGAATTTTAACTTTCATATTTGGACTATTCTACTTGCAGTATGAAATCAACAGAGTTGTAAATGATAAAGAAGGCGAGTCTGTAAAAGCTCCTTGGATAGCTTTGATTATAATGATTTTATTAATTGTAGTTTTGTATC
Organism: Candidatus Woesearchaeota archaeon; assembly: GCA_964421685.1. Classification (GTDB taxonomy): domain Archaea; phylum Nanobdellota; class Nanobdellia; order Pacearchaeales; family GW2011-AR1; genus CAYQXU01. The sequence goes on from CAYQXU010000032.1 coordinate 8,322, forward strand.
TATTAGGGATGATGTAATTAGTATCTTGATTGTTGAGAATACTGGCCGGGTGGTTGAGGGGGTTGATAAGCCTGATGAATTTCTTGAGGGTAATCATCAAAATCTATGTCTAGACCTATTCCGCCAATTATTTTCAAGATTAAATTTATTATTGGAGTTAAGATAAGACCGCTAATAAATCCAATGACTCCATAAATTATTGGAAATAAAACTAAGTTAAGCCAATTAAATGAAGAGCTAGAGCTAGTCCCTCCAAGACCTCCAGAAACATAAGTCATTAAAGCAGATATAATCATCCCCATCAAAAGAGCAGCTATCAATCCAATAAAAAGTCCATAAATCCCCATAAAAGAAGCCATCCTAAGAACGTCAAACCTTTTTATTCTTGCCATGAATTAAGGATGTAAATAAGATTTAAAAAGATATCCAAAACTCAAAAACATTTAATAAATATCAAATCTTAGCATTAAAATGATAACAACCTCACAAACTCCTGGGTTAAGTGAGCTAGACAGAATTATCTATAGATATATGAGGATAATAAGAATACCAAAAACTACAATTCATATTTGCTGTGACCTTCTACTTGCCACTGATGAATATATTGAAAGAGTAAAAACTTCTCTTGATAGATTATTTGAAGGAAGATTTTTGAGAAGAAAAATTCCTCCTGTAGATGATTTTGATGCTCAAATAAGGAATGGATGGTACAAAGATATTCAAGAGGCAATAGCAATGAATACAACTTACGATTTACCAACATTACATGCTGGAGAGTATATTCAAAAAGCTGTCAGTTATGTAAGAAATTTTCTAAGATTATAAAAACAAAGAAAAAGAAAAAACCCGAAGGGAAAAATCCCCTCGGTTTTAAAAATTATTTTCGTGGCATCTGTCAGAGGCAATTAAAAGATGCCTCGTTCAGTGCTTCGAGGAAGTTCAAAAGAAACCAACGGGTTTCTTTTATTATCTCCAGACATTTATTCCAAGATCAGACATCTCTCTTGATGCAGGCAGAGCTCTTTCTTCATAGTCTCTTCCAAGCACATAAGGAGATTTAACACCAGTCATGATGGTGATAACTCTGACCTTTCCTGTGAACTCTTTGCTAATTCTTGCTCCAATAATAACCTGCGCTTCAGGGCTTAAGTTGTCTGATACTGTTCTTCCGATTGTGTCAAACTCTTCAAGCTTCAAGTCAGGCCCGCAAGTCACGTGTATTAAAGCTCCAGTAGCACCTTGATAATCCACGTCAAGTAGAGGATGTGTCAATGCTTGCTTTACAGCTTCGTTTACCCTGTCTTGTGTGTCTGCCTCTCCTATTCCTATAACAGCAACTCCTCCATCTTTCATAATGGACGAAACGTCTGCATAGTCTAGGTTAATTAAACTTGGCAAGGTAATTGTTTCAACAATACCCTTAACCATTGTACTTACAAGTTCATTAGCAACAGCAAATGCCTGTTCAATTGGCAATTGTCCTGCAATATCTACAAGTCTGTTGTTGTCAAGAACTATACATGTGTTTGATACTTCTCTTAGCTCTTGAAGACCGAATTCAGCCTTGTCAATTCTAGCTTTTTCAGCTTCAAAAGGCATTGTAACAACACCTATAACTATAGCTCCTGCTTCTTTAGCATTCTGTGCAATAACTGGTGCAGCTCCTGTTCCTGTTCCGCCGCCCATTCCATTAATGACAAATACCATATCTGCTTGAGAAACAGCCTTCTTTATATCAACGATTGCTTCCTTTGCAGCTTCTCTGCCTCGCGCCGGCATTCCGCCGCATCCAAGACCTCTTGTAAGCTCCTTACCAATAAGCAGCTTTTCGTCAGCCTTAGTAACACTTAAGTGTAAAGCATCAGTATTTGCTCCAATAACAGTAGCGCCTGTAATTCCTTTGTTGTAAAGCCATGTGATTGCGTTGCAGCCCATTCCACCAACACCAATAACTTTGATGTTAGCTTTTCCAGCCCTCAACTCATCGAAATTAATGCTATGAGTGTCTGACTTAGATATCGCTTCTTTTGCAAAATCTAATACCATTTTTTTTATTTATGTCCTCCTTACAGCTATATTTCAAACTTTTCGCTATTTTTTCACGAAAAGTTTAAATAGTTGACATACTATCAACTAGCTAAGTTACAAAGAGGAAGAAACCTCTAGATGCTTAATATAAATTGACCGCCATCAATTAATATTATAAGAGAGGTTAACCCTGCTTCTATTTAAACTTTTTTATTCTCTAAAATAAGAATTATTTGGCATTTTAAAGATATTTTACATGACATAAATCCTTAAAAAATGTGAAATAATACTAAATTTATGAGTGAAGATTTCGAAGTTCCAGATAATTATTTTATTAGTATGGGTAGTTTTGGCCCAAAACCATATAGAATGGATGATGCTGGAAATGTTTATGTGACCGTCTACAAAAGTTTAGATCATGGAAATGGAGATCCTCCTGTTCAACATGTAGTAAATGTTGGAAATTTCGTTGTGAGAAAAGAAGACGCTGCTAATAGCCCTGATTTATTAAGAAATATAAGAAAAGGCATCGAAGCGTTAATAAAAAAACCAAGTTCTAGCTAATTCAGTAAATTTTCCTTGAATTTTTCAAGATCTTTCTTATAAAAAGACGCGCCAGCAGCATAAATTTGACCCCCACCACTTGCATTTTCAAGTCCCTGTATGCCCTTTTTAATTAAAAAATTAGCATCACAATTTCCGTTGTGGTTTCTTGCGCTTATTTTCACCATTCCTTTTCCAACGTCAGAAGCAATCATAAAAACTTTTTCAGGCTCTTTACGGCAAACAACAGTAACAATAACATTAGATATATTAAACTTAGGAGAAAATTCCGCAAAATAGATTTTATCATTCAGTTTTTCAGCTTCATTTTTATATTTTTCAATTCCTTTATTAACCTCCTTATTCACAATTTCATAAATTCTATCTAGCTCATTAAGCTCTTTCTTCAAAATGAGGTCGTAAACAACAAACAAATTACCTTCATAATATTTAAGATTAAAATCTATTTTTCTAGCGAGCATTCCTGGTTCAGAGTCAAAAATAGTTTTTTCTTCAATGTCAGAATATCTTTCCTTCAAGAAATAAGCATTATCTTTATCCCTAAAAGAAAATTCAGCAATCATTGTGGCGCAGGCAAGCCAATCCCATTTTTCAATATCAAAAAATTTCTTTGCAAAATTATACAAAACCCAGGTTGTGCAATCAGGAGTATGATTTTTTATTATATTTTTATGGTTTTTCATTTCAGGATTTATAACATGATGGTCAATAAGTAAAGTGTCAGCACTATTTCTAAGCCTTTCAAAGCCATCAAAATCAGAAACATCTGCGCTAATGTCTGTTAAAAAAATTTTAGTTATTTTATCTTTCTTAAACTTTGAAATATAATTGTCGAACGGCTTTGTCCGGATTGAGTAAATCTCAATCTGGTAAAAAATAAAAGTTTGAC
>CAYQXU010000033.1:0-11342 GCA_964421685.1 Candidatus Woesearchaeota archaeon
AGATTTTTCCAAACTCTTGATAAAGAGTTTGTATTCTGCAACAAAGATGCAGAATGTTTTAGAATGAGGTATAATCACTTTAGACCCCATACAAGTCTAGAGAATAAAACTCCGAGCCAGGTTTATTTTGATTTTTCTAAGTTATTTTAGAGGTAGGACATATGTCTGTGGGCTATACAAGTTTTCTTTCAGCAGGCAAGCTTATAAATAAGTTTTATAAATAGTCTTGACCTTGTCTGATAATGAAAAAAGGGGTTTTAATTTTATCTTTTTTAATCGTGTTTTTGATGATTCCTGGCATAGTTTCCTCTGCAAACTGCACTTTTCAAAGACTTTATTGGGGACCTGGGACTGCGGTGGAGAATACTGACGTTATAATTAACACGCAAGTTCAAGGAGATACCTGCCAAGGAAAAGTAATAAGTTTTAGCGTTAAAGAATATGATCATGGGCTGACTGATGATTCTGTAACAACCGAGCCTGCAAGCGTTACGATAGGAAGTAATTCACCACCCGACGGCTCTTGGGTTTATAGAGGAGCAACTTGGAGAACAGAATGGCAAGAAGATACTGATCATCCTGGAGAGACCAATCCTCCAGAATATTATTTAATAGGAACTCTAGACGGACAGACATTTTCAAGCAGAGATCCTCTTAATGTTTATTTTCCACAATTATTAAATGTCACAAAATATGTTGCTCCGCCTCCAAATAATACTGCTCAGAATTCATCCGGAAATTTCAGTAATAATAATACAAACTTATCTGCAATTCAACAGCAAGTTAGTGTAAAGCTTAATGAAACACAAGCAAGAATAGACACTCTAAAAAACCAAACAAAAGCTTATCCTCAATTTTATCAGCAGAGAATTGAAGAAATAATCCAATTTACAAGCATTGAAAGCCAGTATTCTGCAATAAAAAGAGATTACGACGCTGGCAAATATGAAAACATTACAAAAGATTTGGAAAAGCTCGATGTACCAAGCGTTATAACAACAACTCAAACAGCAAAGTCAATTGTATTTCTTCCGAAGAGGGAAAATATGGATATAAGCACTCTTGCAGGAATTACAGGAGAAAATTATAGTTCAAGCAAAGAATCGCAGTACAAAGAAGCAATTCTTGCATGGAATCTCGAAAATTTGGATACTAAGATAGATTTTAATGAAATTTCAATTGTAAAGAACAACAGTGAAATTCCTATTTTAAGATTCTTTAAATTAAATGTACAGGAAAAGCAAGGATTTTCCAATGACTCTTACTTGATAATTTCAAATCTGGAAAATTTAAAATTTAATGGAAATTACGGGCGGCAGCAAGCTGGAAGTTATTATTATATTAATTTAAACCAAGAAAATAAAGAAATTGAATTTTCAACAACTGGAAATGCAAGCTTCAGCAATCTCCCTTTATTCATTTCTCCAAGAATAAGCGAACTTGGGGTTTCAGATATAAATTTGAATGATGGAAAAAGCAAAATATCAAAATGGTGGATTTTTGCAATAATAATTGCTGTCTTATTTATCATATGGATGATTGTTTATGCTATTCTGCATAAATGGTACAAAAATGAATATGAATTTTATTTATTTAAGAATAGGACAAATTTGTATAATATTTTAACTTATATAAATAACTCAAGAAAAGCTGGAATTAAAGATGGAGATATATCACATAATTTAAAACTGGCTGGCTGGAATGGAGAACAAATTACTTATGCTATGAAAACTTATGTTGGAAAGAAAATAGGAATGTTTGATTTTTGGGGTCTTTTTAAAGGAAATAAAAATCAAACCTCGCCTCCAAAACCCCAAGGATTATTACCTCAAAGGGACAGAAATTATATCCAAAGAAGACCTTAGTAGTGAAATATTTATAAACTTAATCCACAAAATGATAATATGGCGATAAAAATTTTCACAAATTTTTTCAGTAAGATATTTTCTGGTCTATTTAAAAATAAAAGAGAGATAAAACTTGGATTTTACGGACCTCCAAATGCAGGCAAAACAAGCTTAGCTAATCGAATATGTAAGGACTTTACAGGAGAAGAGCTTGGAAGCGTCAGCAAAATCCCGCACGAAACAAGAAGTGTCCAGTTTAAGGAAAAAGTGGAGATAAACTACAAAGGAAAAACTCTTATTTTCAAAATGGTGGATACTCCTGGAATTGCAACAAAAATAGATTATGAAGATTTTATCAAGTATAAGATGAAAAAGAAGGATGCTAAGAAAAGGGCCAAAGAAGCCACCCAAGGGGTTGTTGAATCAATAAAATGGCTTGATGACATGGACATTGTTGTTATTGTCCTTGATGCTACTGAAAATCCATACAACCAAGTTAATATAACTATTATCGGCAATTTAGTTGCAAGAAAAATTCCTTTGTTGATTGTTGCCAACAAAGTTGATCTTGGAAAAGCAGATATTAAAAAAATAGAGGCTGCGTTCCCAGAATATGAGGTCGTCGGTATAAGCGCGAAGTATGGGAAAAACTTAGAGGAGTTTTACGAGTCAGTGTTCAGACTTTCAAAAAAAGTGAAATAGAATAAAGTAAACATTTTAAAGTATATTTTACAATATATAGTATAAAAATGAACCTTTAGAAAAGGTTCCCAAAAATACTAAAAAGAGGGAAATATGGTGAAGAAAAATTTAGGGAAGATAAAAGGATTTACAATACAATTTCTTCCTTACTCTGAAATAAAAGACTTAGGCAGCAATGAAAGAATTAGGAAAATTCTCAACATAATTTTAGGAAATAATATACTCATTCTTCAAGGAAGGCTCAAACCTGAAGAAGAGGCCAGGCTTATTGGAGACACTATGGCCATGATTGACCACATTAAGAGTTTTAAGGGGATTGAACTCGCTGTTATAGGGGGAAATGGAAATGAGAGCATCTTTGATAGATTTAAGAAGAATGTTGCGAATGCGATTGCGGGCGGAGATTTAAGTTCAATAACAATTATAGGCCCTGCGACAATAGTCAAGGAAATAAAGAAAAATCCGAAAAAAATAGAGTTGTTGTTGAATAAGTGAAGTGATGTTGTTTTTCTAACTAGTAGCATAAAATTTATAATAACCTTTTGCTTCTGTGAGTTATGCCAATGTCGTTCCCAATCTCAAGATTAATAAAGTAAATTTGTTCATGAACCTTTAAAAAAGGTTCCCAAAGATAGATAAAAATGCCACATCAATGTGTTAAATGCTCGAACATAATTCCTTTAGGAAGCAAGGAACTTCTAGACGGCTGCTCGAGCTGCGGAGGGAGATTCTTTTTTTATATTAAAGAAGAGCAGCTAAGGAAAATAAGAGAAGAACCTATAGATATCCCAGATGATCAAAAAGACAGCATAGAGAAAGACATAAGGGACATTGCAGGAATAGTTGATGAAGACATGCCTGTTATTCTTGACCTTGAGTCAATAAGAGTTAGCGGAGAAGGAAAGTTTGAGATAGACTTAGTAAAACTCTTCAAGAAAGACAGGCCTTTAATCTACAAGCTTGAAGAGGGAAAATACATCATAGACTTGGCATCAACTTTAAAGCAAAGTGTCAAATCCATAAATGGTATAAAACACCCTGATGAGGATTAGGTTTATAAAAATTCAAATTCTTATTACTACATGAAACAAAATCCAAGCCATATACTCAAACAAGTTCTTGATCAAGTTAATCCTAATAAACAAGAACTTAAGGAAATTAAAATTCAGCTAGATAATTTTCTTGCAAAAATAAAAAAAATAATTAATAAATCTAAAATAGAAGCTGAAGTTTTTGTTGGGGGAAGCTATGCTAAGGGTACGATGATAAAAAAGGATCATTATGATATAGACATCTTCTTAAGATTTAATGAAAAATACAAAGACAGTGAACTTTCTGGAATGGCTTCTAAGATTCTAGAGAAAATTGCCAAAGCTGAGACTCTGCATGGCTCAAGAGATTATTTTAGAGTTAAAATAGACTCTAGCTTGTTTTTTGAAATTGTTCCTGTCAAGAAAGTCAAGAAACCAGAAGAAGCGGCAAACATAACTGACTTATCTTACTCTCATGTTAAATATGTGCATGACAATGTAAAAAGCCAAGGAATGCTGGATGAAATAAAAATCGCCAAGGCTTTCTGCCACGCAAATAACTGCTATGGAGCAGAATCTTATGTTCAGGGTTTTTCTGGATATGCACTTGAACTTTTAATTTATTATTACAAAGGATTTATTAATTTTTTAAGAGCCGTTTCAAAGGAAAAAGGAAAAGATAAGATAATAATTGACATTGAGAAACATTACAAAAGCAAAACCAATGTTTTAATGGATATTAACAGTTCGAAACTGCAATCTCCAATAATTCTTATAGACCCAACTTATAAGCAAAGAAACGCACTCGCTGCGCTTTCTAATGAAACTTTTGCCAAATTTAAAAAAGAAGCTATTAGTTTTTTAAGAAATTCCTCTATTAAAGCATTTGAGATAAAAAAAACAGATTTGGAAAAAATAAAAACTAGTGCTTTAAAAAATGAATACAAATTTGTTCTTCTTGAAGCTGATACAAACAGGCAGGAAGGAGACATTGCTGGCTCAAAGCTTTTAAAATTCTACAGGCATCTTGAAGAAGAATTTAGCAGGTATTTTGAAATAAAAAATAAAGGTTTTAACTATAATAAAAAGCAAACTGCAAGATTCTTTTTCGTTGCTAAATCAAAAGGAGAAATAATAATTGACGGGCCTGATGCAAAAGACAAAAAAAATGTATTTGAATTCAGGAGAAAGCATAAAAGTATATTCACAAACAAAGGCAAAATTTATGCTCGAGAAAAAATAAAACACAACTTGAAAGATTTTATTGAATCTTGGAAGAAGAAAAACGCGCAAAAGATAAAAGAGATGTATATTATTGGTTTTAGTATATTGAAATAAACAAAAGATTTATATAGTCAAAAAGACTATAAATCATGGGGGAAAAGATGCACTTTAATAGTATAAGAAAAACCGATCACTACAAAGAGCATCACGAAAAGAACTTCCCTTGGAGTAAGGTCATTGAAATTATCCTGACATCAAAAAATAAAAGGAAGAAAGGAGATAAAATTGAAATTAAATCCAAGAGTTATTATCTATTGTGTGAATTGAAAGACAATGCTCTATGGGTAATAAATGCTAAACATATAAAATGAAAAACTGTCCAAATTGTGGGTCAAAATTAAATAAAGTTAATGTCGACATTGAAGATGTAGAGACCAAAGCTATTAGCTATCAGTGCCCTAATTGTGATTTTTTTGTATTCGACCCTAAGAATACTCTAGAGATAATTAAAGAAATAAAAGAAAAAGAATCTCCCTTGAAAATAAAGCAAAGAATAATAAAACTCTCAAAAGACAGGCTTGGAATGTATTTCAGCAAAGATATAATTGAAAGTTTAAATTTAAAATCAGGGGAAGAAATTCTTATTTCTGTTCCTGGCAAAAAAAAATTAATAGTAGAAATTTGTTGAAAACTGGAAAAGCAAGAACCCAAATAAGATCAAGGAAATGTATGTGGCTGGGTTGAGGGTTGTGAACTAAGGATTAAGTGTTTCTTTCTTAATTTTTCTGTATTTAACATGTTACTTAATTTGGAGGCATCTCCCCAACTATTCATTATTATGTTATTTAATGTGCCTTCTGTCTCTTCAAAATACCTTTGCCCAAAGGGCACAATTTTTCTAGGCGATTCATCTAAACTACTTCCTAAATATATTTTCTGAAGGCCTCTGTTTTCTGCTTGATTGTTTGCATCATTTATCTCAATATTAACATATAACCCATAATCTAGAAGTACTGGTGTAGTCATATAAGCAACTGGCTCAACATGATTTACCTTAAATGTGAATCTTTTAGTTCCGTCATTATATGTTAGGGTAAGAAAATAATCAATTTCACTTATTCTCTGGCCACATAATTCTCTCCAGATTCCAATAGGATCTAAGGAAGAAAATTTCTCGTCCTTGGATAATTCCTGTAAGCTCCTCATCTTAATCTTTCTTTTTTAAACTTTACTTCCCCTCAACAGCTTTGTCAAACAATGTTGCAAAAGCCATAGCAAAGAAATCTGAATTAAGCCAGATTGCTGTGTCTTCTTTGTCGTTTCCTTTAGATAAGTAGAATAATATTTCATTTCTGTCAACAATGAAGAATTTTGCGTCTATGTTTATTGTCTTAACTTTTATATCAAACGAAGCGCTTATTTTCTTTACGAGCTCCTTGTCTCCTGACAAAGCAACAACGAGCTTTATGTTTGCTTTTTTCAAAGTTTCAAAAGTCTGGAGGAACAGCTTTGACTTCAAGCTGAATTCTTCTGCGTTTGTGCATATAATTACTTCTTTCTTTGCATTAAGCAATATTTCTCTTAGATGATTGGAAATGTTTGACCTTCCTTTTATTGCAGCTGAAAGGTCTTCTCTTTTAGCAGGGCTTATTCCTCCTGTATAAAGATTCTCTAATTGAGTGTATTCATCTGTTTCTCTTATCTTTAAAAGAGATTGTATTCTGTCTTCTGCATCCTTTCTTACATTATTCTTAAGCTTCTCGAGAATTATTCTAGGCTTTACTCCAAGATATTTTACAGGCTTTCCTAGCTTGACTATTGCAAAGCCTTTTTTTTCTAAAGATTCAAGGACATCGTAGGTTCTAGATCTTGGAACTCCAGAAATATCAGCAACTTCGCCTGCAGAAGCGATTCCTTTTCCAAGCAATGCTAGCCATACTTTAGTTTCATAGATATTAAGGTCAAAGTAATCCTTAATTTTATTTATTAATTCTTGTTTTAACATCATTTTATTTTGCTTCTCCTTTTAATACCGCTTCAAGACCCTTAATTTCATTCTGCACCTCAGCGAAGTGCTTTCCATTCATTGTTAAAGTTATTGCATGAGCAGCTCTGTCTTGATCTTTAGTAAGGCCATATTCATTCAAAACAATATTAGATCCAATCTTAGCGTTAGTTAAATGATATTCATAATTCTCTCTTGTTCCAATTCCTTCTGTAACACTCATTATTTCTCTTGCGTCCTTAGCTATTATCAAATAAAACTGTCTTTCCATAGTAACTGAAGAGTAGGTAATTCCCTTTATAAATCTTATGGTTTTGTTACTTTTAACAAGTGAATACAATAGAATAATTTATAAACAACCTCAAATAAATTAAAAAATGCTAGACATAAGGCTTGACGAAGATGCCGAACCCTTGGAGAATGAAGCCTCTGATAATGATAGAGCTCCATCAATCTCTTATAGCTGGCCAGAGAAAAATGTGCCTGGGTCTATTTCCCTAACCCTAAATATTGGTCGACGAGACTACGTAACAAGTTATACTCCTATCCTGGAATTTTTAGATGTTGGAGCATACTGGCTATAATTAAAATACTAGATAGCTAATTATCATTGCAATGAAGATTCCGATTGTTATGAACGGCATTGCAGGATAAAATTTCTTTTTCTCTGCTGCAAAGAATAAATAGCTAATTCCTAATGTTGCTCCAGCCATTACAAGAACTGCTGGCCAAAGGCCCAAAGTTTTTAGCACAACGCCTGAAGTTATTATTGGAAATATGACATCTCCACCGCCTAAAATAGCTAGGTTAACCTTGATCTTTCCTTTCTTAAGGCTTGATTTTTTCATTTTCTTTATCTTTTCTCTTAACTGCTTGGAAACATAAGGCACAAAAAAGCCTGAAAAGATCTTTAGGGTATTTATCTGATACTTAGCCATTTTCTGCATTATTCCTGAGTGCCAGACAGCCCACATATCGTAAAATGAGATTATTATTAATAAGATAATAATTGTCCATATGTTTAGTATGGGCACAAAAACCCCAGCAATTCCGGGATAAATAAAAAGCTCTGTGAGATTATGGACTAGAATATTTCTCTTGTATATTTTTATGAAAGCTAAAGGGATTGCAGCTATAAGGACAAGCAAAGGAGCGTATTTTAAGCTAGATAAAAAAGAGCTGAATGAAATTCCGAGTGCAATTATTACAACCAAGAAAAACCAGACTTTTAAGATAAATTCAGCTTTGAATTTTGTGAGGAAAAATAACAGTGATATTGCAACTACAAATGCAATTATTATTGATGGAAGAAATGAAGTGTAAAAGTCAGATTCCTGCTGGGCTTGGGGGGGCCTCATTCCATAAGGGAGATCATTATTTTGTATAAGATAATGGTTTACAACATACATTCCAATAAACTGTGTTACTATGAACATTGCCAGAAGAAATATTGTTATCTTAATGTTGTGTTTCACTTTGAAAACCTCCTGCGGGTTTTTTGCTCGAGCCCACACATTTTTGGATTATTAGTGTAAGTTCTCGATCCCTCGAGCGATTTTCTTTCTCTGCCTCTGAGGAAAATCTTTATCCCTAAAGCCTCTTTTTATTTTTATATTAAAGAAATGAAGTTTTTAAATGTTAATTATTTGTATCCAAATTTTTTATTATATGTTTTATGATCGATTACATCAAGAATAAAGGATATGATTTCTATTTTTGTCTCTCCTTCTGTCAAAGTATAAAGCATTCGCCAAAAGTTAGGAAGTTCTATCCTAAATAAATTATTTATCCCATATTTTTCAATGTATTCTCTTGGAATAAGATTTTTAGCCAAGGGGTTTCCATAATGTGGATTTTGTTTTATTAATTCTATTTTTTGATGAATTGCTTTAAAAATTGACTTTCTGTTTTGGAAATCAAAGCCTCTCTATTAAGGTATTCAAAAACCTCCCTAGCTTCAGGAGATAGAATAACTTTTACACTTTTCATAATTCTATGCCTTCTGATATTGCCTTTTTTAAATTTGGGTTTTTATTATGTATCCAGGTTATTCCTTTAAGAGAAACAAAGATTTTATTGCTCCCTTCTAAATACCTAAGAATTAACATTAATGTGTTGTGATTTACTTGCTTAGGAAGTTTTCTTTTAAGCTCTGCTATAGAAACTACGCTTTCATTCATTTTTTTTAGAGAATTCTCAACCATAATAACCGTATTCAATGTTGGCCAATGAATCTGTTTTTTCTGTTCTAATGTTCTTGTCATATTAATCACTTTTAGTTATTTACTTATAACAAATAAGTATTATCTAATATTTAAATCTTTCGATAGAATTTTTTAGAGATTTTCCTTTTTATATCCAATGGGAGAAGTTTTTAAATTTGGGGTAAATTAACAGAACTGTGGGTCTACAATAAAAGTATAAGTTCTGAATGCAGCAGTCGTAGCAAGGCAATAATCAGTACACTGCACGGTTACTTGAACAAGTCCTGAATTTAGAGGTGTGAGATGCCAAGTCCATGTATTTCCTATTTTGTCTACAGCCCCCAGCCCATCAAGCATAGAACATTCATAAAAATTATTATCTGGGTCGTTTATATTTGAGAAGGGCATAGAAACTTCACCGCCCGGACACACCTGCACTGTTTGATCTGGAGGAAAATCAAACGTTGGAGGCGAATTAGAAGAACAATCAAGAAGAGAGCAATCAACATATTGAGTGCATCCTGCTGCACAATAAAATAAAGACGTTGAATCGCCATCTGCTGTAAGGTTCCAATTTCCGCCAGCTTCAGTTAAAGTGCACTCTGCATGATCAGAAGAAGAAGGCCCATCATTCTTCACATTCTCTAAAGAGCAAAAAAAGTGGCTTCCTAAGTTAATAGGCGTCGTTGATCCTAGTGAAGTGCTATACGATCTTGGCTCAGCAAATAAACATTTCCCACCAGCCCCCACATCATCTACTTCACAAGCTACAGATCCATCTGAATTAATAACTCTTATAGATTGCCCTGCAGGACAGGTTCCAGAAACTCTTCTTTGTAAATAATTAGTATCTGCGCTTAGAGTTACGCTTCCAGAGATGCCTCCCCCGCTTAATCCGATTCCAGAAAGAACATCTGTTATATCTCCTGGAGAAGCGCATTTCCAATTCACTCCGTCAAACTGAAGATATTGATTAGCAGAACAGGGATTAGGAGGAGAAACAGCTTGAATATCATGCCCGGGGTTTGGAGCAACTCCAGGAGTTAGTGCATTTATCCCAATAGCTAAGAAAATTAAAAACACCACAGCAAGAAATACATACAATGCTTTATTTTGACCTTGGCCTATCATCTTAAGTTTTATCGATGCATCTCGCTCCACAAACAGCTAAGGATACTCCTCCTGCTGTAAGGTTCCAGCTTTCAGTAGTAATATTTTCAACTAGGGTGCACTCTGCATGATCCGACGACGTTGCACTAGGATTAGAAATTTGCGTTAGAAAGCAAAAGTAGTGGCTTCCCATATTTGTTGCTGCTCCTCCATATACATCACTATATACTGTCGAATTAAGAGTAAACCCCCCAACATTATCGATTTGACAAGCTACAGTCCCATCTGAATTAATAACTCTTATAGATTGCCCTGCAGGACAGGTTCCGGAAACTCTTCTTTGTAAATAATTAGTATCTGCGCTGATGGTTACACTTCCAGAAGCACCTCCTCCACTTAATCCGATTCCAGAAAGAACATCTGTTATATCTCCGGGAGAAGCGCATTTCCAATTCACTCCGTCAAACTGAAGATCTTGATTAGCAGAACAAGGATTAGGAGGAGAAACAGTTTGAATATCATGTCCGGGGTTTGGAGCAACTCCAGGAGTTAGTGCACTAACAAATATCGATCCTGCAAGAATTACTGAGACAAAAAGAATACCTAAAGCTAATTTAGTACTCCAAGTAAACTTACTCCTCTTTTTCATGTGAGTAATAATTATTTTAACTTTATAAATATTTATGCTGCCTTTTCATACCAAGGCATTCTATCTAATAAATGAGGCGCCCATATATCCCAAGGCTTAACGATTGGAATTTCAGGCCTAGAACCATAATTAATTTTTGTTAACAGAAAACCTACTTCATGTGCTAATTCGTCCATTAATATTAGGAAATTTTCAGGCTTCTGCATTTTATCTGAGATATATAATTTCCTCTGTTTTAATGTTGCCAGATTTTTAGGATCGCCAGTCATTCTTAAAATTTCTTCTTCTGGAATAAAATGAGCATCAATTCCATTTTGCTTGATTTGATCGATAAAATAATCTGCAACCAAGTGTTTTTGCTCTTCTCTAATTCTTTCTGGAAACCTTCTTACAGAACCGAGTGCTCTTAAAAGAGAACTGCCGTTATACAATCGCCTTGCAACTTCTATATTGGGGTCTTCATATTCTTTCATAAAAAATCCATAGAAAAAGTGTTTTTAAAACTATCTAACAGGCGATACTGTCAAATTATAGTGATATAATTATGCCTGACAAATCTAATTAAGTTAA
>CAYQXU010000034.1:0-11077 GCA_964421685.1 Candidatus Woesearchaeota archaeon
CAATCTGCGGATTAAAATCCGCAAAGGGTTTCTTTCAACTGGCTCGTCCTAAATTAGGAATAGAAGGCAGGATAAGGATTGTTGATGAAAATATTTCTAGAATCTCTGGAGCTAGTTCTTGTAGGGTTGATGACAGTTTATATGAAATAAGCTTGTATCAAGGAGTCAGTAGAACAACAATAAAACATGAATTATATCATATTGCAGACGGGCACTGCGATACTGAGTGGAATATGGTAAGTTATCTCTTTTGGGCCGAACCTCAAGCAGCAATTTATTCTGTTATAGGATTAAAACTTTGAATTTTTCTATTTTTTACTAATTTTCACGAGTTTTTACAAAATTTTCCAAAAACTATAAATACTTGAAACATATTTTAATTTAGCCCTGTGGGAAAGAAAGGTTTTACATGAAAATGAAAACCCAAAACCACAGCAAAATTCTTGAAAAAAGTCTTCTTTGGATGTTTAAAGCGTATCTTGCAAGTTATTTAATTCTTGGCGAGACTAGGATCAGAAGAAATGTGAAAAATTTAAGAACCATATCTAAAAATTATAAGTAATGGCAAAGAAAAAATTTGACTTGACTTCTTTATTTCAAACAAAATACTCTGAAAGAAATTTTCAATCCAGCCAGAGAGTTAGGTTGTATATAATGTATTTAAGAGGATTAAATACGAGCGTTTATGTAAGAGAGGGGAGGGTTATTGATTGCCAGGCAACTAAGATAAAAGGCGGATTAGAGTTAAAAGCTTTAAAATTAAGTGTTGGCAGAGAGGGTGTTGTTGGAAGAGATGGCATTAACTATGGAGCAAAAACCAAGGGAAAATATGCTGGAAGAAGGCGGCAGAGGTTTCCACATATAAGATACTACGAATATGAAAGCATAGGCTTAGTTGAAACAATATAAACCTTAATAAATTAATTATTCTTTGTAGATTGATGAGAGAGAGTGTGAATAAAAAAGATCAAAGATTTTTTTGTCCTTCGTTTTTTCCAAAAACGAGAAGAGGTCAATTTTACTTAATTGCTGCAATTGTAATAATAGGCTTGATTGCAGGAATGCTTGCCATAACAAATTATTCAAAAAAGCAAGGAACTTCTTTAGTTTATGACCTTAAAGACGAGCTTGAAGTTGAATCTGGAAAATTCCTTGATAGAAGTGCTGTTTCTGGAAACTACTCATGGAATGGATTTGAAAGCAACTTTTCAAAATATGCTGGGAAAGATATTAATATAATTTATGTCGTTGAAGATTCTGGATTGAATGTTTCAATATACAATAATGGGCTAGGACAAACTTACAATAATTACACGCAGAATGGGAATAACCTAACAGTCAGCTATGGCGGATCTGACTATGGGTTTGTTTTAAGGCAAGGCAAAGATTTTTATTTCATAATATCTCAATATATTGGAGATGAAAAGTATGTTGCACACAACTAAAAAATAAAAGATGATAAATAAAAAGAGAGTAGGTAAAAAAGGAGTTAGTGTAGTTATAGGATATGTTCTTCTTATAAGCCTGGCTGTTGTTATGAGCGGGCTTCTTTATGTTTGGATGAAATCTTATGTTCCTAAAGATGTTGTGCAATGCCCTGAAGGAGTGTCTATTTCTGTAAAGGATTATTTTTACAACTGTGCGACAAATATTTTAAACTTAACGCTAAGCAATAATGGAAGATATGATTTTGCCGGCTATTATATCCATGGAGCTAACTCTTCAACTTTAAATCTTGCAACAATAGATCTTTCAAGCTATGTAAGTATAAACCCAAATACTACTAATTTCAGCAATGCTGTACTTGTCAGCCAAGGCAACAATAACTCATTCAGCCCAAGCCATGAAGTAAATAATTTATTTAATCTTCCAGTGCAACTTGGAACAATAAGCAAAATTGAGCTGACTCCTGTAAGATGGCAGAGAGCAGACAACCGACTTAGATTTGTAAGCTGCGGCGCTGACGCAAAAACAAGCATAGATGTTAGGTGTACTTAGACATAAAACTTTAAAAATAAAGAAGTTATTGTAATAGGATGAAAAGAGGAAATGGGAAACAAGGAGTTTCTCCTGTTGTTGCGACTATTCTTTTAGTTTCAATAACAATAATTATTGCACTGATAGTCTTCTTATGGTTTCGAGGCCTTAAAGGGGAGACTTGCTTAAAATTCGACCAAAATATAGAGCTTGTTTGCAAGAATGTTCAGTTTTTTGCAGATTATAATAACGGAGAACTTTACATATCAAATACAGGCAATGTTCCTATTTTTGGAATAAAAGTCAAGGTCGATGGAGTTACAAGCTATGAAACATTTGATCTTAGCGAGATGGGATTTCCAGGAACAGGTTTAAATCAAGGAGGCACTTTTTCAAAAGACATCAGCTCTAAAATAAGTTCAGACACCGCCTCAGTAACATTAATACCTGTTCTAATAGGAAGCTGCGGAAGCCAGGGAGAAAAAACATATATGTGCAATGAAAAAGATTATGGATATAAAATACCTTTAAGTTAAGATGATAAAAATGAACCTTTTGGAAAGGCTCCCAAACCAGAAATTTACAATAAAATGAAAAACAAACTTGGATTATCGACGGTCGTTGCAACCTTGCTTTTAGTTTTGCTCACAATTGCTCTTGTTGCAATTGTTTGGGGAGTTATAAATAATCTTGTCCAAAACCAGCTCCCAGAGCAAGGATGTTTAGATGTTTTTGAAAAATTGAAATTTAATTCAGCTTATACATGCTACAATGCAAGCACAAGTGAAATGCTTATTTCAATTAGCACAGAGGATATTAATATTTCACAGGCAGTAATTGCAATCTCTTACCAAGGAAGCTCAAAGAGCCTGCAGATCTCAAGCCAAAATTCGCAAATAACTAATTTAAAGCCTTATAATGGGAATTACGGGGACAGCGTCAAGCTTCCTGATAGAAATTCAGGAGCAACTTATGTTTACAATTTGACTGCGGGAGGATTTAATGGAAGGCCTGAATCTGTGAAGATTGTTCCTGTTATAGGCAAGCAGCAATGCTCTGTTTCTGACTCCTTAGATCAAATTGATAATTGCCCTTGAGTTAGAAAAAGTTATAAATCATTTCTCCATAAGATAAATATGAGATTTGTATTAAGGTCAAAAATTCATAAAGCAACTGTTACAGAGGCTAATTTAAATTACGTTGGTAGTATTACAATTGATGAAGAATTAATTGAGAAAGCTGGTTTTTGGTCTGGAGAAAAGGTTTTGGTTGTAAGCAACACATCTGGAGCAAGACTTGAAACTTATGTAATTCCAGCCAAAAGAAATTCTGGTATAATCTGCATGAATGGAGCTGCTTCTCATTTAATTAAAAAAGGTGAAGAAATAATCATAATGGGCTTTGAATTGACTGATAAACAAATTAATGCTAAGAACATTTTAGTCGACAAGAAAAATAAATTTATTAGATATTTATAATGAACATAGCTGAATTGTGGAATATTAGTATTGGGCTTATGTATGATGAAAAGTATGTAAAAAGTCTTGATTCATTTCTTAAACAAAAAGGAGTTAAGACTATTATTGATGTTTCTGGCGGAACTGGTTTTCCTAGTTTAGAATTAAAAAAACTTGGCTGGAATATCACTTATTCCGACGGCAACGAAGTAATGTTTAAATTTTTTAAAGATAAACTATCCAACTCAAAGATAAAAATGCCTTACTACTTAATCAATTGGCTAGAACTATCGCAGAGAATAAACCAAAAATTTGATGTTTGTTTATGTCGTGGCAACTCTTTAATATATGTTGATTCTTGGGTTAAAGATAATGTTCCAAAAGAAGCTAAAAACAATATAAAAAAATCTTTAATGGAATTCTACAAGATTCTAAAAATTGGTGGTTTTTTATATGTAGATTTGACTAACGAAAAAGAATTCAACAAGCTAGAATATCCAATAACTGAAGATTTTGGGGAGATAGTTCTAGATAATAAAAAAATTAATCTTAAATGGGAAATTTACCATGATTATAAAAAAAGAATAAGAAAAATAAACAATCTTGTAGATGTTAATGGAAAAAAACAAGAGCTTGTCTATTCTAGCTATCTTCTTAAACATGAAGAACTGATTAATATGCTGCGTGAAGTTGGATTTAAAAAAATAGAAAAGCTAAACTTAGATGGGGAAAACAACTATAATGTTTTTATAGCTTACAAGTGAACTGGCGAAAGAAAAACATTATAAACTATTTTTCTTTTATTATTACATGAAAAAAGAAGGTGATATTATTATCAGCAAGTCTGAGACTCGCGCCTTGACTTTTGGGATTAATAAAAAACTTTTGCCAATGTCAAAACGCTCTACTCCCGCTTTGACATCGGTAATGAATCTAAAAATTAGTCCAATGTCAAAACGCTCGCAAGTATGGGTTGAGACTGTAATCTACACTTTAATTGCCTTGACAATCATAGGATTATTTATCTCTTTTGCAAAACCAAAAATAGAAGAGATACAAGACAAAGCAACTATTGATCAAAGTGTGCAGATGATGGAGGATATAAACAGCATTATTTCATCAATTGTGCAGGGCGGAGCAGGAAACCAAAGAGTTGTCGAAGTTGGAATAAAAAAAGGGGAATTAAGAATTGACGGAACAAATGATGAGATTATTTTTGAAATGGATGGAAAATATGCTTATACGCAGCCTGGAGAAAACGGAATGCCAGGAGAATATATAAATGTCGGAAACATTTTAGCTAGCACTAAGAAAATCGGGAAGATAAGCACAGTAACGCTAATCAGCAATTACAGCAATAGATATGATTTGCAATTTGACGGCGTTGACAAAGTTAAGGCAGTAACAAAAGCCCCTGTTGCATATCAAATATCATTTTCAAATAAAGGAGACTCTGGAGGAAAAACTCTTATTGATATTGGAATAATTTAGAATGGCAATGTCATTCCCAAATTTTAAGATAAATAAAACAAATTTGCTCAATTGAAAGATGCCACAAAAAACACAAATACCTGGAATACAAAGTTATCCTCGGCCAAAAATAGATTTTAACCCAAAATTTCCGCCTTTGAAAAGAATAAAGGACAAGACAAAGATAGACATAAGATATACTTTAGTTGAGCCTTTTGCCTATGTTCATATATATTGGGATGATAAAAAATATGAAATGGTCTACGAGGTTGAAGAGCCTATACTTGATGAAAATGAAGTTTCAATAAAAGAGCATATAATAAATGCAATGAGGAATCTTGTTAATTTTGATGCTATAGTTGAAAGAGATACAGACAACCTTCTCGAATATATTGACAAGAGATTCAAGCTGCTTTCAATCGAACTTGGCATAAACATGAGCTATGAAACTTACAGGAAGGTATTTTATTATCTTGCAAGAGATTTCATAGGATTCAACGAGGCAGATCCTCTTCTTAGAGATTATTTTGTTGAAGATATAGAATGCAATGGGAATAACACTTATGTTTATATTGTCCACAGAATTTATAGAAATATAAAAACGAATGTAATCTTCAAGGATTCTGACAGGCTTACGAGCTTTATTGAGAAGCTTGCGCAAAGATGCGGAAAATATATTTCTTATGCAAATCCTATTTTAGACGGAAGTTTAGAGGACGGGAGCAGAGTTAATGCAACATATACTAAAGATATTACAAGTAAGGGCCCGACATTTACTATAAGAAAATTCACAAAAGTTCCTTGGACGCCGCCTAAGCTCCTTTCGATGAACACTCTAAGCCCTGAAATGCTTGCATATTTGTGGATATTAACTGAATATAGAATGAATATTTTAATAACAGGAGGGACTTCCAGCGGGAAGACCACTTTGCTGAATGCTATTTCATTTTTCATACCTCCTGAAGCAAGAATAGTAAGCATTGAAGATACCAGAGAATTGAATCTGCCTCAGGAAAACTGGCTTCCTAGCGTCGTAAGAAGCGCAACAGCTGGAGGAAAAGTAGGTGAAATAGACTTATTTATTTTATTAAAGAGCTCTTTTAGGCAGAATCCTGATTATGTTATTGTCGGGGAAGTTAGAGGAAAAGAGGCTTATGTTTTATTTCAAGGAATGGCATCAGGGCACTCTTCTCTTAGCACTATTCACGCTGATTCTATTGACACTGTTATAAAAAGGCTTGAAACTCCCCCTATAGAATTGTCTCCTACATTATTAAATGTTTTAGACTGCATTTGCGTAATGACGCACGCTATTGTAAAAAAACAAGAGACAAGAAAGCTCAAGGAAATTGTTGAAGTCATTAATGTAACTCCTGACGGGATAGCGTTGACAAACACGCCTTATGTATGGAATCCTGCTGATGACAAATTTTATTTCAAGAAAACAAGCAAGATTCTTGAGAAAGTTTCGAGAAGGTATGGATTAAAGATGGAGGATCTTGATCTTGAATTTAGAAGAAGAGTCAGGCTTCTTTACGAAATGTACAGAAGAAATTTATTCAAGTTTGGAGAAGTCAAGGATCTTATAAATAAGTACAATAAAAAACCTACAGAAGTTTTGAGAGAGTTTGGTATTGAGATATGAACATTTTGGAAATAAACCTTTAGAAAAGGTTTCCAAAACGAACGAGGTTCCAAAGCCAGAACTTTTCAACAAAAAGAACCTACGGTTCTTCTTATGACATCTCCCTTTACTGGAAACATTTATAAACATACGTTAATTTATTTTTACATATGTTAGAAATAATTAACAATCTTAGGCCTTTTTTTGAAGACTGCTATAGAGAAATTGGCGTGAGAGAATACGCGAAAATCGTTCAAATAAGCCCACCCACAGCTTCGGCATTATTAAAAAACTTTGAAACAGAAGGCCTGCTTAAAAAAAGGGAGTATAGGAATTTAATTCTTTTTAGGGTTAATAGGGAAAGCTTAATTTTAAGAGATCTTTCAAGAATTTATTGGAGGGTCAAACTAAAAATGCTGATAAAAAAATTAAACGAAAAATTACAAATCCATGTCCTTGTGCTATTTGGATCACTTTCTAAGCTTGAAACAAAGCCTGACTCTGATATTGATCTTGCTTTAATCTCCAATTCTAAAAATATAATTAATCTTGAAGGATATGAAAAAGAATTTGGAAGAAAAATAGAAGTTTTCAGGTTTAAATCATTAAAAGATATAAAAAATAAAGAGCTTGAAATGAACATACTTAATGGCTGTGCTCTAGATGGAGAAATTTAGCATGGACTGGAAAGAATGTAAAGATAAAATGCTTGTAAAGGAAGTGAAAAAAGACCAAAACCTTGTGAATTCACTTTTAATATCCAGCAAAAATAAACTTGAGTCAAATAATAGGCTTAGACTTGATAAAATAACTGCATCTACTAAAGTAAGCATTATTTATGAATCAATTAGAGAGTTGCTAGAGGCTTTGGCAATAAAAATGGGCTTTAAAATATACAATCATGATTGCTTCTGTGCTTTTTTAGATGAAATATGTAATGACAAACGCTCATCAATCATTTTTAACAGATTTAGAATAATAAGAAATCAGATAAATTACTATGGAAAAGACTTAAATGTAAATGCGGCGAAAGATATAATAAAGGAAATATCTTTGTTAAGAAAGACAATCACAAATAAACATTTTATGGTGAAAAATGAAAAACGAAGAGGTTGAATTTCTTATGCAGCTTGTTTCTTCATTGGAAAAGGCAGAGATGAGGCTTGAAGAAGCTTATAGGAGAGGGGATTATATGGATTTTGAAAAAATAAAGAGCTTTATTCTTCAAATACAGAGAAAAATTCTAGAGGCTGTAAGGTATGGCTGAAAATAATCTTAAAGAGCTTAAAGAAAATCTTTCAAAAGAGATAAAGATTGTCAAGGAAATAGTTTCAATAACGCAGGGAATTGAGCAGGCAAATAAGGAAGAAAGAGTAATGCTACTTAGCCATCTTGACACACTAAAAACAATTTTGGGCAGGACAATTGATGATGTTTCAAACACTCTTGAAGATGTGAGTATGACTAAGCCAATATCTTCAGGCATTGAAGGCGCTGAATTTTCAAAAATCAAGCCAGCGCCTGAAAAAAAATATACAGCAGAAACCGTCAGTTTTAAAAAAAAGCACAAGCTGATTGATGTTGAAATAACAGATCTCGATAGGAAGACAATAAGCAGGCTGAAAAAAAGAGGGAAAATAATTGAAAAATCCAAAGAGAAAAAACCCAGCAAGTATGTAAGCCTTGGAAATAAGTTCTTTGGCAACTATGCAAATTCTCTTTCTAAGAAAAATATGTTTATGACATTAAAAAGAGATCTAGTCAAAGCGCATATGCAATATACTGCTCCTAGCTTTATTTCAGTGCTTATTTTCAGCACTTTGCTTGCTTTTATCGGCGGATTTTTAATTGTTGTTTTTCTCATGTTTTTTAAGATAAGCCTGTCTTGGCCGGTAATAAGCAGCTCTGCAGGAGATTTTGGAGCGAGATTTCTTAAGTTTTTCTGGATAATGATAGTTGCGCCGCTTGGAACCTTTACTCTAATATATGGTTATCCTTCACTTGAGAAAAAATACATCTCAAACAGAATTGATCAAGAACTTCCTTTTGCAACAATCCACATGTCAGCAATAGCCGGCTCTCTTGTAGAACCAAGCAAAATGTTTAATATAATAATTTCAACAGGAGAATATCCTTATCTTGAAAGGGAGCTTATAAAATTAATAAATGAAATAAATGTTTATGGATATGATCTTGTCACAGCCTTGAGGAATGTCGGCTTCAACAGCCCAAGCCAAAGGCTAGCGGAGTTGCTTAATGGAATTGCAATAGTAATAAATTCCGGAGGAAGCTTGCAGGATTTCTTTGATAAAAGGGCGCAGAGCCTGCTTTTTGAATACAGGCTTGAAAGGGAAAAATACACTAAAAGCGCTGAAACTTTTATGGACATTTACATAAGCCTTGTAATTGCAGCGCCTATGATAATCATGCTCCTGCTTATTATGATGAAAGTTTCTGGGTTGGGAATAGCAATAAGCACTTCAATGATAACTCTTATAATGGTTTTGGGGGTTGTGATGATAAATATAATATTTTTAACATTTTTGCAATTAAAACAGCCGCAAGGATAAATATGAAAAATAAAATTAAAATGGGGGCGCTTCATAAATTTGTAGGTTTTTATCTGAACCATTCGGAGGCAATGAAGAGGTTCAGCTGGATGCTGGAAGAAAACACGAGGTTTTTTGTTCAGAGTCATCGGAGGCAATTAGAAGCTCTGACCGGGTTACTGGATCAAAAACCCGCAGGAGGTTTTTAAATGGAATTTAAAAAAGTTCATTGGATTGGAATTATTTTTTCCATAGTTGTTATCCTAACCTCATTTTTGTTTTATGGCAGCCAGCTGTTTTATTTTGTTTTTGGAGTTGGGATAATTATAGGAATTCTTCCTTTTGTCCTCAATGTTATTTACGAGGCGAGAATGTCTAATGAAAAAGAAGAGATGTTCCTTGAATTCTCAAGAGATCTTGTTGAAAGCGTGAAGACAGGAACACCTATAAGCAAAAGTATAGTAAACATGAAAAATAAAACTTTTGGAATTCTAAGCCCTAATATAAACAAGCTTGCAAATCAAATTTCTCTCGGTGTTCCGTTAAGCCAGGCTTTGCAGGTATTCTCCAAAGATGTCAACAATAAAGCAATATCAAGGGTGTTGACATTAATTGGACAGGCAGAAAGAGCTGGCGGAGATATTGGAGAAATATTAGAAAATGTTGCAGGGGCTGTAAACATGTCTGACAAGCTTAAGAAAGAAAGAAAAGCAATAATTTCTTCACTTGTGACGCAGGGCTATATTATCTTTTTTGTGTTTATGGTAATTATTTTAGTAATGCAGTTCAAGATTCTGCCTTTGCTTTCTGGAATTGCTGATTTGAAGACGCTGGGCACAGGAGGGCTGGGAATTGGAATAGGAAATCCTGAGGGGAGTGTTAAAGATATTTCAAATTCTTTCCTTTACCTTCTTCTTATTCAAGGGGCTTTTTCAGGGCTGACTATTGGAAAGCTCGCTGAAGGGTCTTTTAAAACAGGAATAAAACATTCATTTGCATTGATGCTTTTATCATTCATTCTGTCTGCTGGTGCTGGATTGATTTTTGGCTGAAAATTACAATAATATTTAAATAATGTAAATCATTAATTTATGAATGGGATTAGTTAATTTTACTGGGTTTGGAGACATTGCCAATGCTGGTTTGGGAGATGGTGTCGAAGGCAGAGTTCATGATGCAATTGAAGCGCTTCCAAGAAATTTGTTTTATTGGCTTCCTGGAGACAATCCTACAGCAACGGTTCCTTATGCAAAATATCATGATGGAAGAATTGTTATAGATGTTTTAGACGATGGAGATTTAAGAGGTGGAAGACCAGCAATAGGAGTTAAAATGATTCCAGAAGCAGTTGTTCAAAAAGCAGATGAGAAATCAACAATATTTGGCTATCAAGGCTTAACTTATGAAGTAAGGCATTTAACTATGCCTTTTTATGGTAATTAATTTTAAATATTAGCCTCATAAACAACTAGCTCTAGAGGGATATTTTGGTCTTGGCCTTTGCGTCTTCTAATAAGCCCTCTTTGAATCAAATTATTTTTTGCTTGATAAACTGCAGGATCATCAAAAATACCATATAACATTTGAAAGCGGGACATCCAAGTTATTCTTCTATCTAAGACACATCCCCATAGTTTTTGTTCTATAGTTAATTCCTTTGGCTCTGCCATGTCAATATTAAACATTATTAGTTTTTATATCTTTTCAAAACACGACACTGTCAACTTAAAGGGATAAATATATAAATCTTAATCAATTTACATTTTGGAAAGGAGGTAAAGCACCTATGAAATGTCCAAAATGTAAATTAGAGAATATCTCAAGAAGAGGAAAAAGATATAATAAATCTGGTGAAAAACAACTTTATCTTTGTAATAAATGTAAAATAAAATTTATTGAAGATGATGGTTTTAAAAGAATGAGGAATGATAAAAAAATTATAGTTAGAGCAATTCATTTGCATAACGATGGATTATCTTTGTTTCAGGTGCAATATCATC